>JBGSJY010000447.1:0-3812 GCA_041741515.1 Pirellulales bacterium | reverse complement strand
GCTTGCCGATGTGGTCCGCGGCGTCGGCGAAGACCCACACCAGCGACGGGTGGGACGACTGGCGCACGATGTCCATCCCCTCGAGCGTCGAGCCGGCGGAGATCACGTCGAGCCAAGTCGCGATCGCCTGGCCCCCGCCCGGACGGCCGCCGATCCAAGCGACCGACAGGTGCTTGCCCGGCGCCGTGGGCGGCTCGGTGAGCACGCCGACCTCGTTCTCGTAGACAGAGTGATCGACGGGCTTCGCGCCGCGGCGACCGATCCGCTCGACGCGCGGGCGGTAGTCGATCCAGTTCTCGCCGCGGCGGTACTGCCACGCTTCGTCGACGTCGGGCTTCGGACGGACGTCCTCAATGAAATAGTCGCTTGTGTTGGCGGGCATGTAAGTGACCCCCCACGCCAGCTGTGAATTGCGTCCGACCGCCATCAGCGGGCAACCGGGCAGCGTTGCCCCCATTGCGTACTCCTGCCGCCCGCCGCTCCGGGTCCAGCGCAGCACGACCTCGTACCAGATGGCCGGCAGACGATTCACCTCCAGATGGGGGTCGGACGCCAGCAGCGCGCTCCCCGTTGCGCTACGTGAGGGGGCGACGGCCCAGGCGTTGCTCCCGGCCAGACGGGGCAGGTCGGCGAGCAATTCCAACGCGTCGTCAGATAGCTTTTTCGCGAATCTCACCTCGTGAAGAGGACCGAAATCGACGCCGTCCAGATACGGCCGAAACAGCTCGCGGAGGCGCTCGTCGGAAGCGCCGACTTGAACTAACTCGAGGATCACCCGCTTGGCCTCTTGCTCGCCGACGGCGAGACCGGCGAACGACAGGAGGTTTCCGATGGCGAGCACGGCCTCGGCGTCCCACGCCTCGGGCTGGAACCCGACGGCCCACATCGGCAAGGTGCGCCCGACCTCGAGGAGGCCGTCGTTGACGCCGGCGCAGTACCACTCGAGTTGTTCGAGGACCGACCGCGGCAGCAGGGCGGCCTCTTCGCCGAGGCGCCGGTGGATGCCGGAGCGACGGAGGAAGCGGTCCATCTCCAACATCTCCGGCCGGTTGGCGATCCGCTCGGCGGCGCGACCCAGGGCGACCGTCCGCGCAAAGTGCATCTGCGTCGGGCGGTCCAGCGCGTGCAGGTAGCCCAACGCGTAAACCGCATCGAGCCATGAATGACACTGGGCGTGCGGCACGCCGGCGGCGTCCCGGTGAGCGGTGAAGTCGACCGTCGCTGAGCGTAGCTCCAGATTCTCCATGGGGGCAGTTTACGGGACGCCCTCAGGGCCCACCACGGCGGGGGGAGGGGCGGCCTCCTTGCTCTGCCCCGCGGACTGCGGGCCTCGGCACGGGCCTTGCGGAAAAGGACCTCCACAGGCCCGTTCGAACCGTCCCGGAGGCGCCCCAGGATGACCCAAAGCTACCCCCCGACCGAAAAGCCCGTGGTGGTGATTACCGGCAGCACCGGACGGATCGGCGCCGCGCTCACTCGTAGGTTGGCGGAGAAATACGACCTCTACGGGTTGGACATCACGGTACCGGAGGAGGAGGTTCCTTCGATCCGGTGGTTGCAGTGTGACCTGACCAGCGATGAGTCGCTCAACGACGCGCTCCGTCGGCTGCGCGACGTCGCCGGGGGACGGATCGCATCGGTGGTTCATTTGGCCGCTTACTATGACTTCGCGGGGGAGCCGAGCCCGCTCTACCAGGAGTTGACGGTGGAGGGGACGCAGAGGTTGCTGGAGCAACTGCAGCGGTTTGAAGTCGCTCAGTTTGTTTTCAGTAGCAGCATGTTGGTTATGAAGCCGGCAGGGAAGAAGGAGGCTCGCCTCGACGAGTCGTCCCCGACTCAGGCCCAATGGGATTACTCCGAGTCGAAACTGGCCGCCGAACGGGTAATGCAAGAGCATCGCGGCGATATCCCCGCGGTGTCGCTCCGTCTGGCCGGGGCCTACGACGAGGATTGCAATTCGATCCCCATCGCGCAACAGATCAAACGGATCTACGAACGCGACTTCGAGAGCCATTTCTTCCCCGGTGATCTGAGCCGGGGTCAGCCGTTCATCCACCTCGACGACATCGCCTCGTCGATCGAATGCGCCATCGCTAAACGCAGCCAACTCGAAGGCTATGTGGCGATGCTCGTCGCCGAGGATGAATTGCTCGGCTACGGCGAGTTGCAGAACCTGATCGGCGAGGGTCTTTACGGCGAAGAGTGGACGACGGTGCGTATCCCGGAGTTCGTCGCGCGGGCCGGCTCGTGGGTGAAGAACGCGATAGGAGAGGACGAATTCATCAAGCCGTGGATGATCGAAATGGCGGACGACCATTACCCGCTCGATTGCAGCCTTGCCAAGCGTTTGCTCAGGTGGGCGCCGCAGAGGAGGTTGAGTGAATCGCTTCCCGAGATGTTGCGCCGACTGCAGCAGGACCCGGCTCGTTGGTACGCGTTGAATGGTTTGGGAGATCCCCCCTCTGGCCGCCGCGGCCGAGCCCCCGCGAGCGGCTCTTCCCGCCACACTTCCGCCAACCCGACGGAGGCCTCGCGGTGATCGACGATTCCCTCCGCAGCGACTTGCAGGCGCCGGTCCATCGCTTCGGCTACAACCCGTCGGCCTGGTCGCAGCGTGTCCCGGTCTGTCTGCTGGCAAGCGTCGCCTTTGTGATCGCCGCCTACATGGCGCTCTATCAGTGGCGGCTCGTCCCGGGAGTCTGGGACCCGGTCTTCGGGGAGCAGACCCAGAACGTCCTCGACTCGGAGGTCGCCGGCCGGATGCACCACTGGTTCCGGGCGCCCGACGCGGCGATCGGCGCGCTGGCGTACCTCGGCGATGTCATTTTCGGGCTGGCCGGTTCGACCCGTCGCTGGCAGTACCGTCCCTGGATGGTCGTGCTGTTCGGAATCGACGTCATCCCCTTGGGGATCGTGAGCGCGGCGCTCATATTCATGCAGGGGTTCGTCGTCGGCGCGTGGTGCTTTCCGTGCATGGTGACCGCGGTCATTTCGCTGGCGCTTGTTTACTTCGCCTACGACGAGGTCTGGTCATCGCTGTTGTACCTACGTGAGCATTGGCGCCGCACGGGTAGCGTCGGCCAGCTCTGGAAGGCGTTCTGGGGCTACCCGTCCGAAGTGGCGGAAGAGTCGGCCCAGGCGATCATCACCGGCAACACGGCCCGCGCCGGTCGTCTTCAGACAGCCCCGGTAGGCGGGGAGTAACGCCATGTGGGCCCGGACGGTAGAAGTCATGTTGGCGTGCTGGCTGGCCATCAGCCCGCTGGTGTTTCATCGCGGCCCCGCCGAGACCCTGGCGTGGGGAATGGAGCCCGTGGCGGGCGTGGCGGTGATGGTTTTGGCCCTGGCCGCCTTTTACCGGCCCCTGCGTGGCGCTCACCTCGGGATCCTGCTGGTGTCGGCGTGGTTGGTGGTGGAAGGCTATCGGATAACGGGCGCCCATGCGGATCCGCGTGAGCAGAACTGTCTGATGGTGGGGCTGCTGTTAGCGATGTTCGCTATCTGCCCCACCCAAGGGGACGAGCCACCACCCGGGTGGCAGGCCTTCCGCGAGAACAGGGCTCGCCGCTAGCGAGGACCCGCCCACCGGTCCCCATCGAGAATCGGTGTAGACTGCGTGCGTGACCGCCACCCTCGACGCGAGCCGTCCGATGCCGATCCGCGACCACGTCCTCCTCGAAACCAACTTCCGGCGCCTCGCCGACCGGCCGCCGCGGGTGGCGGTGCTGCCTTGGGGGGCGACCGAGGCGCACAACCGGCACCTGCCGTACGGGACCGACGTGCTGCTGGCCCTGCGCTACGCCGAGGCCGCC
>JBGSJY010000446.1:0-6598 GCA_041741515.1 Pirellulales bacterium | reverse complement strand
CGGCGAAACAGCCGCCGCGGCCAGCGTCAGCAGCACGAACTTCACGGCGTCTTCGCCTTCGCGATAAAGCCGCGAGGCGTCCGCCTCGCCGAACGTCCCCCGACGGATCGACTCGACGACCCTCCGCAGCTCGCCCGCTTCTCTCGACAACTCGGCCATGCCCATGGCATAACCAAACGCAAGCTAGGGCGCTAGACCACTTCAGGTGGGTGAGGGGTTACAAAAGCGGAAGCCCTTGACGACGCCTATCAACTGCTCGGGTGGTGCGACCGCTGCTCACTGATACTTTCAAGAAACGAAGTTCCGAGCACGGGGGCCGCCTCTTTCGCCGTCGATTTGCCCAACTTGAGACCGCCAACGAGGGCGAGACCTTGGGCGACCGAAGGGGGAACACTCTCCGACGCGCCGCCCCGGGGAACATCCGCCGCACGCGCCCGGTGGTGCTGTTGACGGTGGTCCTGGACAGCCCCAGGGCAATCAACTGGTCCCGGTAGGTCGATAGGCTCAGCGAACCGAAGTCCGTCACGGGGATGTCGCCGAACGACTCGACCAGCCGCTCGATTGCCTTCTCGATCAGCCCCGCCTCGCTGGTGGGGCGCCCGTCGCGGCTCTAGCAGGCGCGGGCGTAGGCGACGAACTTGGCGCCGAACTTGGCGCCGAGTTGGCGGACCGTCAGGGACGGCTTAGCGGGCGCGTCACTCTTGGCGGTCCCGACATCGACGGGGAGCCCCGCCATGGCGGAGGCGACGACCTTGGCGTACGCCTCCCGGCTTTTCGGGCGTGCCGTACTTGCCCAGGTAGAGACGGCGCCCGTCGATCTTGCAGCAGGCGAGCCCGCGAATTTTTGCAGCGTGCGATAGCCCACGACTTTCAGACAGCGGCGGGGCGGGGCACTACGCCGCTGTCCGAAAGTCGTGGGCTATCGCAGGTTAGGATTTCCGGAGAATGGAGCTGACCAGTATCGATTTCCTATACCACGCGCTATGAAGGTTCGGGTTGGGTAGGATCGCTGCCCGGCTGGAGCGGAGAAGGCTGTTGAGGCGTTGCCGAAACAGACTTCGGAGCGGAAGCGGGGCAGCGGGCCGCGCGTGGCCCTGCCCTGTTTGATTTTGAATGCCGATCAACCTTGCCGAGGTGTTTCTCGCCGAATGAGTTTTTTGGACGTTACGGGAACGATTTCTCGTAGGACCCGCTCCAGCAACTCGTCAAACGCGACGGCGTCCCGATTGCGAATCGCGTCAGGAGAGAGCCTGGCCGGCCCATAGCAAGCTGCGAACCCCGGCTCCGATTCCATTCCGACTATTGCTGCGGACCTTGTTCAAAGACACACCATTTCATCTGTCCTGCCGGGATCTCGATGTCCAGATCCAGGAAGCGGTCTTCCTTGAGCTCGCAGGCCATGGCGGGCTTCCCCTCCTGTAAAACGAGGGCGTTGTCGATGACGCCTGTATAATGCAGATCGAGCGAGAGGGTCCGGCGGATCCGTTGGGGCAGGGGATTGAACGCAACCAACATGCCCTTCTCCTTTGCCTGCGGGTTGACGTGTAGCATCCAATCGACGTCACGACCGTCGGCCCGCCGGCCGTGGATCAGGTCCGACTCGAGGATCTCGCGGTGCTGCTTGTACCACGTCACCTTCTTAGCGACGGCGTCGCGAACGCTTGGCGTATCGTAGAGGCGTGGTCCGCGGTAGTGGGCCTGAACCCCGCAGGCGAAGTTAGAGTCGATCATCCGCTCGTAGTGGTCAAGGTGCGCGTGAAGTGGCTCGACGGTCGCCTCCTCACCCCCGCCGTGGTACTGCGCCAGTGGTACGAACATCCAGCCCATGCTCGGCGTCTTTTCCCATGTCCCGTCGAAGATATTCTGCCTCGTGTGGATCACCTGTTGATCGCGCGGCAAAGACCAGTTGGTCTCGCGGTAGCCCATCCCGCACTTGTTTGTCCCTTGAAGGTAGTAGTAGTCCGGCGCGTTGACGTAGACGCCTTCGCCCCGACACCAGCGGTAAAACTCAGTGACGACTTTCCACTGCGCCCACTGCGAATCAAGCGCGCCCTTCTGGTATGGCGGCCGTGGCGTGACATCCACGTCGCCTGGATACGGGCCATCGTTCTCGAAAACGCCGAATCCGCAGGTCTCGAGCGATGCCCGCATCGTCCGGAAATAGCGTATCCCCCAAGGAGACGTGGCGGCCGGACATGAGCCGTGCTTAGGCGAGTGGCCGGGCGGGGAGACGACGTCGTTGCCCTCACCGATCGCGCGCGACGAGAAGAGGGAATACCCGCCCAGCTCGACTCCCTTGGTGGCCGCGTCGTCGGCGATTTGCCTCCACTTGAGGCGGTAAGCGGGGTCGTCATTCTCCATTTCGAAACCGCTACCGAACGAGAGAATGACGCACTCAAATCCGACTTCGGCCGCTTCGTTGACGGCGCGCGTCACGTCCTTAGGATCCGAACTGAGCAGGTGATGAGTGAGCGGATTTTCTGTGACCCACGGGGCGATCGCGCGATAGAAACGGCGAAGCGCAAGGCCGCGACGCTCACGATCGGTTCCATCATAAGCGAGTTCAAACGTTCGGCAGCTGGTAAAAACGCCGCCGGGCTCGATCGTTTGCGAAGGCCCGATGTCGGGGGACACCTCCAGAAGGCAGGGCGTGCGCAATTCCCAGTTCGTCTGGGTCGCATAGTCCAAGTCGTTTAACCAGCGCACGACATGGCGATTGGCTGGCTCGTGATTAAACCCACCAAACGCAAAATCGGTCTCCACATGCAAGTAGTCCGGCCGCGGGAGGCCCCCGCCAGTTTCGACCCAGTTGGCCTGTTCGACGACGGCCAGCTCCTCGACTACAAAGCGGTCGATGGTGACCGGCTTGGACGAGAGATTCTCGACGGTCATCCATTTCGCCATGGCTGGTAGGCCGTCGTACATCTCGTAATGGACGGCGATCCTTACATCCCTCGAGTCGGCTTCGGCGGGTAACGCGAAGTTGAAGCGAACGGATACACCACGTGGCGGCCACGCGGAGCCCGGCGAGCTGGGCCGCGTGCGAGCCCAGGGCAAGCGCTCCGTCGGCTTCCCGACCTCGACGCCAACAAGCTTATACGCCTTCGGATTCGCGACCATTGCGTCAAGCGTCTCGCCGGCAAGGTAGGCGTGGTTCGTTTGCCCCGTCAGCCCGCCTACTTCAAAGCGGACGCCATCGACGACGATGCGCGCCTCAGGACGCACCGAGCGGAGCATCGCTTGCCCACTGACGAGGTTGTCGAATCCAACGCAGGCTCCGTTGGGCGAAATCCGCCAAGTGCGCCTCACAAGTCGATTGTCAAGAATGATCTCGTCACCGCGACTGTTCCGGTACACCTGAGCGACCGCGAACGATGGATCGACCAGATAGTCGTGAGGCATCGGCTCGACGAGTGGTCGGCTCAGTTCTGGCAACGCGCCCACACAAGCCGCGGGGCCGGGCGCAGCGCCGGCGGCGGGCGGGCCCCCGTAGCAATCCGTCAGCGCCGCGAATACCAGGGCGGTAGCGAGCCGTAGAAGGGATAGCATGAGTGAGTCCCGGTCAGATGCCTTTGCAAGGGTCTCAGGGGGGGCGGCGGCAAGAGCTTAGGGCCCCCGCAAACCGAGGTCAGCACTAAGCGAAAAGGTCCTGGGCGACCTCGCCGTAAACGTCGGTCAGTCGCATGTCGCGCCCGCCGTAGCGAAAGGTCAGCCGTGTGTGGTCGATGCCGAGCAGGTGGAGTATCGTCGCATGGAGGTCGTGGATCGTCATCGGTCGGTCGATGGCCCGATAGCCAAAGTCGTCGGTGGCGCCGTAGGTCATGCCGCCACGAATACCCCCACCGGCAAGCCAGATCGTGAACCCGAGCGGATTATGGTCGCGGCCATCGGCTCCCTGGGAGAAGGGAGTCCGCCCGAACTCACCGGCCCAGAGGACCAGCGTATCGTCGAGCATGCCCCGAGTCGCGAGGTCTTCGAGAAGGGCGGCGATCGGCTGATCGACGGCCAAGGCGTTTCGAGCGTGATTGTCCTTGAGGTTCGAGTGGGCGTCCCAACGGTCGCTGCCGGCGATGCGCGGGCAGGTGAGCTCGACAAAACGAACGCCCTTCTCAACCAGCCGTCGCGCGAGGACGCACTCGCGGGCGAACGTCTTCGTTGCTTCGTTCGGGTGGTCCAGGCCGTACGCGCGGCGTACGAACTCGGGTTCATCATCGATCGCCGCGAGCTGCGGGATCGCCACCTGCATCTGGTAAGCGAGCTCGTAGTTGGCGATTGCGCTTTCGACCGCCTCGCTCGCAGCCAGATCTTGCGGGGCAAGTCGGTCGAGGTCGCGGATTAGCTCGCGGCGTCGTGCGAGGGCGGTCGGGGTCGGCTCGACTGGTGGCCGCAGATTGGCGATCGGCGCCGCCTGCGGGAGAAACACCGTCGCTTGGTGCCTAGGGGGCAAGAACCCTGCGCCGAAGTTCTCCGGCCCGCCGCTGGGGACCAGCCCTCCGTTGATGACGACAAAGTCCGGCAAATCCTTGCCGGGGGACCCCAGCCCGTAGCTCAACCAAGCGCCGGCGCTCGGCCGACCCTGTTGCCCTGTGCCGGTGTGAAGAAAGAAGTTCGCCGTGTTGTGCTCCGAGAAATCGCTGACCATGCTCCGGACGACGCAGAGCCGCTCGGCGCAACGTGCCAAATGGGGAAAGAGCTCGCTAACCGCCAGACCAGACTGCCCGTACTGCGAGAACTTCCACGGGCTCGCCAAGATCGTGCCGTTGTCATTGAACTGCGTTGGTTCGATCGGTGTTGGAAATGGCTGGCCGTGGCGTTTGGCGAGCTCAGGCTTCGGATCGAAGCTGTCAACCTGCGAGACTCCCCCGTCCATGTAGAGGAAGATCACTCGTTTGGCCCGCGCCGGCGGCGGCGTGAGTTGTTCCTGGCCACGCGCCTCTCGTTGAGCCATGCTGGCGAGGGCCAACCATCCAAAACTTCCAGCGCAGTTGCGTAGCATCGCGCGACGCGAAATGGCCGTCGGCAGAAAGCGCTGGCAATGCACGTATAGGGCCCCTGTTTGAACCGGTTATCGAAGGAACACGAACTCTTTGGCGTTGAAGAGCGCTAGGCAGACATCTCCCCAGGCTTCCCGCCGCAGCGCCGGCGATGGGGGAGTGTCAATCGCCCGTAGAAACAGGCTGATCCTCGCGACTTCCGCGGTCGTCGCCGGCCGTCCATAGGCCGCTAGGTAGGCGTCGCGGGCTGCCTCCTCGTCGTCCGAGAAGCGTTCGACGAGAGTTTCCGCCCATTGCGAGGCGAGTTGCAGGACCAGCGGGTCGTTCGACAACGTGAGGGACTGCGCAGGCGTGTTGCTGGCGTATCGCATGCCGGCCGTGGAGAACGGCGCGGGCTTGTCGAACGCGGCCAGAAAGTGTTCGAACGCGTTGCGACGCACCTCCAGATAAATGCTCCGCCGCCCGTCGCCATCGAGCGGCCCGCTCTCCTCCGGTCCACGGTGGTGCCGCATGAACTCCGTCACGTGGACTTTGACGCTGGGGCCGAAGGAGGTCGGGTCCAACTGGCCGGAAACTGCAAGCATCCCATCGCGGATCGCTTCCGCAGGCAGGCGCCGGACGCGCGCACTGTGCACCAAGCGGTTGTCGGGGTCGGCTTCTTTAGCGCGCGGGTCTGGCGTCGCGCCCATGCCATAGGTCCGTGAGAGAACGAGCCTCCGTATCAGCGCTTTGACGTCCCATCCGCCGGCGACGAAATCAACGGCCAGCGTATCGAGCAGGTCTGGATGCGTTGGCGGGTCGCCAAGGGCGCCGAAGTTGTCGACCGTCCCCACAAGGCCGCGCCCGAATAGGTGAGACCAGACGCGATTCACAAAGACGCGAGCCGTCAGCGGGTTCCCCGAATCGACGAGGCGGTCGGCTAACTCCCGGCGCCCGCTGCCACGGGCGATCGACATTTCGCCGTCGAGGGCCGTTAGAAAGCGCCGCGGCGTCGGAGACTCCGCACGCAATCGAGACTGACCCCGGCGATGGACCGGCTCGTCGAAGCCGCTGCCGTCGAGCGATGCAAGTGACCAGACAGGGAAAGGGATCCTCGCCTCGAGAGCGGCTTGTTCGCGAGCGAACTCAGAGACTGCTGTTTGGAGCTTTGCCGACGAGTCGGCTTCTGCTGCGGGAAGGAGGTTGTCATGCGCGACAATCCAGTTCAGCAGCCGCGCTTCGTCGGCCGTTAGTTTTTCGCCGACGAACGGCCCTGCGTTAATGGCCGCTCGATCGATGGCCCGCTTCATCGCCTCGACGACCGCGCTGGCCGCCGCTTCTGCGTCCGCTGGGGCACGCTCATCGAACACGCTCTGCACCGCCGCGTTGACGGTCGGGGCCGAGGTCGGCTGCGTGGGGGCGAAACTGACCTCTAGCAACTCGAAGTTCCCGACGGGCGTGAACTCGACATGGGCGCGGTGCCCGCCGTAGGTCCGTAAGTCGTGGCAGAACCACGCCTCGCTTTCTGCCGAGTCAAGTCTTTGCTTCAGAGCTCCATGAAGCGGCCCCGTGATCGTGCGATGCGAGTCGACATCGACAAACACCTCGGCGACGCCACGGTAGCG
>JBGSJY010000445.1:0-4763 GCA_041741515.1 Pirellulales bacterium | reverse complement strand
CTCCGCAGCAAGCGTGAGAAGCTGTCGGGCGGCGGCATCCCATCGGGCCCGCTGTCGTTCATGCGTGTCTACGACCAGAGCGCCGCGGGGCACGACTCGTCGATCTGACCGACCGCGTCGCGGTGCATCTGCATCACGCGGTTCATCGGCTCGCGGTTCTCTTGGTAACCGTCGAACGTGCCGACCGCCTCAGCCAGCTCGGCGCTGGTGAGGTTCGCGGTGCCGTGCATGATCGCCGTGATCGCGCCGCACACGCCGCGGCCCTCGTCCGAGTCGTACGGCAGGCCGCTCGACATCAGCAGGCTGCCGAGGTTCGCAAAGCCGAGCCCGAGCGGGCGGTACTTGTGGCTGTTGGCCGCGATCTTGTCAGTCGGGTAGCTGGCGTGATCGACCAGGATCTCCTGGGCGATGAAGTAGAGGCGGCTCGCGGCGGCGTAACGCTCGTGGTCGAACGTCCCCGCGACATCACTGTCGTCGTCCTGCTTACGCACGAACTTCATCAAGTTCACGCTCGCCAGGTTGCACGCCGTATCGTCGAGGAACATGTACTCACTGCACGGGTTCGACGCGTTGATCCGGCCGCTGTTGGGGCACGTGTGCCAGCGGTTGATCGTCGTGTCGTACTGCACGCCAGGGTCGCCGCAGTGCCAGGCGCACTCGCTCATCCGCTCCATCACCTCGCGGGCCTGGTAGGTCGGACCCTCGACGGTGTTGTCGGTGACCCAGCGCGTCTTCCACTCGGCGCCCTTCTCGTAGGCGACCATGAAGTCGTCCGTCAGGCGGACCGACAGGTTGGCGTTCTGGAACATCACCGAGCTGTACGCTTCGCCGTTGAAGTTCGACTCGTACTTGCCGCTGGCGATCAGCGTCTGCGCCTTCTGCTCCTCACGCCACTTGCACTCGATGAACTCCATCACGTCCGGGTGCCAGACCTTGATCGACTGCATCTTCGCGGCGCGGCGGGTCTTGCCGCCCGACTTCACCACCGCGGCGATCTGGTCGTAGACACGCATGAACGACAGCGGGCCCGATGGGATGCCGCCGCCCGACAGCTTCTCACGCTTGCTGCGGAGCGTCGACAGGTCGGTGCCGGTGCCCGAGCCGAACTTAAACAGCATGGCCTCGCTCGTCGCCAGGCGCATGATGTCTTCCATGTTGTCGCCCACCGACTGGATGAAACACGCCGAGCCCTGCGGGTACTCGTACGGGTTCTCCGGCTGCTTGACGCTCTGCGCCTGCGGGTCCCAGTGCCAGTTGCACTTCGCGCCGGTGACGCCGTACTGGTGGTAGAGGCCGACGTTGAACCACACGGGCGAGTTGAACGCCCCGTGCTGGTGCAGGCACAACCACGTCAGGTCGCGGTAGAAGCGCTCGCCGTCTTCCTTGCTGGCGAAGTAGCCGTCCTCCAGGCCCCAATCGGTGATCGTCCGGCTCACGCGGTGGATCAACTGGCGGACGCTGTACTCGCGCTCGGGAGTGCCGACCTCGCCGTAGAAGTACTTGCTGCAGATGACGTTAGTCGCCAGCTGGCTCCAGAACGAGGGCACCTCGCAGTTGGTCTGCTCGAACAGGACCTTGCCGTTCTCGTCCTTGATGCTGGACGAACGGATCTCCCAGTTCACGGTGTCGAACGGGTCCGCCACGTCGGTCGGACAGAAGGTCGCATCGACCTTGAGCCGCCCGTGGAAAGTCTTCGGCGGCTGCTGTCCGTCCCGGGACGGGCCATTCGAGGGGCTGTTGGATGGGGTCTGCTGCGCAAAGCCGGCGTCGACGGTCGCCATGCTACCTCCTGTGTAGGCTGGAGAGGGGGGCATCCATTCCTAGCAGAAATACTGAACGCGTGTCCACCATTTCTTTACCCCTTCGATCGGCTTGCCATGCCGAGGGGCCGAATCTCAAGATTCAAAATCTGGATCTTCAGTCAGTCGCGTTGCGTCGCGTTTGGTGGTCCGCTCCGCGGAGCCGACGCCACCAGATAAGGCCCCTATCGGAGCCAACTCCCGGGGTTCGGGAGGGAAAAACGCTTGCTAACCCCAATATATTGTGTCCGATGCCCGATAGGCCACAACATTTGGGGCGACAGAGGCGAAATCCTACGCGCCCACGGCGTCGCGTCAATCCAAATCCTGGTATTTCGTAAGTTGCTAGCACACAACAGGTTGTGGCTCGGCGCGAAGTTCGTGTGAAGCCGAAATGAAGGCCCCTAACGATACGCAAAGGCTTACCCAAAAAAGACTTGCGCTCGATGGACACTTCCTGGTCTTCATAATCGGCGGCCCAGCGCATTTTTGGGGCCCTCCGGGACCGACTCGGTAAGCCGGGGGGACGGCGCAGGCGCGCCGGGGGATTTGGGGATTGGATCGGGCCTCGTCGTCCCCTCCGGTCGCTGACGCTCCCGGCTCGCCATCACGTGGGCGGCGAGCCGGGAGCGTCACAGGATTGTGCAATCGCTAGCAGTTGGTTGTTAGCAATTCAATCCAAAGAAGCGTTAGCGCGTTATGTCCCCCTCCTTCTTTAGAGGGAGGGGCTAGGGGAGGGTGTTGAAGCGGGTACCCACTGCGCCCCCATCCCCTAGCCCCTCCCCCGAAAACGGTGGAGGGGGACCAATCGCACTGACGCTTCATGGATTGGAACCACATCTAGCCCACCTCGTCCTGATGGCCCTTGCTCAATCCTGGTCAGGGACCGAAGTGCGTCACGAAATGCTTACCACCAAAAAAACCCAAGCGAACCCCTAGCTCTTTCGGGCGGTCTCTCCCCGCATGAGCACCGCCACCTACCGCTGGAACGCCCACCAGTTCGCCGTCGATTACGACGCCGCTGGGCCCGTCATCCACCCCTACTACGACGAGGTCCAAGCGGCCGTCGTCGCAGCGCTACCGTTCAAGGCATCCGACGCGGTAAAGCTCATCGACCTGGGCGGCGGCTCGGGCCGGCTCGCCGAGCGGCTGCTCAGCGCCTTTCCCGCCGCGAGGGTGACGGTCGTCGATCCGTCCGAACCCTTCCTGCAGCTCGCCAAAGTCCGCCTCGCCCGCTTCGGCGCGCGTGCCCAGTTCGTCTCTTGCCGTGCTCAGGAGAACGACTGGCGGCGCCTGGTGGGCCCTGTCGACGCCATCGTGAGCACCTCGGCGCTGCATCATCTGGATGCGGACGAAAAGAACGCCGTCTTCGCCGCGTGTTGCGACGGCCTGGAGCTCGGTGGCCTCTTCGTCAACGGCGACGAGTACCGCCCCCCGTCGGACGCCACCTACCGGGCGTACCTTGAGGAGTGGGGCGAGCACATGCGCTCGGCCGTCGCCGCCGGCCAGACGCCCCCTTCCTTCGCCGAGATCGTCGACCGCTGGGCCGAGCGCAACCTCGACGGCTTCGGCGGCGAACGCCACAGCGGCGACGACTGCCACGAAACGATCGAAGAGCAAACCGCCCGCCTCTACGGCGCGGGCTTCAAGCGGGTCGAGACCCGCAGGCGCGAGCGCCTCTGGGGCGTGCTCGTCGCGGCGAGGGAACTGTAGGCCGGAACCAGCGCAGCGCGGGTCCGGCAGGCGGCCTGATCGCGAATTCCTCCGGGAGCTAACGCTTCCCGGCTCGCAGGCAGCGCGTTGGACACGCCCCGCGGTTCCCCCACCATGCGAGCCGGGAAGCGTCAGCTCCCGGAGTTGCCCCGCCAAACGCTTTCCCCCACCAGCCACGCTCGAGCTCCCCCCTCCCAGCCAAACCTTGACTTGAGCCCCCCGCTCCGCTCCGCTCAAAGGATCGCCCGCCCGATCCCTCAAGCACCCGGCCCCGCCATGCAGCGCCTCCTCTCGCTGTTTCTCCTTGCTGCATGTTGCTCGCCCCTCATGGCCAGCGACTGGCTCCGCTTCCGCGGCCCCAACGGCTCGGGCGTCAGCGCCGACGCCGCCCCGCCCACCGAGTGGGGCGACGACAAGAACGTCGCCTGGAAGATCGAACTGCCCGGCCCCGGCTCGTCGTGCCCGATCGTCGTCGGCGACAAGGTGATCCTCACCTGCTGGACCGGCTACGGCCTCAGCACCGAGGACCCCGGCGACCAGGCCAACCTCAAGCGGATGGTCCTCTGCTACGACCGCGAGACCGGCAAAGAACTCTGGACCGCCGAGGCCAAGGCCAAGCTCCCCGAGGACAAGTACGAGGGGATGTTCGCCCAGCATGGCTACGCCTCGCACACGCCCACCAGCGACGGCGAGCGCCTCTACGCGTACTTCGGCCGCAGCGGCGCGTTCGCTTACGACATGGACGGCAAAGAGCTCTGGCACACCGACTGCGGCGACGGTTTCGGCGCGAGCGACTGGGGCTCGGCGGCGAGCCCGATCGTCGTCGATGACGTCCTCGTCTGCGCGGCGACCGCCGAGAGCAACGCCCTGTTCGGCCTCGACAAGCAAACCGGCAAAGAACTCTGGCGCTACGGCGACGAGGGTTGGAACGGCTGCTGGGGAACGCCAATCGTCGTGGAAGTCGATGGCCGCAAGGAGCTCGTTTACTCGGCGCCCGACCAGCTCATCGCGCTCGACCCGGCGACCGGCGAGCTGCTGTGGCATTGCCGGGGCTCCGAGTCGAGCAGCATCACCTCCAGCGTCGTCGCGCACGACGGGGTGGTGTACTACCTCGGCAGCCGCGGCGCGTCGCTGGCGGTGAAGGCCGGCGGCGACGGCGACGTCACCGACACGCACGTCGAGTGGCGCAAAGACCTCCAAGGGAGCATCCCCACGCCCGTCTACCACGACGGCCGGCTCTACGGCGTCGGC
>JBGSJY010000444.1:0-2314 GCA_041741515.1 Pirellulales bacterium | reverse complement strand
GCCGACGACGAGGCCCAGCGCATCGCGGAACTGGCCGCCTACCCCGAGGATTCGGCCGGCGGCTTGATGGCGACCGAGGTCGTGGCCCTCCGCGACATCGCCACCGTCGAGACGACGCTCCGCCGCCTTCGCGCCGGCGCGACGAAGCTGCGGGACCTGGACGTTCAGTACGCCTATGTCGTCGCCAAGGGCCGGCGTCTCGTGGGGGTGTTGCGGCTCCGCGACCTCTTGATCGCCGACGAGGGAGCGCGGCTTTCGGAGATCATGATCGCCGACCCCCTCGCGATCCCCGCTGAGATGCCGCTCGATGAACTGACCGCGTTCTTCGATGAGAACGCTTTCCTCGGGGCGCCCGTCATCGACGACCAGGGACGCCTCCTCGGCGCGGTCAGCCGCCGTGCCGTCAGCGAAGCCGCCGAAGAGCAGGCCACCAGCGACTACCGCCGCTCGATGGGCGTCGTCGCCGAGGAGCTACGCTCGATGCCCATTTGGCGCCGCAGCCGCATGCGGCTGGCGTGGCTGAGCGTCAATATCGTCCTGAACGTGATCGCGGCGAGCGTCATCGCCTTCTACCAAGACACGCTCAGCAGCGTCATCGCGCTGGCCGTGTTCTTGCCGATGATCTCCGACATGTCGGGCTGCAGCGGCAACCAATCGGTGGCGGTGAGCATGCGCGAGTTGTCGCTTGGCCTGTTGCGTCCGACCGAGTGGCTGCGGGTCTGGTCGAAGGAGGCGAGCGTCGGCCTGATCAACGGCTTGGTGCTCGGCGCCCTGTTGGGCGGGGTCGCTGCGCTGTACGGCGGCAACGTTTGGCTGGGCCTGGTGGTCGGCGGCGCGCTGGGGATCAATACGCTCGTGGCGGTCCTGCTCGGCGGCGTCATCCCGCTGGCGCTGAAGCTCGCCCGCGTCGATCCCGCGTTGGCGTCCAGCCCGCTGTTGACGACGGTCACGGACATGTGCGGTTTCTTTGCCGCGCTGAGCCTGGCCACTCTGCTGCTGGACAAGCTGGTCTGATAAGTTCGGAGCCCGAACAGCGCCGGGACGGTTTCCGTGGTGGGCCGGGCGCACAACTTGGATTGTGGAATTGAGAAACTGCGATGGTCGCCCTCGGGCTGCTGGTGGGTGGGTTGGTGTTGCTGGTGCTCGGCGCCGAGTGGTTGGTGCGCGGCGCGAGCCAATTGGCTAGCCGGGCCGGCATCCCGCCCCTCGCGATTGGTTTGACGGTCGTCGCCTACGGCACCAGCGCTCCCGAGCTCGCTGTGAGCGTCAATGCGGCCCTGTCGGGCCAAGCCGACATCGCCGTGGGCAACGTCGTCGGCAGCAACACGTGCAACGTGCTGCTGATCCTCGGCTTGTCGGCGCTGGCGGCGCCGCTGATCGTATCGTCGCAACTGGTGCGGCTCGACGTGCCGCTGATGATCGCGGTGTCCGTGGGCGTGATTGTCTTAGCGCTTGACGGAAACTTCGGCCGCGTTGACGGCTTCATCCTGCTGGCGGTGGCGATAGGCTACACGGTGCTGCAGTTGTTGCTCGCGAGGCGAGAAGCTTCGATCGACGCCGACGCAGCGCCGCCTGAAGGGTCGTTCGGGGCGTCGATGGCCTTCGTTGTGGTCGGGCTGGGCCTACTCATCCTCGGATCGCAGTTCATGGTGAGCGGCGCCGTGAGCATCGCCCAGGCGTGGGGCGTCAGCGAGCTGGTTATCGGGCTGACAGTCGTGGCCGTGGGCACGTCCATGCCCGAGTTGATGACGTCGGTCGTGGCGAGCCTGCGCGGGCAACGGGACATCGCCGTGGGAAATATCGTTGGCAGCAACCTCTTCAACCTCACGGCCGTGCTCGGCGCCGCGGCGGTCGTGGCGCCGGATGGCGTCGCCATCGCCGCCGAGACGCTGCGTTTCGACCTGCCGGTGATGGCGGCGGTCGCGATGATCTGCCTGCCGATCTTCTTCACCGGCGGCGTGGTCGCCCGCTGGGAGGGCGCGCTGCTCCTGGCGTACTACGTCGCCTACGTGACCTACCTGGTGCTGGCCGCGCAGCGCCACGAGGCGGCGGGGAACCTCGGCGACGCCCTGCGTTACTTCGTCTTGCCGATTACCGCCGCGGTCCTGCTCGGCCTGGCCTACCTCGAGTTCCGGCGGAGACGCAACGCGAAACCGAACTCCGTCACGCAGTAGCCGCCCCGCGCGCGCCGCCTCATGAAAGCCCTCCTCCTCACCGACGCCAAGCGGCTTGAGATCGTCGACTTCCCCGAGCCCCAACTCGGCGCCGACGAGGTGCTCGTGCGCGTCGCCGCGTGCGGCGTCTGCGGCAGCGA
>JBGSJY010000443.1:0-2958 GCA_041741515.1 Pirellulales bacterium | reverse complement strand
GATGGACCAGTACGCCGAGATTGCTCGGCTCGCGGGGGGGCTTGCGCACGAAATCAAGAACCCGCTATCGACGATCCGGCTCAACATGCAGCTGCTCGCGGAAGACGTGCTGCCGGACGAGGTGGAGGACGAGGCGCTGCTCTCGCCGCAGCAGAAGCGGGTCGCCAAGCGGATCGCCGCGGTGCAGCGGGAGTGCACGCGGCTGCAGGACCTGCTCGAGGATTTTCTTAATTACGCCAAGGTGCGGCGTGTCGATCTTGTCCCACGCGACCTCAACATCGAGATCGCCGAGGCCCTGGATTTCTTCGAGCCCGAGTGCGAGCGCGCCGGGGTGGAGATTGTCCCCTATCTCGACCCCGACCTGCCGACGGTGCGGCTCGACCGCGAGGCGTTCCGCGGGGCGCTGGTGAACCTGCTCTTGAACGCGGTGCAGGCGATGCCCGAGGGGGGGCAGATCGTCGTGCAGACGCGGGCCCTGGGTGATCGGGCGGCGGTCTACCTGACCGACACGGGCCTGGGCATGGACGACGCCACCGCCAGTAAGATGTTCGAGGCCTTCTTCAGCACCAAGCCCGGCGGCAGCGGCCTGGGCCTGCCGACAACGATGAAGATCATCGAAGCCCACGGCGGCGCGATTAGCGTGCAAAGCGAGCTGGGGCGCGGGACGCGCTTTGCGATCGAGTTGCCGGCGGTGGCGCGGTTGGCTAAGTCTTCTAGCGATTCAATTAATGAGCCGCTGATGGACGCGGATGAGCGCAGATGATGTTTGGATGGGGAAGTCACTGATTTGAACTCCGAGCCGCGACCGTCAGGGAGCGACCGATCCGTTCAGCTACCAAGAACTCTCGCAAGAATGAAGATCGAGTTATGACAGAGAACCTCGATGACCCAGAAGGCGCTGAGATGAACGTTTGGTACGAGCGGAAGTCGGAACTCATGGCGTCGGTACTCGGCGACCCTGAAGATTGGGTAATGTACGCCATTATTCCTTACGAGGTCGGTGGTTTACTCGACCAGTACTACTTCAGATCATCGAAGTCCGGAACTGCGATGGCGACAAAGGAGCTTTCACTCCTACCCGACAAGGGTTCTTCAAACGACCGGCTGACAACCTATGAACTCGTCGCCTTTATGCGACAGCCGTTCTCAAGAAGCGACGCGAATAATTCCGAGACGGAATCGGGACGCATCGACATGCGAATCGCTCGCATGTTGAATGTGATTGCACGGTACAGCGTGGATGCGACGTTGAATCGTTACGAGACGTGCGAGATTCCGATTAGCGACGACAGGTCCCTGAACCCTCTCGTCATTTTCGATGAGTTCGCCAAATTTGAAATAGCGAACAGTCATACGTTCGGATTGCTCGCAGTTATCGAAATTTTCCCCAGCGAGTTCGAATACAAACAAGAAAACGGTGGTGATGTCCTGATCGAACTGCTGAAGCAAGAAGGGGTCTATCCCTTCACGGACCCAGATCGCTCGCCCGTGGTTTAGCGTCCTGGTCGCTCCCTGACGGTCGCGGCTCTGATACGAACCTCTACTGGCTCGCCCGCGTAGAAGCGATCCCGCCTACTTACCTCAAGTGAATCTCTCTCATGGATCTCAAGCTCAAGGGCCGTACGGCCGTGGTCACCGGTTCGACTCTCGGCATCGGCGCCTCGATTGCTGAGACGCTGCTTAAAGAGGGGGCGACGGTCCTTGTGAACGGTCGCGATGAGGCTCGCACCAACGCTGCGGCGGAGAAGTTGCAGGCGTTTGGCGACGCGCGGCCCGTCGCTGGTGACGTATCGACAGCGGAGGGCGCTGAGCAGGTCGCCGCGGCGGCGCTGGCATTCGGCAAGGTCGATATCCTTGTCAACAACGCGGGCGTCTTCACGCCGCAGCCGTTTTTCGAGATCCCCGACGACGAGTGGGAGCGGCTGTTCCGCGTCAATGTGATGAGCGGCGTGCGGATGAGCCGGCTGCTTGCGCCGGCGATGCGCGACCGCGGCTGGGGACGCGTGCTGTTCATCGCCAGCGAGTCAGCGATCAATATCCCCGTGGAGATGGTCCACTACGGCGTGACGAAGACGGCCCAGCTCGCCGTCGCCCGCGGCCTCGCGAAAACACTCAGCGGCACGGGCGTCACCGTGAACAGCGTCCTGCCGGGCCCGACCTGGACCGACGGCGTCGAAGAGTTCGTCCGTGAGATGGCGGAGGCCGAAGGGGTCAGCGAGGCCGACATGAAGCGCGACTTCGTGCCGAAGAACCGTCCGACCTCGCTGATCCGGCGCTTTGCGACGGCGGAAGAGGTGGCGGCGCTCGTGGCGTACCTGTGCTCGGACTTGGCGAGTGCGACGAACGGCGCCGCGGTGCGGGTCGATGGAGGGATTGTGGATACGATCGCCTAGCGAAGGGGGAAGGACGAAGGCGGAAGGGGGAGAATTGGGACTGAGCGTCGATCGGCTCTATATCCCCCTCCTCCTTTAGGAGGAGGCCGTTCAATTCGAGAACGGGGGGAGGAGGCGAAGTGGGTACCCGCTCCAACCCCCTCCCCTAGCCCCTCCCCCGAAAGCGGAGGAGGGGGATAAGCGAGTGGTCGCGCCTAGCACCAATGCTCCGCCTTCCCCCGTCCGCCTTCCGCCTTCATACTTTCCCCATGCCCACCCCCACCACCCGCGCCGCCGCTGGACCGCCGATCCGCGTTTTGGTGGTCGACAACGACGAGGGCCACGCCGAGGCGATGAGCGAGTCGCTCGGCAAGATCGGCTACGCCTGCGACACGGCCCTGTCGGGGAAGGCGGCCGTCGAGCGGATGGAGAAGGGGGGCTACGAGATTGTCGTTACGGACCTCGTGATGCCGGGCGGCGCCGGCGGCCTGGAGGTCCTCGCCGAGGCCCGCCAGCGGCTCCCCGAGGCGGAGGTGATCCTCGTCACCGGCCACGGCACGATCGAGTCGGCCGTCGAGGCGATGCG
>JBGSJY010000442.1:0-3863 GCA_041741515.1 Pirellulales bacterium | reverse complement strand
GGGTCGGCGACGGCGATCTCGGCCTGGAAGCGCTGCGGCGTCGCGTCGAGCCGATACACCAGGCGCGCCGCGGTATGTAACGCAATCCCCTTCGCCGCCCGTCGGCCCCCTCCCGTCAGGAGGCCGCCGCCGAGCCCCCGGTCTCGCGCGTAGGGCCAGGCCAGGTCGAGGTAGGGCGTGTGGCGATAATCGACCGGCTCGAGGTCGGACAGATAACGCACGCCCGTCGACAGCGGCTGGACGAAGGCGAACGTCGCCATCTCGCCCGTGACCTCGGCGCTGCGGACGTGGGCGGTGAAAGAGCCGTCGGCGACGGTGAATTGTTCGGCGCGGAGCAACGAGCCGTCGGTAAGACCGACGACGCAAGAGGCCTCCGCGGGTTCATTCGGCAGACCGCTAAGCCGCAGAGCGGCGACCGATTCGAGCGGGGTGTCGATCGATTGGCCGGCGACCGAGAGACGCAGCGTTTCGTGCGTGAGCTCTTCAACGTGTCCCGCCAAGCGATCGCCGCCAACGAGCAGCACGACGTCTTCGCCTTCGGCGGCGTCAACCTCGGGCAGACGCTCGATATCCAGACCCGCCGCCTCGGGCGCGAGCAGCACCCAGCGGACACGGTTTCGCGGGAATGCGACCCAACCCTTCCCACGCCGCAAACTCACCTCGCTGTCACCCACGCGCGCCAGCCCCGCGGGCGACCAGGGTCGATCGCACAGGAGCCGCGACCCATCGTCGAGCACCACTCCCGTCCGCGTCGACGCTGCTGCCGGCTCGCCCCATCGCACCAAGCCGCCAAACCCTCGCTCCTCACCGTCAACAACCAACACGCCCTGGACGCCGGCGCCGCCGATCGAGCTGGTCTTGATAGCCGCGTCCGCAATCCGGTCGCCATTGGCGAAGACAGCCTTCTCACCGGCCAGCGCCCAATCACAAGACAGCAATCCGCCAAGGACGAGCGCAAGCACACCTCTGCGCCTCTGCGTCTTTGCGTGAATCATCAAAGGCACAGAAACCGTTGGGGCTAGCGTTGAAAGATCGGCAGCTGGTTGTTCGGCGCCTGCAGGATGACGCACGCCATTGCGGTGCCGTAGGCCGAGCCGTTGCTGTCTTGCCACGACCCGTCGCCGAGCTGGGCGCCGACCAAGAGGTCGCGGATCGTCGGATACCAGCGGTTCCAGCGTTCGCCCCCGGCCTGCCACATCGCCTGCACGGCGTAGTAATGGCCGTAGTAAAAGTGCCCGGCGCGCGACGCCCGTTCGCCGACGGGGAGCTGTCCGTCGAGGTACGACAGGCCGCGCTCCACGGCGTCGCCGTCGTAAACGCCCGCGCTGTAGAGCGCCACCACCCCCGCCGCCGAACGGGGGAACTGGCTCGAGCGGTCGCGGGGCGTGTAGCCGAACCCGCCGTCCTCGACCTGGCAGCGCTTCACGTAGGCAATACAGCGATCGACGACTTCCGCCGGCA
Source organism: Pirellulales bacterium (assembly GCA_041741515.1). Lineage (GTDB taxonomy): Bacteria > Planctomycetota > Planctomycetia > Pirellulales > Lacipirellulaceae > Botrimarina. Next base: position 2,402 of record JBGSJY010000442.1, on the reverse strand, counting down.
CATGGATGCCCGCGTTCCGCGCCGCCCGCAGCGCCATGATCTGGCAGATCGTCACGCTGATGTCGGCGTCGGTCGGCGTCGGCTGATAACGCCACCCCCCTTCGGGGTTCTGCGCGGAGATGATCAGCCGCACCGACGCGGCAACCTTCTCCCGCAGGTCATCGCGCGGCGACATGCCGTACGCCTCGGCAAGGAATAACGCGGCGAAGCCGTGGCCGTACATGGGCCCGTGGCTCGTGGCCCCTTCGACGGCGATGAATCCGCTCGGCTGGGTGTTCTCGCACAGGTAGTCGACGCAGCGCTCGGCGTTCTCTCCGTAGGGACCGCGGCCGGGCGAGCTGCCGCTGGCGAGGAACGCCATCCCCGCCAGCGCGACGATCGCCGGGTTGGCGCCCATCTGCTGACCGCGGTCGGCGAAAGAACCGTTGGCCTGCTGCGATTCGGCCAGGAAGCGGAGGCCCCGGTCAATCGCCCGGTCGGCCGGCGCGACCATTTCAAGAGCCGTCTCGTCGGGCGTCGGGCCTTCGGCGGCTTGGACCCACTGCGGCGTGGCGAGTGCAATCGCTAGCAACAGCAATTGTGGGAGGGGTCTCCCGACCCCGATTACGCGCACCACGCCGTTCTGGGATGGAAGCCGTAATCGGCGTCGGGAGACGCCTCCCACACTGAGCTGTTTCGAAAAAAACACGCGTCGCTTACTCACGGCGACTCCTGGCTCGAACGCTCCGCGAGGCGGCGGTAGTACTGCTGCAGCTCCTGGCGATACTCCGGCAAGAACTCGCTGTCGGAGCCCTGCATCATCCGCTCGCGCATCCGTTCGGGCAGGTGCCCCCAGGCGGCCTTGAGCAGCTCTTGCTGCGAAGCCTGCGAGTCGGAGATGCCGGCGTTGGCGCCGCTCGTGCCCGATTGATTGGCTTTCTGCGCGAGCGTCTTGGCGGGCTTTCCCGGCTTTTCGCCTTGGCCGGTTTTTTCGCCCTGGCCCTTGCCGGGCTTCGGCTGGCTCCGCTTGGAAGCTTGCTTTTCCTTGTTGGACGGCGGCTTGTTGCAGTTGCCCCCCTGACACTGCTTCTCCATCTCGGCGATGAGCTGGTTGAGCCGCTGGACGACTTCCTTCTGCACCGGGACGGCCACCTTATCGTTAGCGTCATCACGGATCAGGCCCTCCGCGCGGCGCATACCGTCAACGACTCCCGCCAGCGGTGAGGCGCCGACGTCTTCGCCCGCGGCCTCCTGCGCCCCGCGCTCGAGCAAGCGATCGAGCATCTCTCCCTCGGGGACCCACCCCGCGGGGCCCGCCTGCTTTGCCGGCGCTTCCGGCGCGGGCGACAGCGATTTCGCCAGGTCGTCGTCCAGCAGGCTGTCGCCCAGGTTTCCCACCCCCGGCGTCGGCGCCGCCCCGGCGCCTAACGGCAAACAGCCGAGAACTAGCAGGGCAATCAGGCCGATTCGCTTCGCCACGCCGTCACCTATTGGCTGAATGACCAATGACCAAATCACAATGACCAATGTAACCGCTTCAAACCAAATCCCTTGGTCATTGGGACTTGATCATTCCGCATCCTTCTCCGCTTCGGGATCATTATCCCGCTCCGAGAGCTCCAAGGCTAGCTCGGAGAGCCGTCGTTGGCGGCCGGCGAGCTCGTCGCCCTGGTCCGCCCAGTCTGGGGGGAGCGGTTCTCCCGATCTACGGGCCGTCGCGGTGTCCGCCTCATACGCGTCGGTCTCGGACAGCACCTCGAGCTGCATCAGCCGGAGCATCTTCAGCTCGGCGACGTCGATCGGCGAAGGGGGCGGCGACTCGCCCCCCTCTCCCTGGCCCCCACCGCCCCCATTCTGTTGGTCCTCCTGCGGCTCGGGAGGCGTCTGCTCGAGCACTTCCTTGATGTGCTGAAGCCGCGCCAGCGCCATCGTCTCTAGCCGCCGGGTCGTCGAATCGACACGCGACTCGTCGAGCCGGGCCGCGGCCTCGGAGGTTTGGTCGGCGGCGCCGCCCAGCGCCAGCTCAAAGACCGCCCGCTTGCCGAGTTCCTCGGCGAAACGCGACAGCTCGTCCGCCAGGTCGCGCTCTTCGACCGCCAACTCGGGCGCCTCGGCTTCTAGACGCTGCCGATCCCGCGCCTGCTGGAGGTCGAGCGTCGTGTTGACGACGCCCTCCTGCCGTTCGATGTAGCCGCCGATCCGGGCCGCGAGTTGGTCGAGCAGCCGCTGCGTCTGCTGGTTCTCGAGCTGACGCACGCGCTGATCGATCTCACGCTGCGCCTGCTCGAACGATTGCTGAGCCTGCGCCAGCTGTTGCTGCCCATTGCCCGGTTGACCGTCGCCCGGCTGACCGTCGCCGCCCGTCTGCTCGGCGCCCTGCGACGTGCTCTGGGCGGCTTGCGACGCGGTGAGCCGCTCGAGCC
>JBGSJY010000441.1:0-1926 GCA_041741515.1 Pirellulales bacterium | reverse complement strand
CGCTCCGCGTGATCCGCGCCCGTTCGGCGCAGCGGCCGATCGCCTCCCGCAGACTGCTCGGCATCGAGACCGGCTCGAACGGGTCGCCGATCCGCCGGAGCACGTCGGGCGTCTTCGGCAAGAGGAGTCGCTCGATCTTTTCGATCCGCGTCTCGGGCGAGTCCTTGGCGATGGTTGGCGGCCCGGCCTGGGTTTGCCACTTCCAGCCGTTCATCTCCAGCAGCGACAAAGCCTTGACGCCAAGGGCCGAGGCGTCATCGCAGTCGTCGACGATCTCATCAACGCCGTAGGACAGGAGCGTCTTGACCACCTCGCCGGCGCGGGGATTCACGACGGCCATGATCTTGGCCTGGCCACGGTGGGCGAACGCGGCGGCGGCGACCTTTACCTGGTCGGCCCGCGAGTAACGCATGTCGAGCAGGATCAGGTCATAGCTGCGGGTTTCAAGCTTGGCGATTGCCTCGGCGGGCCGATACGTCAGGTCACATCGAAGACCGCCCAGCTCCAACCCGCGACAAGTCAACTTCCCATGCAGCAATTCGCAATCGAAAACCAAAGCGCGGTAGCGACTGTCCGATTCGCGCTCGGACGCGACGAGCTCCAGGTTCGATGGCGAAGCTGCAAGTTGGGCAGTCATGGGCATTCGTACCGGTGACAAAGCTTCGCGTTGTGGTGAGCCGCACTAGAAGTTAGGACACGCTTCCCCAAGCGTCGTATCCGGCTCTGTACAAGGGTAGAAAATGCCGCCGGCGGCGTGCGCGTTTCGGCGCCCGCCGGACCGGGTTCCGCGGGTAACTGGCGCCACCGCTACGGGCCGTACAATCGGCGCGTTGGGCCGCATCTCGTCGGGCCTACCGCCGCGGGCGCGAAGGCGCCGCGCCGCTGCCGACTTTTTGGTAGACTGGGTCGTCTCCCCCAAGAGGACCGGGCGACCGCCGGCTCCAGTTCCGCTGGAGCGGGAGGAAAGTCCGGGCGTCGCAGGACAGGGTGGTGGGTAACGCCCACCAGCCGCAAGGCTAGGGAAAGTGCAACAGAGAGTAGACCGCCGATGGGGAGGGGAGAGGGTAGATGATAGATGGCAGATGATAGAGAGAAGTAACGGCTTGCGACTTCTATCGTCTCTCCTCTGCCATCTGCCCTCTCCCTTCCCACAGGCAAGGGTGAAACGGTGCGGTAAGAGCGCACCAGCGGGCGGGGTGACTCGCTCGGCTTGGTAAACCCCACCCGACGCAAGGCCAAACAGGGAGGATGAGCCGGTCCGGCTCGCTACCACTCCCGGGTGGGCTGCTAGAGGCGGCGGGCAACCGTCGTCGTAGAAGAATGGTCGCCGCCGAGACGCCCCACTTCGAGAGAAGTAGGCGCCTCGGAGACAAAACCCGGCTTACAGGTCCTCTTGGGGGAGACTTTTGAATGCGGAATGGCCAATCCCGAAGGCGGAAGAAGCGCTGACTGGAGCTTGAAGATCGCTTGCGCGTCATTCCGCTTTCCGCATTCCCACTTCCGCATTAAAAAAACCGCCCCGGCTATTGCTAACCGGGGCGGCGATCGTTCGTGGAATTGGTGGCCCGGCCGGGGCGCCAAGTCTCAGTAGCTCGTCTTGAACGGGCTGTCGCTGGGGACGCCGCCACTGTGGCTGCCCCCCGTATGGCTGCCGCTATTGCCGCCGACGCTGCCATTGCTGGTCGGCGCGCCCGTCAGCGACGGCGTGTTCGTCCGCCGCTTCGGCAGAGCGGTCTGATCGGCGGGGATCATGTCCTGCTCGATCATCTGCAGCAACTTCGAGATGCAGAGCTTGTTCATGCTGGTCCGCAGGTCGTGAGCCTCCGTCCGCAGGTACTCGTGCATGCTTTTGGGGAGGCGGACCGTGATCACGCGGGTCGGCTCGCTCTCGCTGTCAGCGGTCGCCTTGTTCTCACGGAGCTTCAC
>JBGSJY010000440.1:0-2773 GCA_041741515.1 Pirellulales bacterium | reverse complement strand
CTGTTGGCGGGCAGCGTCTACTTGGCAGTTGGCGGCGTCGAACGACTCACGGACACGGGCCAACTCCTCGCCGCCGGTTGGCCGCACGCGCTGCTCGTCCTGGTGGGCGTCGCCGTTGCCGCGCTCGGTTACGCACGGTCGCGTTCGGCGTGGATCGCGCTCGCACAACACGCCGAAGCGAAGCCAGTGACGTGGCGAGTCGCCATCGCTTGGTGGTGCTGGCTCGCCGCCTGGGCGGCAGGTCAGGGCGTGCTGCACGCAACCGTCCAACCCTCCCAGTAACGTCCGATAATCTCTGTTATGTTCGTTTCGGGGGCCGGAAACGGCCGCAGAACGGCCCTGACGACCTTCCGCTCTTCCTGCCTGCCTGCGCTCCTGAAATGCCCGATAACGTGCTCATTCGCCGCGCTGACCTCTCATCCCCCGCCGACGCCGCCGCCTACGTGGCGATGCTCGACATGTACTCGCGTGACCCGCTCGGCGATGGCAAGCCGCTCGACGATGACGTCCGCGAGCGGATCGTTCCTGGGCTGCTCGAGCACCCGACGACGCTCGTCTGGCTGGCGCTGGACGGAGATCGACCCGTCGGCGTCATCACGGCGTTCCGCGGATTCTCGAGCTTCAAGGCGCGGCCGCTGGTGAACATCCACGACATCGCCGTCGCGCCCGACATGCGCGGCAAAGGAGTCGGCAAGGCGCTGCTCGCCGCCGCCGAGGCGTACGCCCGCGCGACGGGCTGCTGCCGGCTGACGCTCGAGGTGTTGGAGCACAACCCCGCCAAGTCCGTCTACGAGGCGGCGGGCTACCGGCAGGCCGCGTACGCGCCCGGCGCAGGCGGGGCGTTGTTCTACATCCGGCCGCTGGAATGATCGCAGACAGCAGGGGGCTGCAACAGAAATTTGCAGCAGGCGTCTCCGACGCCGACTACGGCATCCGGGCCGTTTGACAATGGTGCGCGTTATCGGCGTCGGAGACGCCTCCCACAGAATTGCGGAGCAATTCCTTGAAGCTGAACGCTGAAAGCAGACCGCTGAATGCTGACAGCTCACACCCCCGTTGAACATCAAAGTTGCTTCGCGTCACCGTCGCTCACACTGCGTGCTTCAGCGCGGCGAAGACCGCTTCGCGCGCGGCGTCGACGTCAATCGACGTGACGACTTCGACGTTGGGCTCGCCGTCGGGGACGTCGCGACGGTCGAAGATCGTGACGCCGTGCGTCAGCTCGCCTGAAGTCTCGACGTCGCCGTGCAGAGGGGTGGTCTTGATGAGGCTGGGCTGCGACGCGGCGAGCAGCGCGATCAGGGCGTGCAGGCGAACGCCCTCAATACCGAACCGTTGCCGGTAGGCGTGGTAGAACCCGGGTAGGATCTCGGCCAGCAGTCGGCAGGTCCGCGAGTCGTGGTTACGGACGAACTCCAGCAGGTCGTAACTAAAGGTCAGCGAGCCCGACACGTCGAGCGGGACGACCGTTGGCATAACCTGGCTATGGAAGACCTCGCGCGCCGAGCCGGCGTCGCAGTAGACATTGAACTCAGCGGCAGGGGTGGCGTCGCCGCCGACAGCGATCGAGCCACCTTGGACCACGACGCCGAGCAACGCCTCGGCCGCGTCGCGTTCGCGGGTGAGCACCGCGGCGACATTCGTCATTGGGCCGCCGCTCACCAACACGACCTCGCCCGGGTGTGCCCGCACCTCTTCGGCGATGACCTTCGGCGACAAGTGGCGGTTGGCCTTTTCAGCGACGGGGATCTCGGCGCCCCCCAGGCCGCTGGCGCCATGCAGATCGCGGGCGTCGGTCCGCAGCGGCTGCGACGAGTCGGCAACGCCGATCCGCGGATGCTTCGGCGGATCGACCCGTTCGACGATGGCTTGCACGTTCCGCGACGCCTGGTCCGACGACACGGCGCCGCCGGTGGCCGTGACCGCGATCACGTCGAGGTTAGGATCGGCCAGCGCCACGCACAGCGCGACCGCGTCATCGACGCCCGGGTCGAGGTCGAGGATCACTTTGCGTGGCATCGGCGGCTGTCGGCTAGAGGGGGGGCGGGGTATCCTAAGCGGGTTATCCCCCACGGGCGGGCGGCATGCAATGCGGTTTCTTGCCGCGTCGGCGCGGCTGCGAAAGGCCTCCTTGCTCCCCAAATGCGGAACTCCGAAGTCATGCCCTCGATTCTCGCCACGACACAGGGCCGCCTCGCGGCCGGCGAGAATCTGTCGGTTGATGAGATGCGGGCCGCGATCGACGCCATGATGTCGGGGGGAGTGGCGGAGCGCGAGATCGCCCAGTTCCTGACCGCTCTGGCCCGCAAAGGCGAGACGGTCGACGAGGTCGCCGGCGCGGCGATGGCGATGCGGGAGCATATGACGCCCCTCCGCACGCAGCGGCCGCGCGTCGTCGATACGTGCGGCACGGGCGGGGGAGGCTCGAAGACGTTCAACGTTAGCACCACCGCGGCGATCGTTGCCGCCGCCGCCGGGGCGAGCGTCGCCAAGCACGGCAATCGCAGCATCACCAGCCGCACCGGATCGGCGGATGTGCTGGCGGAGCTGGGCGTCAACATCGAGGCCTCGGTCCCCCAGGTCGAGGCCTGCCTCGACGAGCTGGGGCTGTGCTTCTGCTTCGCGCCGCTGATGCACCCCTCCATGAAGAACGTCAGCGCGGTCCGCAAACAACTCGGCGTCCGCACGATCTTCAACGTGCTCGGGCCGCTCGCCAATCCGGCCCGGGCGCCGCGGCAAGTGCTTGGCGCGGGGCTCCCGGAGCTGCGCCCAC
>JBGSJY010000439.1:0-6500 GCA_041741515.1 Pirellulales bacterium | reverse complement strand
CGTTCCCTTCCCAGCGTCGCACTCCGCCAGCACTTCCGCACGCCGCTCTTTCGAGTAAATCATTCGACCCTCCTACTAGGAAGCTCGCTAAATTACTCAAATCTCCCGGGTGGCGCTACGGCTATCAGAAGCCCGCTCTAGATTCCGTCGCCACGCCCGCAGATTCGGCTCGCTGACCCCAAGCGACCCTGCGGCCGCCCTGACGGTGTACCCCTCTTCGGCGACTAGCCGCACCGCGTCCCGCTTGACCGCCCCGAGTTAGGCCGTGGACATCGCGCAGAGTTGCGAACTGTCTTGGCCGGTCCGCGCACACGCGGAACGTCACAGGTCCGACCGCCCGACGTAGATCGACAGAGGTCGACCAGACCTCAGCGATTCGAAGACAATCCAAACCTCCGAAAGACAGGTCGCAGTGCATGCCTGGCGGATCGGATCGAGCCGGTTGCGCCGTGCTGCTATCGCCCGCCGTCCGCTGCCCTCGTCAGCCTTGTTGCCGTTGTTGGGACGCCGCCGCGTCGCCGCCGATAGCCACAAAAACGGTGGATTACCACGGGTGATACGCGCAAGGGGGTCGAAGATCGAGCCCGTAACGCGTACTAAGAACGGGAGAATCCTCGAGATTCCTCCGAAAGTCATTGCGAAAGCGTGGCGCCCGAGGTGAGAATCCTTCATGCCTTTTGCCGCACCCCTAGGCGATGCATCCAGTAGCAGTGGGGGCGGTTGAGTTGTTCTCTCCTGCAGAGGAGCTCGTCGGCGATGTTGTCACTTCGATCGGGGGTCGCGGTAGCGGTCATTCTCTCGGCCGGCCCTGCGTCCGAGACACTCGCGACGAGGTTCTGGAAGAACGGCGTCACCACGGGCACGTGGGGCGCCAACCCGAGTTGGAACTCCACCAGCGCCGCCGGCACCGACAACGCCGGCCAGACTTTCGTGGGGGAAGCGGCGCGCATCGTCCACACTGACGGCGTCGCGCGCACGGCGACGCTCGACTTGAGCACGCCGACAATCGGCCTGATGATCGGAATTCTGACAATTGACTTGACCGCCTCCGGTCCTAGCTAATAGCGAATACCGCGTCGAGAATGCCTGCCGGGGTTCGCTCCGAGGGATAAACCGATCTTTGCGCCCTTGCACCGGGGAGCCCCCCCGACAATTGGCGACCTGCTCGTTCGTCTTAGCGTTTGTCAGGTGTATGTCATGCGTCGAATCGTATTTAGGGCTGACACTGCGCAATCGCCGGGCCAGTATCGTTTTCCTGCGCTGCGGCTGTTCGGCTTGATCGCCTTTGCTTTGTGGTTGGGGCCCAGCGCGCAGGCCGCCAATGATGTCTGGGACGCAAACGGCGCCATTCCGCCTGACGGGATCTGGGGCACGGCCGCCAACTGGGTGGACAACACGGTTCCGGGTCTCAACGACACCGTCACGTTCAATCTGCCCGCGTTTTACACCGTCACGTTCAACGCATCTCCGGTCAACATTCAAGGCCTGACGGTCCCGACCGGCATCGTGACGCTGAACGGCGGCTTCCAACTCGCTCTTGAGGATGGTGGAGACATCCTCCTCAACGGCGGCGCCCTCGGCCTGGGCACGCCCGGCAACCCATTCACCCTGTACGGTGGCGATTCCACAACCGTCCAGAATGGATCTATCGTGTCCGTCAATCACGGCAGCCATTTTGGCACGGGCGGCGGTAGTTTGCTGATGCCTGACAATGGGCAGATTATCGTGGAAGCCTCGTCATTTTCCTCCGGAATCACCTCGATTGGTTCGGGGGGGACATCGACGATCACCTACCGTAATCGTAATACAGCTCCCGGTTCATCCGGAAACGGCTCACTTAGCACCGGGGGAACGGTCAACCTGGGAGTCTCGAGCACCAGTGGAGCCTCCGGTACACTGAACGTCGAATCCGGCGCCTCCATTGGGATGGGGAGCCTCAACGTTGGCTCCGGCACGGCCGGGACCGGCACAGTCAACGTCGTGGGCGGGAGCGATGTCGTCGGCCAATCGCTCGTGTCCCAGCAATTCGGCGCGACGCTGACCGTCGGCGCCGCAACGGGGGGTGGCGTCGGCACCATCAATGTCCGCGGCACGGTACCCGGCTGGGGCCCGAGGTTCACCACGAGCACGGGCGCGGTCACCATTAACGCCACGGGTGCGGTGAACGTCGGGACTGGCTCCGGGTATGGAAGCTTTCACGCCGGCGGCAACGTCACCATCGATGGCGGTCGGCTGACGAGCGGCCCGGGCGGCGCCTTCTCGCAGAGCTTAGGCAAAACACTGACAATTCATAACGGCGGCCGCGCTACGTTCGGCGGCGATCACCGCGTTGAGACGAACACCACGGTGACAGGCCTGGGCTCCAGGTTCGACTTTGACTCGTCCGTTTACATGAACGCCGCGGTCAGTGTTCTCGCTGGAGCGGACTCGTATTCCGAAAACAATTTGACTATTGGATTGAACAGTACCGGAAACGGAAGCACCGGGACGCTTACGATTGACGGCGCCGGTTCTTCGGTCGCCGCCCGCAGCACGCTGACCGTCGGCCACAGCACCACGGGCTCTGCCGTCGTCAACGTCAACAATGGCGGCACGCTATCCGTGCTGGAGGCCGGCGCCATCGTCAATCGCACCGGCACGATCAATATCGCCGGCGGAACAGCCAATCTGGGTGAACACAGTACCCTCTCCGGTACGGTCAGCATTGCCGGCGGAACGGCCAATTTCGGGCAATACACCACCCTCAATTCCACCGGCACGATTAGTCTCAACGGCGGAACGGCCAATCTGGGCGAGCTCGCTGACAATGGCGGTGCGATCAACTTCACCGCCGGATCTCTGAGCTACAGCGGGCAGCTTACCGTGGGAGAGGGGGGGCTGCTGGGACAGAGCATCACACTTTTAGCCAACCGTCAGTTGACCCTCACCGCCGCTTCAGTCGAGCCGGGGAGCCAGGTGACCGTCAATGGCGGCACGCTCAACGGAAACATGACCGTGCGCGGCAGTCTTACCATCACGTCCGGCACGTTCGCCGGCTCGGTCAGCCTGCAGGACAGTGGAACTCTCAACGCATTCCAATCAATCAATTCCCCCATTTCGGGCAGCAGTTCCCTCAGCACGATCGTCGTCAACGGCAGCAGTCCCGTCTCGCTCGGAAGCGCAACCAGCTTTGCCGGCTTCAATCATCAAGGCGTCATGAACGTCTTCCACCCTGGCACTGTGACGCTCAACAGCGCGGGGTACGCGCGGCTCGGCGCGCTCACCACGCTGGCGGGCGGCACGATCGCCGCCCCTCACGGAATCGTCTTCGCCAGCGGCTCGAACTTCCTCGGCCGCGGGGCCGTCGATGCGCGGGTTAGTGGCGAGGCCGGCTCGGTAATCGAGGTTAATGGTCCGCTGGCCCTAGGCGATGCCGCATCGCCCGCCGGCTTTAATTTCGGTGGCGAGCTGCGCGTCCGGGAGCACACCGTGACGATCTTCAGTAGCAGTCAGGCCGCTCTGGGCGACTTGACCACTCTGGGGGGCGTGGGCGGCGCAGGCACGCTGAACGCGGCCAATGGCCTCGTTGTCGATTTCGGCGATGCGATCACCGGCCACGGTACGATAAACTCGACCAATACGCTGAACAAGCGCACGATCATCAACGGCATCGCTCAGGGCAGTTCCCCCAGCCAGCCGCTGATGTTCACCGGCTATGTGAAGGGAGTCGGTACATTCGACAACGTGGTGTTCGGGGGGACCTACTCCCCCGGCCTATCGCCGACCAGCCAAATCGTTGGCAGCATCGGCTTGGCCGAATCGGGGACGCTGCTGATGGAGATCGGTGGCACGAGCCCCGGCAGCGGCTACGACCAGGTGCTCGCGTCGGGGGCCTTGACCCTCGACGGCACGCTCGAGGTATCGCTTCTGAACGGCTTCGCGCCGACATCAGGTCAGTCTTTTAACCTGTTCGACTGGACCAGCGTTAGCGGCGCGTTCGACACGCTCACGCTCCCCGCGCTCGCCGGCGGCCTGGCGTGGAACACGTCGCAGCTCTACACGGCGGGGATGCTGAGCGTTGTCAGCGCAGGTCTGTCGGGAGACTACAACGAGGACGGCGTGGTTGACGCGGCGGACTACACAACATGGCGTGATAACGTGGGGTCCCCTACCGCCTTGCCAAACGACGACACGCCCGGTGTCGCGGCCGACGACTACACGCGCTGGTTGACCAATTACGGCACCGCGACGCCATCCAATTCACATTCGCAGTCCATTCCAGAACCCGCCAGCATGCTGCTCGCGCTCCTCACAACGGCCGGCATCGGCCGACGCAGGCGCGGATTGGCTGCTTTCGATCCTCACAGGTCCGACAGACATCGGGAGATACCGAGTTCGAGCGAATTCACGCAGGACGTAAACGCCTGCAAGGCTTTCGACTTCCGCCAAACCTGCTGAGGCTTCATCGTTCTCAGCAGGTTCGGGTATCTCCGAAACTGCGGTCGGTGGACATCGTCTCGGCGAGACATGCCCGGGGTCTACGGCGCTTCGGAGTGAAACGCCGAAGCCGCTTTAGCGTTGAAGGGTGGGAATTTGCACCAGTACGGACCGTACTCTCAAAACCCCCGTTGGTTGCCATTTTTTGCATACAGCGGCAGCCACGGTCTGGCCATGGGGGTAGCCAGAATCGGATACTCCCCCACCCAAAACCCTCGCAAAACTGTGCGCCGTGGCTGCTACGGGCGGGGTTGTTGTGGCGCCAGAATCGGGACGCCCCCCTCCTCCCCCACGCCGCGCCACAGCGGGAACCCCCATGTCCGCCCACAGCGGCCGCAGTCGCGGCGGACCGAGGCGCCGCCGTGGACCGGTACCTCGACGAACTCCGCCCCGCCGCAGCGATCGCAGCACGGGCCGGCGGAGGCTGAGTTGATCGCCTCTTCTTGAGGGGCGCTCCAAACGCTCCAAGAGCGGTTGGCGAGCCAGTCGACCAGCGCGTGGCGGTAGTGGCGAACGGCGGTGCGGTCGTCGGGTGACAGACGCTTGTCACTGTCACGGATCAGCAGCTCGCCCCCAGGCGAGACGCGTAGCTCGACGCCGCGGTCGTCGAGGAGCCGCACGAGGTCGGCCATCCCCTCGGGAGTAGCCGGCGGGTAGGAGGGGGCGCCGTCCACTAGGCGACCTCCCATCCGTCGTCGGGATCCCCATCGTGGGGGGCATGGTCGGTCGTGTTCTCGGGAGCGGTGACACTGGCGACGGTGACAGATTCAGCTCTTTCCGCGGTTTCCGGTGAATGTGTCGCCGTCGCCACGGTCGCCAGCCGGAACTCTTGCTTCTGGTTGGTGCCCGTGCTGACGACTGTCCAGGTCCCGTAGCCTGCTTCGACCAGCTGCTGCAACGCGGCCCCGGCGACGCCGGCACCGCGGTACTCGCGCGGCCCCCGCGCCACGTCCCGTTCGGTGACGATGCCCCCTCGCCCCTCAATCCAGCGCACTAGGTCCCGGGTCGAGCTCTCTTGGGGCGACTCGCCGCGCATCGAGAACACCCGCTCAGCCTCTCCTGCAAACCACTCGGTCAGCGCCGCCGCGGCCCGCATGGTATCGGCGTCGATTGTCAACTCGTCCCCGATGGGCAGGTCCCCTTCGGCGTCGCGGAGGCAGTTCAGCACAAGCGCCAGCCGGCCGCACGCCGCGCGGAGTTTGGACAACGCGCCCTTGATCGGTCCCGTCGCGTCGGCGCGGCGGTCGTTAAGGCGATCGACGCACTCTCCGAAAACCTTCTCAGCCTCGACCGATAGACGCACAACGACCGGTAGCGTCTCGCCGAACTCACCGATCGCCGGCTCAAGCTGGTAGAGCGCGGCGATAGCGCTTTCGTAAGCGTCGCGCGTTTCGGGTCGCACCCGGTCCTTGCGGTAGCGTTGCCGCCGCGTCGGCGGCATGGCCCACAAGAAACGCGCCGGCAGCCCGGCCGCCACGTCGTCGCAGCTCATCACGCTGTGCAACAGCGCCGGTTGCACGCCTCCGTAAATACTTAGGGAAGGTGCTTCGACGTACACGCGTCGGCGGTCGCCCGTCTTGCGGTCGATGCGGATCGGCTCGCCGCTGTGCATCGACAGGTAGGCGGCCCGCTCCGCCGCGCCCTTGCCGTCGCTGTAGCGACCCATTCCGCCGAGCATCCCGGATAGCTCGTCCCGGTCGGCTATCACGCGGTGGTTGTCTTGCAGCACCGGCGCTAGCGCCTCGGGGGTCACGTCACTGACGACACGCCGCAGGACGGCGGGCGGGTCGGGCGCTCGCGGCGGAGGGTCGGTCAATCCTTTCTTGCGTTCTTTCTTCCACGCCTCCAGGTCGGCCGCGTGGATGCGCTTCGCGTCTTCGTACTCTGCCTCACGCTCGGCGTTCTCCGGCTGCAGCGCCGCGTCGGCGGCTCGCGCGGGGGCGAGCATCGGCTTGGCGGCGGGCGTCTTGCCGTCGCCACTCTCGGCCACGCAAGCGCCCCACAAGATCGACGGCTCGCGCCAG
>JBGSJY010000438.1:0-10420 GCA_041741515.1 Pirellulales bacterium | reverse complement strand
CCGGCGCTAGCCGCGGGTGGCGTACCGGTCCGCGATGCCACCCGCGGCTAGCGCCGACGGCTCAATCGGCACTGCCGGCGCTATCGCCGCGGGGCCGCCCGTCGGGGTAGACTGTTCCGCTACGCCGAATAGCCTGTCGGGACGGACCCCATGAGCCTCTGGGAAGGACTGCTGCTGGCCGTTGCCGTGCTTGTCGCGGTGCGGGCGCTCGTTGGCATGATGCGCCGCCGGGCCGACGCGATCTTCGTTGAGGTGCAGCAGCAAGTCGAAGAACACGTCCAACGCGAGCAGAAAGAGAAGAAAAAACGAGCGGTTAGTCGTTAGCAATTAGGCAGTTAGCGTCCTTCGGCTAACGGCTAACCGCCAATAGCTTTGCATGAAAAAACTCTACATCGAAACCGTCGGCTGCCAGATGAACCTGCTTGATAGCGAGCTGGTCGTCGCGGCGCTGCGCAAGGAGGGGTACGAGCTCACCGGCTCGACCGCCGACGCCGACACCGTCCTTTTCAATACTTGCAGCGTCCGTCAGCACGCCGAGGACAAGATTTACTCTGCGCTGGGGCGCCTGAAGGACGCCAAGCGGGCGATGCCCGACAAGGTGATCGGCGTCATGGGCTGTATGGCGCAGAAGGACCAGCAGCTCGTCTTCAAGCGGGCGCCGTTCGTGGACATCGTCGTCGGCCCCGGGCAGTTGCACCAAGTGCCGCAGATGGTGCGCGAGGCGCGCGAGAAGCCGGGCCAGCAGCGCCTCGAAGTCTCGCTCGGCCGCACCGACGGCAAGGTCGACGACATCAAGCGCAGCCACGAATCGTTCGACCCGCTCCGCGACCCGACGATGCGGCCGACGCCCTTCCAAGCGTTCGTGCGGATCCAGATCGGCTGCGACAAGTTCTGCACCTACTGCATCGTGCCTTCGGTACGCGGCCCCGAGCAGAGCCGCCCGCCCAGCCACATCCTCGCAGAGGCCCGCCAGCTCGCCAGCGAGGGCTGCAAAGAGATCTGCCTGTTGGGCCAGACCGTCAACAGCTGGCGCCATGTCGAGGAGGGCCGCGCGTGGCGCTTCAGCGATTTGCTGTACGCGCTGCACGAAGTCGAGGGCATCGAGCGGCTGCGGTTCGTCACGTCGTACCCGCGCGACATGACCGACGACGTGCTCGAAGCGGTCCGCGACCTGCCCAAGTGCGTGAAGTACCTGCACGTCCCCGCCCAGCACGGCAGCGACGAGCAGCTCCGCCGGATGAAGCGCGGGTACACGATCGCCGAGTACCGCGAGATGCACGACCGCGCGAAGCGCTGGATGCCCGACGTGGCGATCACCAGCGATTTTATTGTTGGCTTCTCAGGCGAGACTGAGGAAGACTTCCGGCAGACGATGGACCTCGTGCGAGAGTGCCGCTTCAAGAACAGCTTTATTTTCAAGTACAGCGAACGTCCTGGCACCAAGGCCGCTGACCGACTGCCCGACGACGTGCCCGAGGAAGTGAAGCGCCGCCGTAACAACGAACTGCTCGCGCTACAGAACGAGATCAGCGAAGCGGACAACCACCGCTTCCTCGGCCGTCGCGTCGAGGTGCTCGTTGAAGGCCTGAGCAAAGTCGCCGCCCGCGACCTCGAGCGTGCGGACGCCGAATCCCCGCTCACCGGCCCGCTGCAACTCACGGGCCGCACGATGTGCGACCGCATCGTCGTCTTCGACGGCAACCCGCGGCAGATCGGCCAAACCCTGCCGATCGCGATCTACGACGTGAACCTCCACACGCTGTTCGGCGCGGTGGTGACCGAGCACGTCGGGCCCGAGGTCTTCACGCTGGCCGGCAACTTTTAACACGCGCCTTATCGCCGCACTGGACTCTAGGCGAGCCCCGCGGCGTCAGCCCGGGGAGTGCAGCGCGACGGACCTCTGCGCCGCAACTCCGGGAGCTGACGCTTCCCGGCTCGCAGGCGACTTGATTAGCGTCGTCGCGATTATTTGTTCCACTGGAGCGTCGCGGTCACCGGGTAGTGGTCCGACGGATAGCGGCCGTCGTACGACTGGCGCACGATCTCTGCGTCGGTCGCGTGCAGGGCGCCGAAGTAAATGATGTAGTCGATCCGTGACCCCTCTTCACCGCCCCGGAAGTCGTGGAACGTTCGTTCGTTCTCGCCACGTTGCTTGTGGACTTGTCGGAAGGAGTCGATCGGACGAATTGGCTTGCCGCCAACAAGAGTCTCAATCGATTCATCCTCTTCGGTAGCGTTAAGGTCGCCCATCAGGATTACGGGCCGGTCGCTAGCGTGCTCCATTATCCGCTCGCGGATCAATTCGGCCGAGTAGCGCCGCGCTTCGGCGGAGACGTGGTCCCAGTGCGTGTTGAGGACCAGCAGTTCGCGGTTGTCGGCTGCTTTGTCGCGCAGCACGGCCCAGGTCGCCACCCGCGGGCACGCGGCGCCGGGATAGGTGCTCGGCTTGTCGGGCGTTTTACTCAGCCAGAACGTGCCTGAATCGACGAGCTCGAAGCGGTCCGTGCGGTAATAGAGGCACGAGTGCTCTCCCGCCTCGGCGCCGTCGTCACGACCGACGCCAACGAAGGCGTGGCCCGGCAACGCCGCTTCGAGTTCCTCGACCTGATTGCGGTAGGCCTCTTGGACGCCGAGGAGATCGGGATCGGCCTCGCGCGCCAGCCGGAGGGCCAGCTCGCGCCGATGGTTGCCGTCTCTGCGGAGCCAGCCCGTCGGCTTGTCGGTCGCGACGCCGCCGTCGAAGTCCCCGCGCAGATTGAATGACATGACCGTGAACGACGGGTTAGTGGAAGAGGGGCCGGTGGAAGAGAGACCGGTGGAAGAGAGACCGGACGACGTCGCGTCTCCGGGCGGCTGCGCAGCGAGCACGATGGAGCAAGCGAAGAGAGCGAGCAGAACGCCGAGAAACTTCATGTCGGTGGGGTCCGAGGTGGGGCCCAGTAGAGTGAGGGGGGCGCAGTAGAGTGAAGAGGGAGGTCTCCGCACGCGGTTTGGCGCCTGAGTGACCTCCTGAGGATAAGAAGTTTTGGCGCGCAGGGCGATAAGTGGCTTCATCGGAGGTGGTCCCCGACGAACCAATCGGCGGCGCACCAACCCACCCCGCCGGCGCCCGAACGTGACGAAGCGGTCACGCCGACCGCACCGGTTAGCGGCATAAGAGTTGCACTGGTTGCAGTAGAAGAAGAGCTGCAAAGGAGTTATGGCGCGGCGCTCGGTCCGTACTACGTTCCCGTTTCGACAGGTGGTCCAGCATGTCTCCAAGTCCCCTCGACCCCCGGTCCCCCTTTGGCTACCTGACGCCGGAGCGCCCCGATCAGGTCGCGGCGCAGACGATTGATTCTACGGGTTCAGCGGGGCGTGTCGGCTTCTACGACAACGACGACCAGGCCCGGATCGCGGTTAAGCTGCTTGTCAATGCGGGGTTCGACGCCGAGCACGTGTTCGTGTTGTCCTCGAACAAAATGTGGAAGGGCGATTCACTCGCCACCCGCATTTATGTGGGCCCGCCCGAGAACGACGCTTCCATCTACTACATGACAGCCACCGGCGCGTCGATGGGCGCGGCGAGCGGGGCGCTCCTCGCGGTCATCGCGGCTTGGCCGATTGCGGTCATCGCGGCGGGCGTCGCCGGAGTCGCGGGGGGAGCGATCGGCGCCATGATCGGAGCGGGCACCTTCGGGGACGACGAGACGCATCAATTGGCCGACCTCTACCACGACCGGATCGAGAAGGGGAATGTTGTCGTGGTCGTCAAGCCGAAGGAGGGCGAGGACCCCGCCAAGATGGAGCGAGCGGCCGAGTTGCTGTCCGCCGCCGCGACGGAGACGGAGTGACGCGACAAGACTACTACAAGTCCGACCAAGCCATTCCTTCCATTTCGGTTAAATCGCCCGCGGCTTCTTCTCGCTCCTCGCCGGTTTCTTGAGAGAACCACGAATCCTCACTCGTAGCATTTCGCAATGGAG
Organism: Pirellulales bacterium; assembly: GCA_041741515.1. Lineage (GTDB taxonomy): Bacteria > Planctomycetota > Planctomycetia > Pirellulales > Lacipirellulaceae > Botrimarina. The sequence continues at coordinate 6,455 of JBGSJY010000438.1, read as the reverse complement.
CGTCTGCCGCTCCACTGACGGAGCTCAGCAACAAGGCTAGGTTACGCATGTTGTCACCTCCCGCGAGGCGCAACGAGGGTCGGAACGTTGATCGAACGTTCGGGGCCGCCGTTGCGCCGTCCGAGTAAAGCATGCCGAGCACGATATCACGCGAGTTCGCAAGGCTCCCGTGGGCGAGGACCTCACGAGGCGGGGCGGCTGAGAGCGCGTCGATGGCGGGATTGACGGCTTCGGAATTGGCGGGCGACGACATCGATGCGAACGACGCAAAAGCATCCCGCCAGACCGTGTAGTCCGCCGCATCGACACGACCGTCGCCATTGCCGTCGGCCGCTAGCAAGAGGTTCGATCCGTAGCTCTGCGACCAGACTGTGTAGTCATTTTGATCGACGACGCCATCGATGTTGTAATCGCCGACAAGAGGATTGATGTACCGGACACGGTAGACGACCGCCCCCGCTCCGGCCGGGCCGCCGGCGCCAGAGTCTTCGTAGAGGCTCGTGAAGTAGAGCCCATCGGGACCCGCCGCGAGGCCGACAACGGTGCTCCGTCCGGCGCCGACGTACTGGACCAAGGCGGCGGGGCCGCCGAGCAAAGTTCCGGAGCCGCTGAGGACGAACTCGGAAATCTTCTTGCCGCTCGCTTGCGGGCCACCCGCGTAGGTCGCTCCCGATTCGCTCACGAAAGCATGGTCCTGCATGTCGGCAGGAAACTGGCTGCCAGCGAACGTCTCGGGCTGGACGAACGTGAGATTGACCGGCGCCGAGGCGGGCGACCAATTGTAGATCGCGCCGATCTGCATTGACGCGTCGCTGCCGTTCCAACCGAGGCTCCCCCCCCGCACTACTTTGGCGAAGCGATCAACGCTCGGGCCGTTCTCGACCTCGTAATGCTGTCCGTCCGCCGCGCGCCAGGCGCCGCCGAAGGGGTTCCGCAAACCGTAGGCGTAGACATAGTCACGGGCCGTGATCCCGTTCGCGGCGTTGTAGAAAGGGTTGTCGGAGGGGGCTGTCCCGTCGAGATTCATCCGCAGCACCTTGCCGCGGAACTGGTCGAGGTTCAACGCTGTCGCCGTATTGAAGCCGTCGCCGTTGTGGACGTAGAGCTTGCCGTCGGGCCCGATCGAGATGTTAGAGATCTGGTGCGACTGGCCTTGGGTCTCCGGCTGCATGTTGAGCAGCACGGTGCGGCTAGCCATCGACAGGCCCCCCGCGACGCTGGTGAGGCGTTCGACTTTCGGGTAATGCGTCGCGCCGCCGGCTGGTGAGCCGTTGTCGGCCAGCATGCCGACGAAGAGCTGATAGACCTCGGGATTGGTCGGGTCGCGCCGCACGGCGATGCCGGTCAGACCTTGCTCGCCCGAGCCCGAGATGGGCCCTTGGGGGTTGTAGTCGAGCAAACCCGTGGCGAACTCGTGCTTGGTTCCGTCGCGGGTGACGACTTGGATCGAGCCATACAACTCGGTTACGAAGTAGAGCGGGTCGTCGGGGTTGGGACCCGGGTCGGGCACGAACGCGATGTTCACTGGCAAGCGGTAGCCGGTCCCGACTGCCTCGATGACAAAGCCGGGCTTGTTGACAATGTAAGGGACGGTCAGGTTGGCCTGGCGGGCGAGGCTCGTGAAATTCGGCGTAGTTTGCCCGGCAGCGCCGTAATAGGTCGCTCCCGACGACGCGACCCACAAAACAACGCCTTGGCCGGGCGCCAAGGCGATGGCCGGCAAGTACGCTGTCAGGTCTTGGCCATCGTCGGTGCGGAACGTGAGGTCCGATTCCGCCAGGAACAGGCTCGTCGATCCGGCTGTGATCACGATTCGTACGTCGGAGTGGACTCCCAGCGGCGCGAAGTTCGTGACCGTGTTGCCCGGCGTCGCGGCGCCGATGATCTGCACGAAGCCGCTGCCCGTTGCGCCGCTTTCGACGCGTAGCGAGGCGGGCGCGCCGGCGCCGGGCAGATCAACGGCAGAGCCAGAGATTGTCGTCCAATGGAGCGGCGCCCCGTCGGCGATGTCTTCGATCTGCATCGGGAAGATCGTCGAAGCGCTCCCCGTGCTGAACAGGCGCGTCCCATAGCCGCTGACCGAACCCGCATCGTCGCGGAAGCGGACGCGGAGCTGGTAGTTGGTGTTGGCGGCGAGGTCGATTTGCCCGGCGCGGTTGTTGACGAAGATGCCGTCACCCAGGTGCGTGTGGAGGCGTTCGACTCCCTGGATGCCTAGCGTCTGCCAGACGACTTCGGGATTCGGTCCGGTGGTCCAAATCTCCCAGTCGGTCGATTTATGGGCGTCGCCATTGGGGTCCGCGTAGCCTACCACTTCCATGTGGACGTCGGCGGGGTTCGTGAATTGCCCGTCGGTAGCGGGCTCGGTGACCGTTGGTGTTGATGGCGCGGCGTTGCCGGGCCCGGAGACGCCGACGATGTGGACGTACTGGATGCGCGTCGCTTTGTCCGCCGCGGCGCCCTGATCGATCGAGAGCCGACCATCCGTCACCGTGATGGTCTTCGTCATGGAGCGGTAGAGCACGCCGTCGGGGACTGCGCTCCAGTAGTTGACGCCCTCGACGTTGATCGTGTGGACGCCGTCGTCGGCGCCGGGGTCGCCCACCGCGACGGTGACATCGTAGACGCCGCTAGCGAGCGCGAACTCCCAAGCTTGCCCCGCATGGAAGTGAATGAGCGTGTCGAGCCGCTGGTCGGCGAGCAGGCTCCGTTCGCGTGACACGTCGGTGTGATCCGAAGTCCACCCATAAGACAACCCGCCGCCCCGGACGCCGAACACCAAGCCCGTGTCACGCAGATAGTGGATCGGCGTCGTCGCCTCATCGTTCTGAAAATTGATCAAGAACGTGTCGCCGGCCAGCAAACGCCGCTCTTCGAGCATCTCAACGCGCGGCGCACGACGGAGAGAAAGTTTGTGGCCGTTGTTCATGGTGACGTTACGCGAGGAGGGAGGGGGGGCCGAGCTGGCCGCCCCCTATCGTAGAGATTTCCGGTCGCCGGGCGCCCAGCAATCGCCGGCCCGTCGCAAAATAGGATAGGGCGTCTGGCGCGCCGCCAAGGATGGTCACGCCAAACCGAGCCTCAACATCATGCTTCGCCCCCTCGCTGAAGTCGAGATGGCGGGCTATCCCCCCGGCCGGCGCCGATCCGACGAAATGATGAAGCAGCGCCGCCTACCGTCCGAGGATGGCGCCGCAGGCCCATCAACCTCCGCCGCCCGCAGCCAAACCCAGCCCGCCGCGTCGGCACGGGCCGCCGGGTAAGCTGGATCTCCCCCGTTCACGCAACTGGCTACGAACACCGCGCCGGTGTCGGCAGTCGCCGCGACGGAGACAGAGTGACGAGGCGATTGGCGTCTAGGTCGTAACGCCTTCGCTTATCGCCTCATCGACCATGCTCGCTGCGGCCGGTCGAGGTAGCTGTCCTTCCTCTGCGTCTCCAGCACGTGCATCGCGCCTGTCGAAATCGTCGATGCGGTCCTTATCGATGAGGAGCGACGCCCGCCAGTCGCGGAAGTTGGCCAGGACTGAGTCATGACTCTCTTCACGCGTCGCTAAAGGCTCGTCGGTCGTCGCTGACGATATCGCCTCCATCAACCTCGGTGGCACGAGGACGGCGATGGCCTCGACGGCGCCGATGTCGATCCGCGTCGCGCCCGACCCGCCGTTGAGCACGCGCGGGAAGCCGGCGCCGCGCTGGTCCTCGTTGCCCGGGAAGCTGTATCCCGGGACGCTCCACGGCACGGCCATGGTGATTGGGTTGCCGGCGTCGATCGTGGGGCTGCCGGCGAGCAGGGCGTGCGTCCACGTTGGCCCGCCATTGTCCGCGAGCGGGCCGAGCAGCGGGTCAATATTCAGCAGGTTGCCGGGGCCGCTGGTGGGGGTAATCCCGGCGTCGGTCGTGTCGCCGATGAGCGAGTACTGGATGGTGATGGCGCCGTCGATGATGCGGAACAAGTCGGGGCTGCCTGCAACCGCGGAGTTGCCGGCCAGGACTGTCCCTCGGAGCGCGGTTCCCGACGCGGTGACATAAGCGCCCCCACCCAAGGAATCGGCCGCGTTGGCCGTGATCGTGCTGTGGGTCGCCGACAGATTCAACGCGTAGACGCCGCCGCCAAGGGCGCCCGCGCCCTCGGCCGAGTTGCCGCTGACGGTGCTCTGGACGAGCTCGACATTGCCGGCGCCATAAACGCCGCCCCCATAAACGCCGCCGCCGCGGGCCCCCTCGCCGATCGCGCGGTTACCGCTAATCGTGCTGCGGTAGAAGCGGGCGCGGGCGGCGGCGTTGTTGCCGCTGATCGCTACTCCGCCGCCGGTGACGTTCATGCCCTCGATCGTGTTGTCGCGGATCGTCGAGTCGATCGCCGTGAGGTTCGCTGCGGCAACGCCGCCGGCGATTGGATTCGGATGCGATGTCGTAGGCAAGTAAGTCAGATGGTTGTCCGCGACAATCGAGCGTTCGAGAATGACGTTGCCCGCCACCAAGCCCGCGGCGAACTGCCCTCCCGTGCCTGCCGTCACTTGAGCAAGGTTGGTGACCGTCGAAGAGTTGCCGCTGATGACGCTTTCGCTGATGACCAGGGGCTCCCACCCTCCCACGACGCCGCCGTCGCGGTTGTCGGCAATCGTGCTGCCGCGAATCTCGGCGGTCACCCGCACGCCGTAGCCCGCGTTGCGGCTGATGTTGCTGTCGGTCACCGCCCGCGCGGTGACGCCGTTCATCTGGTTGTCGATAACCTGGGTGCGGGTCAACGTGGCGTTCAGTGGCGGGTAGGTCGTGACGCCGCTGAGAACGGTGGAAAGGGATGCGAGCGGCGAGGTCGTCTGCGGGTTGGGAGCGCCGATGTTGCTGGAGAGCACCGCATCGGTGATCGAGACCGTGGGATAGACGCCCGAGTAGGAGGTGTTGTCGATCGCAACCACCGACTGACCGCCGGTGTCGTTCCAATAGCCGGTGATGACGTTGCCGGAGATCGAACTCTCTTCGATAACAACCGACCCCTTGGCGAAGAGCGCGGCGCCGGTGCGGGCGACGGAGTTGCCGTCCACCGAGCTGCCCACGATTGAAAGCACGACCGTTTGCGGGGGGAGAGAACCAGAGAAAGGACCGGCGAACCCTGCCGCGTAGACGCCGCCGCCGTAGGCGGCCGAGTTGCCCTCGACAACGCTATCGACCATCGAAACGGTCTGGCGGGCGTAAACGCCGCCCCCTTTTGTCGAGAACGGATTGGTGACCGTGTTGTCCTCGACGCGGCTTCGCACCAAGGAGACGCTACCGAGCGCGGCAATCCCGGCGCCTCCTGGCATGGTCAGGTATTGGTAGGTTCCGCCCAGCTCGGCGATCGAGAAACCGCGTACGACACTGTCCAATAGCTCGACATTGCCGACCAATGGCAGACTTCCGCTCCCGGCCGCGACGATCCCGACCCCCGACAAACCCTCCAGCGTGCTGCCGATTAGCGTCACCGTGCCCGGGGCGATAATCCCGCCCCCGACGGCGCCCGTGATGGAGCTGTCCTCTAGCCGCACCGAAGGGGCAACCGCTGGGCGTAGGCTTGGCGATCCCGGTGCAAAGCCCACCGCGGCGATGGCGCCCCCACCGCTCACGGGAAGCGCCTCCACGTTACTCAGGTGGCTTCGCACGAGCGTGACGTCGCCAATGGCATAGACGGCGCTGCCGCTGCCGCCGGTTGTCGTACTCAACGCGCCCGACCTGGCGCCGTCGATAGTCGTATCGGTCAGATGGACTGGTCCCTGCGCGTAAATAGCGCCGCCCAGGCCAATGATCTGACCGTCGTAGCGGCGACCGCTGATATTGTCGAGTAACTCGCAATCAATCAGTGTCAGCACGCCGTTCATCAATGAATCGACCGCGCCGCCACCATTGAACTCCCCGACGCCATTCTTGATCGTTAGCCCGACGAGCGTGACATCAAAGTCGTTGTTCGTGTTGACGTGGTAGGCGTTGATGTGCAGGCCGGTGGTCCGCCCGCCCGCGTCGAGTGTGATCCCATCGGCAAGCATCGAGGCGTCGATCGTCAGGCCCGCTTCGATCTGGTAGTACCCACCGTACTGGGCGGTCGTCGCGACGTCGATAACGCCGCCGGAGAGAGCGGGGTCGAACGTGATGCGGTCCGCCCAACGCGTGACGTTCGTGAAGTTGATCGCTTCGCGGAGCGTCGTGCGGCCGTTGTAGATGTCGCCGTCGTCGTCGTCCGCCAGGCTGTTGACCTCGATCTTCGGAACGTAGAGGTCGCCGTAGCGCGTGGCCCAGAGCAGGCGGTCGGTCTCGTCAACAATGCCGTCGCCCGTCGCGTCGCCGGCCGTCAGGGGGGCGACGCTCGTGCCCTTGCTGTCGCGCCAGAGCGTGTAGTCGGCGGCGTCGAAGCGGCCGTCGCCATTGAAGTCGCTGGCCGCCGCGTTAACCGGCCCCTGGGCCTCGAACGCGCCGATGTC
>JBGSJY010000437.1:0-16871 GCA_041741515.1 Pirellulales bacterium | reverse complement strand
GACTGGAACGGCGGGGGCTGGAACGGAGGCGGCGGCTGGAACGGCGGTGGTGGCTGGGGCGGCGGCGGATGGAACGGTCAGCACCCGGGCTGGCGTCCCCAGCCGTGGTCGGGGTACGGGCCCGGGCGGCAGTCGCACTACCAGGGCGGCGGGTGGTGAACGCGTTGCCGAGCGTTAACGGATTGAAATGGTGAGGATAATTGCGCTGTAACTCCGAGCGCTTACGCTTTCGGGTCTCCTCCCAGCTGAAGGATCATCACCCATCGAGCCGCGAGGAGCCGGAACGCGTTAGCGCCCGGAGTTGCCACGTCTTTTCAGCGCCACTTTCAACGTCCCAACTGCTTCGCCCCGTCGCGCCAGTTCTGCGCAGGTCGGTAGGCGTTTATCAGCCAGTCGTCGCCCCTACGCACGAAATCCACTTCGAGCTTGTCGAAGTACGCGCCAACCGCGCCCGACTGCTTGTGCTGCACACGCAACAGCGGCTTGAGCTTGGCGATGGCGATAGCGCCATCGGACAACGGTCCAGCGGGCAGCTCGACGGCGACCTCCCCCCCGACGCTCGCCGACTCGACGTTGAACATCGGCATCAGCGTCTGCGCGTCCTCCTGAACGTCGGTGGCGCCCGCGTCGATCCGCCGCAACACGGCGGGCAGGTCGTTCGACCGGATCGCCTCGAAGAGCTCGCTGAGCGAGCTCCGCACCTGCTCACGCGGCGTCTGCCACCATCGCTCGAAGGCGATCCCTCCGGCCGTCAGCAGGACCGCCGCAACCAGTAGCCAAAAGGCGCCACGCGACCGCGTCTGTACATAGGGGATCGCCGCGAGGGTGATCAGCAAGAGTCCCAACGCGCCGACTGCGAGGGGGCTTTCGAGGAGAACGCTCATAGGCAGCCTGCGGCAATGACCAATGACCAAGCCCCAATGACCAGTGGCGTAATACCACGCGACTTCAATTGGTCATTGGGACTTGGTCATTCTAGCCGTCAGGCGGCCTTCAGTCCCGATTCTTGACTGAGCTTGTTGTACAGCGTCTTCAGCGCGATCCCCAGCTCGGCGGCCGCCTTCGGCTTGGAGCCGTCGTTGCGATCCAGCGCTTCGTAGATCGCTTCCATCTCAAGGTCACGCAGCGTGATCGGGCCGCGGCTCGCCTTGGCGGCGCCGCTGAGTTGCCGGCGGTTGAAGTGTTGCGGCAGGTCCTCGGCGGTGATCGGGCCCTGGTCGCAGAGAATGGTCGCGTGCTCGATCACGTTCGCCAGCTCGCGGACGTTGCCCGGCCAGACGTGCGCCTTCAGCGCCGCGACGGCGTCGTCAGTGAGCTGCTGCTCGATCGGCTTGGCGTGCGGGCGGAACCGACGCAGCATGTGCTCGGCCAGCTTCGGCAAGTCGTCCAGTCGCTCCCGCAGCGCGGGCAAGTGGATCTCGAACGTGTTGACGCGGTACATCAGGTCCTCACGGAACTCGTCCGCGGCGACCATTGCCGAGAGGTCACGATGCGTCGCGCAGACGACGCGGACATCGACGTTGACCGTCTTGTTCTCACCGACGCGGCGGATCTCGCGGCTCTCGAGCACGCGGAGCAGTTTGGCCTGCATCGCTTTAGGGAGCTCGCCGATCTCGTCCAGGAAGATCGTGCCTCCCGAGGCGACCTCGAAGAGGCCGACACGGTGGTCGTCCGCGCCGGTGAACGATCCCTTGGCGTGGCCGAACAACTCGCTCTCGATCAGGTTCTCCGGCAGCGCGCCGCAATTGATCGCGACGAAGGGCTTGTCGGCGCGGGGCGACTGGTCGTGGACCGCGCGGGCGACCAGCTCCTTGCCGGTGCCAGTCTCGCCGAGGATGAGCACGGTCGACTCGGTCGGCGCCACCTTGTCGATGAGCGATTTGACGCGCGCCATCGGCCGGCTGTCGCCTACCAGGGTCGGCGCGCCCTCGATCCGGTCGAGCCGGCGCTGTAGCGCCGTGAACTTCTGCGTCAGCTCTCGCTTGGCGGCGATGCGCCGCAGCAAGGCCTCGATCTCCACCAGCTTGCACGGCTTCGTCAGGTAGTCGAACGCGCCGTAACGCAAGGCGGCGATCGCGCTCTCGGTCGTGCTCTTGCCGGTGAGGACAACCGCTTCGGTCGCCGGGGACATTTCCTTGAGGCGGCCGATCACTTCGACGCCCGTCATGCCGGGCATGTCGAGATCGACGATGATCGCGTCGTAGTTGTTCTTCTCGATGGCGGCGACCGCCGTCAGCCCGTCGGGGCAGACGGTGACGGTGTGCCCCATCCGCGGCAGTTCGAGCTTCATCAACTCTTGCAAGGACCGCTCGTCGTCGGCGAACAGCAGCGACAGGCTCGGGGTCTTCGGCTTCTTCACGTCGGCGGGCATCACGCGTCCTTACGTTCGTCGGCGGCCATCCATGGCCGGGGCAGCATCAAATTCGCTACTGACTCTTTCCTGAATGACCAATGATCAAATCCCAATGACCAATTGATTAGCGAATCGTCGGGGATCTATATCTAAAATTCCAACGGTAGGCTCGTGCGGGAGCACGTCATTGGTCCTTGGGGCTTGGTCATTGGTCATTGGTCATTGGTCATTGGTCATTTACTACTCATGCCGCCATGGCGGCGACGGGTTGTTCGGTAGGCAGCGTCACGGTGAACGTCGAGCCGAGGCCGGGGCCTTCGCTGTCGGCCGTGAGCTCGCCGTGGTGTTCTTCGATGATACGGTAAGTAATCGATAGGCCCAGGCCGGTCCCCTGCCCTCCCCGGCGGCGGGTGAAGAACGGCTCGAAGAGGTGCTTCTTGACCTCGTCACTCATGCCGCAGCCGTTGTCGCGGACGGCGATCTGAGCCCTGCGGCCCTCGTTCGTCAGCGTGGTCGCAATCTCGACGGTGACGCGGCCTCCGGCGTCGAGGCTGTCGAGGCCGTTGGTGACGAGATTCAGCAGAACCTGCTTCATCTCCTGTGCGTCGACCTCGGCGATCACCGGTTCGCCCGGCAACAGCTCGACCTCTTTGTGCTTGTACTTGCCGAGGTGGCGGACCATTTCGATAACGCCTAGGACCAGCTCACGCAGCTCGGTCGGCCTGCGTTCGCGGTCGCCCATGCGCGAAAAATCGAGCAGTTTCTCGGTGATCTGCTTGCAGCGGAAGGACTCTTTGCCGATCGTCTCGAGGTAGCTGCGGACGACGTCCCATTCGGCGGCGTTGGCCGGGTCGTCGCGCAGATCGAGCAGCCGGCTCTCGAGCGACTCGCTGCACATCGCGATGGCGGCGAGCGGGTTGTTGATCTCGTGGGCGACGCCGGCGGCGAGGAACCCGACGCTCGCCAATTGCTCGCTGCGGATCACTTGGCTGGTGCGGTCGCGGACCTGCTTGTCGAGTTCGTCGCGGGTCTGCTTGAAGCTCGTCATCATCCGGTTCATCGCCTCGGCAAGCTCGCCCATCTCGTCGTTCGATTCCAGCGCCACGCGGTGGTTGTAGTCGCCCGCCGCCACACGCCGGGCGGCGGCGACGAGCAGTCCGACCGGCCGCGAGACCGATGACTGGAAGACGTACATCGCCAGCCCCAGCAGCACCAGCGCCGAGACGAAGGTCATCCACGACAACGCGATCGCCGCGTGGTACTTCGAGCGGACCTCGCCGGAGAGGTCGCCCAGCCGGGTGTGCAAGTGACTGGGGAGCTGGGCCGCAAGTTCCCGCAAGCGTTCGAGCGCCGTCTCGAGCGACGCCGTCTCGCCGCGCAGCTCTTCGTACAGCAGGCTGTCCGACATCCCTTCGCGATGGATCGACTTGAGGACCCGATCGATCTCGGCCAGCGCCAAACGCTCCGGTTCATCGTCGCCGATCTGCGACCCGACAGGGTCGTCGTTGGCGTCGAGCCGCTCGCGGTAATCCTTCAGCGTGTTGACGAACCGATCGAGCCCCGTGCGGTACTCGATGCACAACAGACGCAAGTCGTACGGGTTGGTCGCAATGTCCGAAGAGTCGGCGGGGTCGCTCTCCGTCAGCACAAAGGGCGCGTCGTGGCGGCCTTCGGCCGCTTGCTGCAGCAGGATCGAGCGCTCGCGCGCCTTGCCGAAGACAACGCGTAGGTCGGCGACGTGCTGGCTCAGTTCGTTGGCGAGCGGCAACTCCGCCGCCCGTGCGCTGAGCGTCTTGACGAGACTGCGGTACGAATAGAGGCCACTGATCGCTGCGATGAAGAGGACCAGCGTGCTGGCCCCCAAGAGGCCCACGCCGATACGCAGCTTGACGCCGATCGATCGATGCGCGAGCACGCGCGACCTCCTTGTCGCAACGGAAAGTCATCGCCGTGAGAACCAACTCACACGCAGGAGATCCATCGCCCGCGCCCGGCGAGCATAACAGGAGCCGGCGAGGGGCGGCAACGACAGAAAAGGCGAACCGGGAGCGTCAGCGACCGGGGTAGCGACGCGTCCACCGCTACCACTCCGGTCGCTGAAGCTCCCGGCTCGCCGCCGTATTCTCAGTTCCTCACGACCCGACGCATCATCCACAGCCCCCACAACGCTAGCACCGCGTTGCCGACCCAGACGGCGGGAGGCGGCAGGTCGCCGTCCTTCGCGTGGTCGACGCTCACCATCAAGAGCGGGTAGTAGACCAGCAGGATCGGCAGGAAGCAGAGGAAGAAGCTGGCGAGGAACTCGCCCTTCTGCCGCCAGATCGCCATCGGCACGCCGACCATGACAAACGACAGGCAGCTGAACCCGTTCGCCCAGCGGCGGAACGGCTCGACCGACAGCCGTCGGTAGCGGTAAGCCTCTCCGCCGATGGTCTGGTTGAAGGGCGCCCAGGACTGGGCGGAGAGCCGGTCGAAGTCGCCGGTCATCATCGCCAGCGCTTGCTCGGTCCCCTCCCGACGCCGCACGTCGTCCAGTCGCCGATTGACGGCGCGTTGCTCCTGGGCGATCTCCGTCAGGGCGTAGTTTGAGGGGCTGCGTGAGCTGGTAGCGTCGTCGAAGAGGGCCTCGAGGTCGATTTCACGCTCGACCGCCGTCGCCATGGCGACATTCACTTCGCCCTCAAGGGCGATCCCCTCAAAGTGGACAATTAGCTTACGGCGATCGGGCGAAGAACTGATCTCCGCCGAGTCCGACTCGAGCTTCCAGGCCTCCTTGCCATCGCGCGCCTGCACGATGACTGTCGGTCGAAAGAGCGTCCGGCCAACGACGTGCTGCACGCTGATCTGCAGGCCGCCATCGGCGTAGCTGCGGTGCAGGCGGAGTTGGCTGTAGATAACCTCTTCGAGCGACTCGACGAACACCCGCTGCACGCCGATCCGGCCCCACGAGACCGCGATGTCGTTCAAGGCCACCGCGCCGAGGCTGGTGATCGCCGCCAGGATAATCGTCGGACGCGCCAGCGCCCACGGCGATACGCCCATCGCTTTGAGGGCGATGATCTCGTTGCTCGCCGAGAGACGCCCGTAAACGCTCGTCGTCGCCAGCAGCATCGTCGCCGGCACCGCGAATTGCATCGCCTGCGGCAGCATGTAGGGCGTCATCCGCAGCAGCGGCCCCAGGCCGAGGGCTTTGTCGACCGCCTCTTTGCCGATGAGCCCCACGAAGATCAGCGCCGTCAGCCCCGCGAGCGTCAGCAGGAAGACCTGCAACAACTCGAGCAACACGTACCGGGTGAGGATTTTCACAAGAGTAGCGCTTGGTGGCCTGGCCGCGTGGAGGGAGCCCTAGAGGCCGAGCACCGTACCAAGCCGGCGTCGCCGAGTGAACAACGATTGCGCTCGAGCGGTGCTAGCTGAGGATGCCGTCGCGGGCGGCGTAGCGCTTGGTGTCGTCGTCGCCTCGGACTTGCGCCATCGCCGAACCGATGATGGCGGCGTACTGGATGATCGCGCCGAGGTAGTCGCCCCCCTCGAACGCCGCATCGGCGGCCGCTTGCGGCGCGCGGAGCGGCTCCCAGTCGAGGTAGTAGGCGGCTTCGTCGGCGTGGCCGTTGTGGGGCTCCGACCCGTCGGGGCGGACGGTATCGTCCTTGGCGGCTCCCGATTCCGGGCGGAGCGACGAAAGCTCGCGGACGAGGTCCCGCAGGTCCCCCGCGGCGGCGGAGTGATCGCCACAATCGGTCCGACGGTAGGGCCCGTTTCCCAAGGCCTCACCGAGGATCGGGGCTAGCGCGGCGACACGCTCCAGGGGCCGCCGCGACATCGTATACGCCAACGCGGCGCCCAAGCCGACGGCCAGCACCAGCGCCGCTCCGAGCGCGCGGAAGTAAATCGCCAGCGCGCAAGCGATCGCGCACGCGATGGCGATAAAAACTGCGGTCGAGGCGTTGTGCCCGCCCCGGCGGCCTTCTAGCGACGGCCGCCCGCCGCCCGACTCATCGGCCTTTTCGATCCGGGCGACGATCACCGAGATGTTGTCGGGGCCGCCCCGCAGGTTCGCCAGATTCACCAGCGTCTCTGCGGCCGTCTCGGGGTCCAGCGCGGTGAGGAGGCTTCCAGCCATCGGGTCATCGACCACGCCGGTCAGCCCGTCGCTGCAGAGCAAGAAGACGTCCCCCTCGCGTAACTCGTGCGGGCCTTCGAGGTCGATCATCACCGTCTCGTGAGGCCCGAGCGAACGGGTGATGACGTTCTTGGGAATACAGGACGGGACGCGGTCCGCCGAGACGTTGCTGGCGGCTGCCATCTCCCAGACCAGGCTGTGGTCGAAGGTGAGTTGCTCCAGCACGTGGCGCCGCAACCGATAAACGCGACTGTCGCCGACGTGCCCGACGATGGCCGCTCCCTGCGTCAGCACAAGGCAGCTGCAGGTCGTCCCCATCCCATGGAACTCGGACCCCGACCCCCCCTTCTGGTGTATCTTTTCGTTCGCTTGGCGGATTGCCTGGCGGAGGGCGGCCGGCGGGGCCTCGCCCCGACTTTTGGCGTAGGCGTGGGGGATGGTGTCGACCGCGATCTTACTGGCGAGTTCGCCCGCAGCATGGGCGCCCATGCCGTCAGCGACCATCAGGAAAGCGTCGCCCCGGATCGGGGTCTCTCCCCCCGCGGGGACGACGGCGACCGCGTCTTGGTTGGTCGATCGCCGCATGCCGATGTCCGTCCGCGAAACGGCGCGAACGACAAGTGCTGGCGGTGGTGGCTGCGGCGTGCTCGGCATCAACATCTCCTGTCTTTGCATCGTAGCCAAGCGAATCGGAAGGTGACAGCGGTGAGGGCCCCGTTGGCCTGGAGTCCGTGAAAGGGTCTCGCTAGACTTCGCCGCCCCCTGGTGCCGCCCCCTGGTTTCCCCGCCTTCCCGCCGCGGTCCGCCCTTGATTCTGACCCGTCTGCCTCGCCGCCGCGGCTGCTACGCCGCCCTTGTCGCGCTGCTGGTCGTCGTCACGTCCACGGGCTGCGTGCGTCGCCGGCTGACGGTCCGCAGCAATCCGGCCGGCGCCGTCGTTCACGTCGATAATCAGCGGATCGGCACGACCCCCTGCGCTGTGGATTACGTCTACTATGGCACTCGCGAGGTCCGCCTCTCCCTGCCGGGCTACGAGACGCTGACCGTAAACCAGCCTCTCCCGGCGCCGTGGTACCAGTGGCCGGGGATCGACTTTATCAGCGAGAACCTCGTCCCAGCGCGGATCGAAGACGCACGGACCGTGAGTTTCAACCTGGAACGCGCACGAATCGAACCGGCCGAGCAGATCATCGCCCGCGGCCAAGAGCTGCGGAGCCAGGTGACGCCCGTCGGCGCGGCGCCGGTCACGCAGGCCTCGGCCACTGACCCACCCCCCATCCTTCGCTCACAGCCGCCAGGGTTATCGCCCGGCCTTATCTTACCGGCTGTCACCACACCGCCGCTGAGCGCTCCGCCCGTCGCGACGCCCCCTGTGACGATCCCGATACCTGTCGCCCCGGCGCCGAACTCCTTCCGGTACTAAGGGCAACCGCCAAGACGCCAAGAGCGCCAGGGATCGCCAAGTTTTTTAAGACGGGATCAACTCTCTTTCTTTCTAACTTATCTTACTGGCGATCCCTGGCGCTCTTGGCGCCCTGGCGGTTCCCTACTTCAATCCCGGCCCCTCTTGGAAGGCGCCGCGGATCACCGTGCCAGGGTTACGAGCCACTTTGTCGCTGATGACCCGGGCATCATCAAGGATCGGACGCACTTGCTTAAGCCGTTCGTTCATCTGATAGAGCACGGCGTTGACGTTCGCGATGGTGCGTTGGACTTCGTCGTACATCTCGGGTTCGGTCAGCAGGCGACTGAGCGTTCCGCGGCTAGCCGTCGCCGCGCCGACGAAGCGCGACGCGTCCGCCAGCGTCCGGTCGAGGTTGTCGATCGCCGAGACGAGCTTCTGCGACAGCTCGGGACCCTGAGCGCCGAGCGGTTCGGTAAAGCCTTCTAGATTACGCAGGTTGGTCTCGGCGCTACGGACCACCCCGCCGAAGGAATCGAGGGTTTGGTTCGCCTTCTGCACCGTGATGCGGGCGTCGGTCATCAGCGCCGGCAAGTCTTTGACGCTTTGCTGCAGGGCGGGGTCGCCGACCAGCGAATCGATTTGCGTCATGGCGCGCTCCATCACCTGCATGGTTGACTGGAACTCGTTCATCGAGAGGGACATCTCGTCCAAGAGGCTCGTCATCCGTTCGCCGCCGAAGTCATCACCTAGGGCGCGATTGACCTTGGTCGTTAGCTCTTCGATCGCGTTGGCCGCCCGACCCATCGATTCGATCGTGGGGCCCACGTCGATCTGCAGGCTCGTGAGCGCCTCGATCGGATCGGGGAGCGACGACGCCGCCACCAACGATCCGGGCTGGAGCCGCTGCGGTGGCGTGTTTCCGGCGCCCGAGTAGGCGAAATTGATCACCGCGTCGCCGAAGAGTGACGAGGGCCGGATGCTGGCCGTGTCGGATTGATAAATCGGCGCCCCCGGCTGGATGTCGGCTGTGATCAGCACGCCCCCTTCGGGCAAGAATTCCGCCGAAGCGACGCGGCCGATGACGACGCCGTCCTTACGCACGGGCGTGTTCTCACCAACGCCCGGCGCGCGGTCGGTGCGGATCTTGATCTGGTAGGGCGAGGACCCGAAGGGCAACGACACGCCGGCGCCGAAAGTCGCCAGCATCGCCGCCACGCCCGAGATGACCAGCGTCACGACGCCGACGCGAAACTCTTGGGCTCGATTGGACATTTTGAGTAGGCGGTGGACGGCAGGCAGTGGGCAGGAAGGCAAGCGACTGACGACGTCAGGCTATTTGTAGTTCTTCAAGTCGGTCGCCGGCTTCGCCGCGGACGAATTGAGCGACGCGCGGGTCGCTGGACCTTTCAATCTTCTCCGGCGATCCGTCGTAGACGATCTGGGACTCGTCCGCCTTGAGGCGGGGGACCGGGTAAAGCATCACGATGCGGTCGGCGATCTTCATCGCGCTGTGCATGTCGTGCGTGACGACGATGCTGGTGACGGGCTGCTGCGACCTGCGTAGGTCGCTGGTCTTGAGGATCAGCTCATTGACGACATCGCTCATGATCGGGTCGAGGCCGGTCGTCGGCTCGTCGTAGAGCAGCACGTCCGGGTCCATCATCAGCGCGCGGGCGAGGCCGACCCGCTTCCGCATGCCGCCCGACAGTTCCGCGGGCTTCTTCGTCATCACCGACTCGGGAAGGCCGACTTGTTTCAAGTGCTCGACCGCTTTCGCACGGGCCTCCTGGGGCGTCGCACGGCGGTGCTCGAGGAGCGGAAACATCACGTTCTCAGCCACCGTCTGCGAATCGAACAGCGCCGCCTGCTGGAAGACGAAGCCGTACCGCAGCCGCGCGGCGGTGAGTTGGCGGTCGTCCAGCTCGTTGATCGTCTGGCCGTCGAACAGCACGCGTCCCGAGGTCGGCCGTACGAGTCCGATCAGCGTCTTGAGCAGCACGGTCTTGCCGCAGCCGCTCTCGCCGATGATCGCCAGCGTCTCGCCGCGAGGGACCGCGATCGACAAGTCGCGCAGCACGGTCTGCGTCCCGAATCGGACTGTCATCCGCTCGACGGCCACCAAGGACTCGGCCGTTGATTGAGCACGGTCGCCCATCACATCCCGCTCGGCGGCCAGAGGTAATCGTGCATCCGATCGAGGCCAATGCTCAGGAACAGGTCGAGCACCAGGATCGTCACGAACGACTGGACGAACGAGATCGTCGCCGCTTGACCGACGCCCTCGGCGCCGGCGCTCGAGTGGAAGCCGCGGTAGCAACTGATGATCGCGATCGCGCCGCCGAAGAAGAAACTCTTCACCACCCCATAGAGGATGTCCCAGCGGTGGGTCCCTTCGCGGGCGTTTTCGAAGTAGAAGAAGGGATCGACCCCGAAGACGTAGATGCAGTAGAAGGCGCCGCCGAGGACGCCCATCGCGATCGCCGCGATTGTCAGCAACGGGATCATCGCCAGGCAAGCGAGCAGCCGCGGCGCGACGAGATGCTGGATCGGGCTCGCGCCCATCGAGGCCAGCGCGTCGATCTGCTCGGTCACCTTCATCGTGCCTAGTTCGGCGGCGATGGCGCTGCCAACGCGGCCCGCGAGCATCGTCGCGGCGAGGACCGGCCCTAGCTCTCGGAACATCGACAGGTTGATCATCACGCCCAAGCGTGACTCCATGCCGAACGCGCGGAACTGGTAGTACGTCTGCACCGCCAGCACCATGCCGATGAACGCCCCGGTCAGGCAGATCACCGGCAGGCTTGAGACGCCGATCTGGTGCAGGCTCGCCGTCAGCAGGCGGCGGCTCGGCCAGCGGACGAAGATCCACGAGAGCGTCTGCAGGAAAAAGATCGCCATGCTCCCCAGCGTCACGACCGCATCGAGCACCCTCGCGCCCACCCACGCAATACCGCCGGTCAGGCCGCCGATGAGGCCCTTGGCCGGCAGTGCGGCGGTTTGCGGCGAGGCCATCGATGGGAGTGCGGGGCAAGGGACGATGAAGGGACGGACGGGCTGCGCAGTACGCGACGTCATCGACTGTCATCGACTCTAACGGATGCGCGGCTTGAGCAAACCTTGCGGGCCGGGAGCGTCATTCTAAAGCTTGCCTTTCCAATCGACGTCGAGCCGGCGACGCAAGTCGTCGGAGGGAAGCGGGTATCTAGTTCCCACCGACGTCTGACGTCGCCGGCTCGCATCAGGGGTACTGGCGGCTTGAACATGCTGCTAGCAAAACAAAAAGGCGGGCCGCACTTTGCGGCCCGCCTCGATGTTGGCGTTGCTATCGCTCGATCGGGACGATCAGTCCTCGGACTCGTCCCCTTCGCCACCGACGCCGGCGCCGACGGGTTCGGGTTCCGATTCCTTGGTCTGCAGGCCCTCGAAGACGAGCTGCTTCTTGTCGCTTACTGTCTTCACGTCCACGCGGACCGTATCCTTGCCAGCGAACTCGCCCTTGAGCAGCTCCTCGGCCAGCGGGTCCTCGACGAACGACTCGATGGCCCGACGCAGCGGACGGGCGCCGTAGTCGGTGTTCGAGCCCTTCTTGACAAGGAACGCCTTCGCCTCGTCGGTGAGATCGAGCGTCAGACCCTTCTCCGACAGGCGCTGGCGGACTTTGGCGACTTCGAGCTCCACGACGTGCTTGAGGTTCTCTTCGGTCAGGTGACGGAATACGATGACGTCGTTGACGCGGTTGATGAACTCCGGACGGAAGACCTTCTCGATCTCGTCCATCACTCGGGCCTTCATCGCGTCGTAGCTGGCGTCCTCGTCCGGCTTCTGGAAGCCGAAGGCGGACTCGTTCTTGATCGCCTCGGCGCCCGCGTTGGTCGTCATGATGACGATCGTGTTGCGGAAGTCGACGTTGCGGCCAAACGAGTCGGTGAGGCGTCCCTCCTCCATCAGTTGGAGGAGCATGTTGAACACCTCGGGGTGCGCCTTCTCGATCTCGTCGAGCAGCACCACCGCGTAGGGCCGGCGGCGGATCTGCTCGGTGAGCTGGCCGCCCTCCTCGTATCCGACGTACCCGGGGGGCGCGCCAATCAGCCGGCTGACGTTGTGCTTCTCCATATACTCCGACATGTCGATCTGGATCAACGCGTCGGCGTCGCCGAACATGAACTCCGCCAAGGCCTTGGCGAGCAGCGTCTTGCCGACGCCGGTCGGGCCGGCGAAGACGAACGTGCCAGTGGGACGCTTCGGGTCCTGCAGGCCGCTACGGCTGCGACGGACCGCCTTGGCGATCGCCTTGATGGCCTCGTCCTGGCTGATGACCTTCTTGTGGAGCTCTTCTTCCATCCGCATCAGGCGGAGGCTGTCCTCGGTGCTCATCCGCGTCAGCGGGATGCCCGTCATCTTCGACACGACCTCGGCGATGATGTCCTCATCGACGACGCCGCCGTTCTCGCGCGACTTCTCGCGCCAGTCCTTGGTGATCTGGGCCTTCTTTTTCTTGAGTTTGTCGGCCTGGTCCCGCAACGCGGCGGCCTTCTCGAAGTCCTGGTTGGCGACCGCCTCTTCCTTATCGCGGTTGAGGGCCTCGACCTCCTCGTCGATCTCTTTGAGATTGGGCGGCTTCGACATCGTCTTCAGCCGGACCCGCGCGCCCGACTCGTCGATGACGTCGATCGCCTTATCCGGCAGGCAGCGTCCGGTGATGTAGCGGTCGGAGAAATCGACGGCCGCGTCGATGGCGTCGTCGGTGATCTGCACGCGGTGGTGCTCCTCGTACCGCTCACGCAGTCCGCGGAGGATTTCCTTGGTGTCCTCGGCCGTGGTCGGCTCGACGAGCACTTCCTGGAAGCGGCGGGCCAGCGCGGAGTCCTTCTCGATGTACTTGCGGTACTCGTCGAGCGTCGTGGCGCCGATGCACTGGATCTCGCCACGGGCGAGCGCCGGCTTGAGGACGTTCGACGCGTCGATCGCGCCCTCGGCGCCACCGGCGCCGACGAGCGTGTGCAGTTCGTCGATGAACAGGATCGTGTTCTTGGCGCGGCGAACCTCATTCATGACGGCCTTGATCCGCTCCTCGAACTGGCCGCGGTACTTCGTGCCGGCGACCATCATCGCCAGGTCGAGCACCACGATGCGCCGATCGAGCAGCAGCTCGGGCACGTTGCCGTCGATGACGCGTTGGGCAAAGCCCTCAACGATCGCCGTCTTACCGACGCCCGCCTCGCCCAGCAGCACCGGGTTGTTCTTCGTGCGGCGGCAGAGGACCTGGATCGCGCGCTCGATCTCTTTCTCACGTCCGATAACTGGGTCGAGCTTGCCTTGGCGTGCCAGCTCGGTGAGATCGCGGCCGAAGCTGTCCAGCGCGGGGGTCTTGCTGCGCGAGCCCTTGCGGCCGCTGCGGCCTTCGCCCCCTTCCTCTTCGCCCTCTTCGGCGGTCTCCATGCCGGCGCGGCCGCCACGCTCGGGCTCGCCGCCCTCGATGCCGTGGCCGAGCAGGTTGAGCACCTCGTCGCGGACTTCCTCGAGCTTAAGACCGAGGTTCATCAGGACCTGAGCGGCGACGCCCTCTTGCTCACGCAACAGGCCGAGCAGGATGTGCTCGGTGCCGACGTAGTTGTGGTTGAGGTTGCGGGCCTCTTCCATCGAGTACTCGATGACCTTCTTGGCGCGCGGCGTCTGCGGGAGCTTGCCCATCGTGACCATGTCGGGGCCGCTCTGGACGAGCTTCTCGACCTCGAGGCGGATCTTTCGCAGATCAACGTCGAGGTTCTTGAGGACGTTCGCCGCGACGCCACTCCCTTCTTTGATCAGGCCCAGCAGCACGTGCTCGGTCCCAATGTATTCGTGGTTGAAGCGCTGGGCCTCTTGGTTGGCCAGCTGCATCACCTTGCGGGCCCGGTCTGTGAATCGCTCATACATCTACGCCGTCTCCCCCCAACGAAGGGGTGGAAGGGATAAAACTGCCGCGCCACCGGAGTTCAGCCGGTGCCGATCGGACGATAAGCCCACGCGACCCTGTACTCATCATATGCGCGACCGACGGCGGCACCAACCGCGGCCCGAGTCGGTTCGAGCAACCGTTTGCCTGGGAGAAGCGGCCGGCCCAGAAGGGCCTCGCACATGGTTGGCCGCGGGTAGAGACCTCTGGCCTGAGTGACGCGAATCTGCGGAATTCTAGGCGGGGCTGCGCAACGAATCAAGCCGAGCGACGATGGACGGTGATTTCGATCGTGCTGACACGACACTTCGGCCAGTCTCTCGGGTTATCCGCGTGGCGTGAGCCGGGTAATCTCTTCCGTGAATGCCGGCCATTTCGTCGCGAGATCCGCCCGGGAGGTGCTGCAATAATCGGCGTAATCGAAGCCGGGAGCGACCGTACAGCCCAGCAGTGCGAAGCCCCGATCACCCAGTAGGCGTGCTCCTTGCCAGACCCCGGCGGGAACAACCAGTTGTGGTACATGGCCAGCGGCGATGGCGTTGCCCAGTACCACGGTTGTGCCCGAGCCGTCCGGCCAGAGTTGCAGCATTTGCACCGGCTCACCGAGGTAGAAGTGGAATACTTCGTCTCCGGGTAGGACATGCAACTCCGAGACATGTCCGGGCTTCAAGAGATAATAGATTGCGGTGGAAACGTGACGCTGGCCCCGATGCTGGGGTAGCACGGCTGCCGGTAGCGTAGCGGTCGATCGGTACGTCTCGCGGAAAAAGCCACCCTCGACCGGGTGCGGTTCGAGCTGGAGTTGCCGGATCACGTCGTCTGCGGTCATTGGGCTTCCCGGGGCAAGTGAGCGGTTACACTTCGGCCATGATAACCGAATAGCCGCGGTTCTCGATGACCGAGCAGTCGCCGTAGGTCTGGAAGATCATCGGTACCACGGCGGTTGGCATCTTGGTGACGATATAGTATCGGCCACCCCGTTGAATCAGGTCGCGGGTGTTCTCCACGAACAGGCGTGTGATATCGGATTTGGCGTAATACGGCGGGTTGGCGAGAACCACATCGAACGAATTCGGCTCAAGTCCTTCCAGTCGCGTTGACGTCAGAAATCGTGCGTTGGTGATCCCGTTGGCTTTCGCATTCAACTCGGCCAGTGCCATCGCCCGCAGGTTGCTATCGATGAAGGTTACCCTTCCCTGCGGGCCGGCCATGGCCCCAGCCAGGCAACCGACGGCTCCATTGCCGCAACCCAGGTCGAGCACATGATCGCCGGGGCGAATCTCGGCCACTTCCATCAGTGCCCGAGAACCCGCATCGAAGCGACCATAGCTGAAGGTTCCAGGACGCGACACAAAGTGCATCGACGCACCCTCGCCAATGCTCGCGTGAAACGTCATCTCGTGACGGCGGCGTTCGGGCTCGTCGTCGGTCTTGGTGCTGAAGAACGCCATCCCATTTTCGCTGGACGGGGTCTCACCGCACTTGCCGAACACCTTCTTCTGCCATTTCGCAAACTGGCTATCTTTCTCGTATTCCGAGAGCGTCAGGAAGAGCCCACCGGGTGCGAGGATGTGATACGCTTGCTCGATGATGTCGATTTTCAGGTCGCGCTCGGCGTAGGCGGAGGCCGGAAAGATCACCGTGTTGAACTTGGTCGGAAGATCCCACAAGTCGGGTGCGGCGAGCACCTCGGCCGTTGTGCCGATTTCTTCGAGGCACTCTTTCACGCGGGTGGTTTGGTGCAGGTCGAACTGCACACAGGTCGTGGAGACGCCACCAATCGCCTTCACCAGGTTGGCGACGGGCCAGGGCGGCCCCAGGGCAATGCACACGGGTGGCTGCACCCGGTGGGCGACTGTAGCAAACAGTTCGGTGACGTGCTTCATTGAGTTAAGATAGCGGAGGAAGTACGAGAAGCGGAAACAAACGAGCAAACGCGCTGTGAACGTGCCGCTGCGCTCGGTGTCGCCGCGGTCATTTCATGGCTTCTTTTTGCGTGCCTTTTCGATCAATGTCTCGAAGCGTTCTTTCACCGAACGGTCCAGATTCTCGCGGATCTTGGCCGCCTCGTCCTTGGTGGCGTTCAGTTCGGTTTGAAGCACCTCTCCGCGGTAGTCCAGCGATTGGAGATCGAGTTCCACGATTTCCTTCGCCAGCGATTGAAGCTGCTCCTCGATTTTCGGCCGTTCGTCGTCGCGCGCTGTTGTGAGCTTCGCCACGAGCACCATCGCCTTGTTCTCGATCTTCCAGAGATTCAGTTCCAGCTCGTGCCGCTTCGGATCGTCTTGCAGATCGGCGAGCAATTCCGTGATCTGGAACGTTTCCCGGATCTGGCGCTCGTAGGTGGGGCGGGCCGCTTTCTTCAACTCATCCAGAAGTGGAACCAATTCGGGGCAATGCTTACGCACAAAGTGCAACGCGGCTGCTTCACGCTCTTCGGTGTATCTGGGTAGGGGATCGCTCCCGTGCGCGGTTGTTGCAACCCACAGCAGCGCTAACAGAAGTGGGCCGCGTGCGAACGCACACATGGGTGTCGCCTCTCTCCGCGAGTGGGGCGGTTGTCGCCCGGAAAGTTCGGAGCAGACGCTCGCAATGTCTCACGGGCCTTTGGGCTCGACGCTTTCCGTTGTCACATGGCGGCCCGGGTAATCGATCCCCACATCGCGCAGCCGCTGCCGCCACTTCATTTCGTCCTCGTGAGCCTTCTCGATCTGCTCGGTGGTGCTCAGATCGGCCCAAAGCTCGGCCAGGCTGCGGGCATCGAGTTCGGTATTGCAATTCGTGCTGCTGTTGGCGGCCTCGGGATCGCTGACTTCACGTGGCGTGGCACTCAGCGAAAGCAAGCTCGCCTCCTGCGGTTGCGGGATTACGGCCAGCGTTCGGGGTTCGGGAAGCATGCCAACCGGTACTTCGGTTGTCGTGTTCTGACTCAGCGACACGCCCACGGCGACACACGCGGTCACAGCCACGGCACCGAGTGCGGTCCAGGCCAGCGGATGGCCGGGATACGCGCGGCGCTTCAGCCACGAGGGGACCGAAGCGGCCAACCGCTCGC
>JBGSJY010000436.1:0-5580 GCA_041741515.1 Pirellulales bacterium | reverse complement strand
GGGCGCGACGGCCCTGGTCGGCTGGCTGAGTGGCGTCGGCGCCACCACCGGCGAGGCCGATTCGTCGCTCGCCCTCTTACTCAACATCGACCGGCCCGGCTCGCTCGCCGCCTGGTGGGAGGCCTGCCTGTGGCTCGCCGTTGCGGGGCAGTGCGTGGTGCTGTTCGGCATGCGGCGCCATCGCACCAACGACCTGGGCGGGACCTACCGCTGGTGGTTGTTCGCCGCCGCCGTAGCGACGGGGATGAGCCTCTGTTCGGCGACCCACGCCAACACGGTGATCGCCTCTCAACTGGCGTCAATGACGGGCTTCTCGCCGATTGGCGGCGACCTGCTCTGGCAGATTTTCCCCGGCGGGCTCCTCGCCACCGGAGCGGCCGCCTGGGCCGTAATGGAAGTGCGGGAGTGCTCGACCGCCGCGGCGTTTGCGGGCGCCACGGGGGCGGCCGTCGCTGTGGCGCTGGCCTCCTCCGCGGGCTTCGTCCCCTCTTTCGGGCCTTCGCTAACGCCGGCCGTGATCGGCGCTGTCGCCACGACGGCCGCGGCGGTCCTGACGCTCGGCATGCTGCTGTCCTACTCGCGGCGGATCGTCCGTGAGTCCCAGGGCGACGTCGCGCCGCCGGTCAACGTCAAGAAGGCCAGCGCTGCCGCGCTGGAGCTCGAAGACGCCCCCGAAAATCGAAATTCAACCGCCCAGCCGACGCGTCAGCCGGCTCTCTCGAAGAAGCGTTCGACCGCTGCTTACGATTCCGAAGACGACGATTCCCATCACGCAGAGGAACAGGCGTCCGCCAAGGCTAGCGCCATGAGGAAACCAAAACGCGAACCGTCCCGCCCCAAGTTGGCGGAGGAAACGGCCCCCGAAGCGAGCCGCTGGGTCAGCGGCGCCGAGGACTACCAAGAGAGCTACGACGACGAGGCGCCGCAGATGCGCAAGCGCACCAAGGCCGAGCGCAAGGCCCTGCGTCGCGAGAAAGAACGCCGGGCCGCCTAGTCGGCGATCGAACTAGTCGGCGATCGAGCTCGTTGGCGATGGAGCTGGATGTTCGGTGGGTAGGAGTCGGCGCCATCGACCGGGTACCCTAGCGGCTTGCCGCTTAGCGACCCATCGACACCGACACACCCCTCAATGACCGTCCGCACCCGTTTCGCCCCCAGCCCGACCGGCTTCCTGCACATCGGCGGCGTCCGCACGGCGCTCTTCAACTGGCTGTTCGCCCGTCAGCACGGCGGCCAGTTCTTGCTCCGCGTCGACGACACCGACCAGCAGCGCAACGTCGAGGACGCCCTCGCGCCGATCCTGCACGGGTTCGAGTGGCTCGGCCTTGTCTGGGACGAGGGCCCTGTCGCCCCCGTCGCTGGAAACGCGGCGGAAAAAGCGTCGAAGGGTGACTACGGTCCCTACTTCCAATCGCAGCGCTTCGAGCACTACGCCGACGCCGTTGAGCGGCTGATCGCGTCGGGCGCGGCGTACCGCGACTACGCCCGCCCCGAAGAGGTCCAGGCCGAGCGCGAAGCCGCCGAGAAGGCGGGCGAGACCTACATCGCCAGCCGCAAGTGGCGGGCCGAGACCGACGCCGACCGCGCGCGCTTCGAGGCCGAGGGCCGTGAGGCGGTCGTGCGACTGCTCATGCCGCGCGAGGGGATGCTCGTCCTCAAGGACCTGGTGCGCGGCGAGGTGCGCTTCGAGTGGGCCCGCGAGCAGGACCACGTCATCCAGCGCGCGGACGGCTCGCCGATCTATCACCTCGCGTCGGTCGTCGATGACGAGCTGATGCGCATCAGCCACGTCATCCGCGCCGAGGAGCACCTCTCCAACACGCCGCGGCAGGTGTTCATCGCCCAGGCGCTGGGCTACACGCCACCCGAGTTCGCCCACCTGCCGTACGTGGCCGAGCCGGGCAGCAAGAACAAGCTCAGCAAGCGGAAGCTCGACAAGTACCTGAAGAACCGCGACTTCGCCGCCCTCAACGCGAAGGGGCAGCAGATCGCCGGGCGCCTCGGGTTACAAACGTCGGCTGAGACGTTCAACCCTGTGATCGTCGATTTCTACGAGCAGATCGGCTTCCTGCCCGACGCGATCCTCAACTACCTGCTGCTCTTGGGCTGGTCGCTCGACGACTCGCGAGAAGAGTTCACGCGGCAGGAGATGATCGAGCACTTCACGCTCGAGCGCGTCAACAAGGCGCCGGCGAGTTTTGACCCCGCCAAGCTCTCCGCGTTCCAGGACCGCGCCATGCAGCAGGTCCCGTCCAAGCAGAAAACGGCGCGGTGCGTCGAGATGCTCAAGTCGGCTCGGCTGGTGACCGACCCGCCGTCGTGCGACGTCGGGCCTTTGGTGGCCGGGATCGTCGCGGCCGCCGGCGACCGCATCAAGGTCTACGGCGACATCCTCGACTATGACGATTTCTTCACCGCCGACGACGAGCTTTCCTACGACGAAAAGGCGTGGGAGAAGCGGATGATCAAAGACGCCTCCGCCGGTCCGCTCCTCGCCAAGTACCGCGACGAGCTGGCGAAGACCCCCGACGCCGACGCCGCCCAGCTCGAGGCGGGACTCAAGGCGTTCTGCGAGGCCGAGGGCATCGGCATCGGCCAGATCATCCACGCCCTCCGCGTGGCGACGACCGGCAAGGCGGTCGGCTTTGGCATGTTCGAGACGCTCCAGCTGTTGGGCCACGGGCGGCGCCTAGCGCGGATCGACCGGGCCCTAGCAAAGCTCGGCAATTGATGGGGTCTCAGCCGTGGGCGGAAGCCCTCGGTGACCACGGTACACGGCGCCGACCGAGGGCTACCGCTCACGGCTGAGAATCAAATTGCTGGAGGACTTTTGCCGCGGTGACAAACGGCTGTCACCGGCGCAGGAGCACTTCCCGGTTTTTGCTGGAGAGCGTCGTGACCGCTGGTTAGCGTGGTCCGCGGAACAGGGGAGGTCGTCAAGACGATTCCGCGCGTGTGAGTAGCTCAATGAAGACCCGATCGCCCCTCGACGAGGCCCGCCGGCTCGAAAAGCTCTCGCAAGCCCAGTGGCGTCGTCGCCGTGCGGAGGTCGCCCGACTTATCGCCGCGGGCGAAGAAGCGGCCGCACGGAGGCTGCTCGCCGAGATCGGTGAGCGTCCCCCCAACGAGTGGGCCGAAGAGCGGACCGAAGCGGCGCAGCCACATTGGGAAGGGTCTCTCGACCCCGATGACGCGCCGCCCGCCGTAGCCCCGACGAAGCCGCAATCGGCGACGGGAGACGCCTCCCACGAGCCGCAGCAAGCAGCGAGTCAAGCGCCACAAAAATCGCCCCATCCCCAACCCACCCCCTGCGAGCCGGGAAGCGTAAGATCCCGGAGTGAACGACCAGTACGCGTCGCCCCAGCGAGCGTCGCCAAGAAAGCCGCTTCCCAGAAAGCCGCCCCCAAAAGCGTCACCGCCCAGCTCAAATCGAAGCGGCGCCCCCGACGCCGTCGTGCTCCGCAGACCTGGCTCCAGTGGTTCCGCACGCGCCCGCCGTTGGCCACGAGCCTCGCCGCGCACAGCGCGATGCTGACGCTGTTCGCGATGCTCTCCTTCGCGACCTTTGGGGAGCCGGGCTTCTCGCTCACCGCGTCGCTCGAGGACAACGACGAGTGGGTCGATTTCTCCGGCGAGGTGACGCTCGCCAGCCTCGAGGTCGAGACCGAGTCCGAACTCGAGCAACCAAGTGAGCTGATGGCGGACGTCGTCGCCGACGTCGAGTTGGCCACCTTCGTCGAGCCGGCCAGCCTCACGACGGTCAGCGCCCTGGGCGACGTGCTCGCGGTCTCCGCGGAAAGCCTGATGGCCGCCGTCCCCGGCGGCGACACAGGGCAGGGCGAGGGACAAGCAGACGGCGAAGGCGCAACCCCAGCCGCGGGCGGCAGCCCGCAGTCCGGCGGCGCCCCCGGCAAGGTCAGCTTCTTCGGCGCCGAAGCCCATGCCGAGCGGATCGTCTTCGTTGTCGACAACTCCGGGAGCATGCAACACGGCCGCATGCAGGTGACGCTCTTGGAGCTCGGCGCGTCGATCCGGCGGCTCTCTGAGAGCCAGCACTTCTATGTCGTTTTCTTCAGCGACCAAGCCTACCCGATGTTCTTCCCGAAGAACGTCATGGAGACCATCCCTGCCACGCAGGAAAATAAGAAGGCCACGATGCAGTGGCTCCGCACGGTCGAGACGTGCCTCGGCGGCCAGCTGCTCGACGCGATGGACTTCGCCGTGGGGCTCAAGCCCGATGTGGTCTTCTTGCTGACCGACGGCGACATCCGCAGCCCACGGGTCATCGAACGGATGACCGCCAAGGACGCGTGGGGCTTCCCCATTCACACGCTCGGCATGGGCGCGCGGACGCCGCAGCACGCGCAGGTCCTGCAGGCTATCGCCGAGGCAAGCGGCGGCACGGCCCGGCCGGTCCTCGCCGACCCCACGGCGGTGGCCAAGGCTCGGGCCCGGCCGATCCCCTATCACAACCGGCCCGGACCGGTGTGGGGCAGCGCGGTGCGTCCTTGGGAGTGAACCGGAAGTGGTCGGCTGCTGCCTTGCGGCGGCGCCTCGATTGAAGGAGATTCAGCGGCCCCGTTGCGGCCGCGCGGCCGGGGCGGTACCTCCGATCGAGACGCCCCCAACGCACAGGCCCGCAGCGAATGCACGTCCCCGAGTCCTGGCACGCGGCGCTGACCCTCGGCGTGGTGGCGGCCATTTTCTTGGCGCTCGTGCGTAACGCCGCGGCGCCCGATTTTCTCTTCCTTGGCGCCGCGGTGGTGCTGGTCCTCACGGGCGTGATCACCGCCGAGCAGGCCTTCGCCGGTTTCGCCAACCCGGGCGTGCTGACCGTGGCGTTCCTGTTCGTCGTCGCGGCGGGGCTGCGGGAGACGGGCCTGCTGGACGCGTTAGGGCGGACGGTCCTGGGGTCGACAAAGACCGAGCGTGGCCTCGTCGCCCGGCTGGCGGCGCTGGTGCTGCCGATGTCTGCCTTTCTCAACAACACGCCGGTCGTGGCGATGTTCGTCCCGGTGCTGATCAGCTGGAGCCGCAAGAACCGTGTCGCGCCGTCAAAGGTGCTGATGCCGTTGTCGTTCTTGACCATCCTCGGCGGCACGTGCACGTTGATCGGCACCTCGACCAACCTGGTGGTCAACGGGATGATCGTCTCGGCAGGGATGCCGGGTCTGGGGCTGTTCGATATTGCCGCAGTGGGCGTTCCGTACGCGGTGATCGGGACGGCCTATTTGCTGACGGTTGGTCAGAAATTGTTACCGGACCGCAAGGAGATGCTGGAGCAGCTCGGCGAGACGAGTCGCGACTTCCTTGTCGAGATGCTCGTGCTGCCTCACTGCCGTTTGATCGGCCAGACGGTCGAGCAGGCGGGACTCCGCCATCTGCCGGGGCTGTTCCTTATCGAGATCGACCGCGGCGGCGAGGAGATCGGCCCGGTCGATCCCTTCGAGGTGCTGCAGGCGGGCGACCGCTTGACGTTCACCGGCATTGTCAGCAGCATCGTCGAGCTCGAACGGATCGGCGGCCTGGCGCCGGCGGGCGACCCGTCGTACGAGGTCGCGCCCCGCGCGCAGCGGCGTC
>JBGSJY010000435.1:0-9789 GCA_041741515.1 Pirellulales bacterium | reverse complement strand
AAGCCGGGCTCGATCAAGCCGCACACCAAGTTCGAGTGCGAGGCTTACATTCTGAGCAAGGAAGAAGGCGGCCGTCACACGCCGTTCTTCAGCGGCTACCGCCCGCAGTTCTACTTCCGCACGACCGACGTCACCGGTTCGGCCAACCTGGCCGGCGACGCCGAGATGTGCATGCCCGGCGACAACGCCAAGCTGGTGGTCGAGCTGTCCAAGCCGATCGCCATGGACGACGGCGCCCGCTTCGCTATCCGCGAGGGTGGCAAGACGGTCGGTTCGGGCATCGTGACGAAGATCCTCGAGTAATACCAAAGGCGAATGCGGAAAGCGGAAAGGGGAAAGCCTGAAAACTTCCCCTTTCCACTTTCATCTTTCCGCTTTCGCACACAGGGGCGTAGCTCAATTGGCAGAGCACCGGTCTCCAAAACCGGGGGTTGTGAGTTCGAGTCCCACCGCCCCTGCTGACCGGCGGCCGCCCGGCACCGGTGAAGAGGAAATGTCGCCCTCGACGGCAAGAGGCCGCTGAGACGACGGACGTGAGGCGACCGCAGGACGCATGCCGCCGGCTAAGGGATGGCCGGGGTCAGAGACAAAGGCGGCAGCCGCCGCTATCGCGACGAAGGCAAACACGGTGACCGCTTACTTCCAAGAACTGTTTCAGCTCAGGCTCTTCAAGCCGAAGCAGGGGCGCCACGCCCGGCAGTGGACGCTGATCGCCATCGGCGTGATGCTGGCCGCTGGCGCCTGGTCGTTGAAGAACTGGCTCGAGGGCGAGACCTCTTCCCCGGCGGTGACGATTGGCGTCCCCCTGGCGGTGCTAGCGGTGACCGGCTGGGCCGCTTTTCGGCTGATCCAGTTCCCGAAGTTCGCCGAGTTCCTCATCGCCGTCGAGGCGGAGATGGGAAAGGTGAGCTGGCCTTCGCAGGCCGAATTGATGAAGGCGTCGAGCGTCGTGATTTTCGTGATCTTCGGCCTCGCCGCGCTGTTGTTCCTATACGACTGGATCCTGAAGTGGGTGCTATCGGGGCAGATCCTGACCGACATCGCCGGTTTGCTTGGCTGAGCGGTCGGGGCTGACCGTTCTCGACAGGCATTCTCTGGGGGCATCCCCGGCGGCGGTCGACGCCGAACCCACCGTGACTGAGGTAACTTTGAGCGACAAAACGCCACCGGCCGACAGCGAGGCGCCGACCGCAGGGGTTGGCACGCCGCCCGAGGCGCTGGGCCTCCGCCCCATGGAGGACCCGGTCGCGCGGGCGGACGCCGCTGCGGCGGATGGCGTGGATAGCTTGAAGGTCGCCGCAATCGAGCAAGAGGAAAAGGCCGAGGAGGCCGCGGAGCGGGTCTATAGGGACGAGGACCCCGCCGCCGTTGAGCGCAGCGCCTCCTCAAGCGAGGCGGTTGAGGACGTCGATCCGGTCGCCGCAGCGGGCGAGCAAGTCGCCCCGCCCGACGAAGCCGCGATCGCCAAGGCCGAGTTGATCCGCGAGCTCGACGAGCTCGAGGCGCAGATGGAGGACGACGAGCCCGCCCCGACCGCCGCCCCGCGGGGGCCGATCGAGGAGTTGGGCGCCGACGAGCTCAACGAGGACATCCGCCTGGAGTGGTACATCCTCAAGGTGCAGAGCAACCGTGAGCGGACCGCTTCGGAAGCCCTGAAGCGGAAGGTCGCGATCGAGGGGATCGACCGCTACTTCGGTGACATCATCGTCCCGACGGAGAAGGTCACCGAGTTCAAGAACGGTAAGAAGAAGACGGTTGAGCGGAAGATCTGGCCGGGCTACATCGCCGTCCAGATGCACGTGAACGACG
The DNA here is from genome assembly GCA_041741515.1 of Pirellulales bacterium. Lineage (GTDB taxonomy): Bacteria > Planctomycetota > Planctomycetia > Pirellulales > Lacipirellulaceae > Botrimarina. The sequence continues at coordinate 7,980 of JBGSJY010000435.1, read as the reverse complement.
ACACCTGGTTCGCGATCCGCGAGACGTCCGGCATCGGTGATTTCACCGGGGCGGCTGGCAAGCCGATCCCGATGAGCCCGGCCGATATCGACAAGATTCTGCCCAAGGAAGAGGGCGTCGAGGGCGAGGACGACACGCCCAAGCTGAACATCAAGTTCGCCGAGGGCGACAAGGTGAAGGTCATCGACGGCAACTTCGAGAACTTCGAGGGCGACGTCGATGCGATCGATCACCAGAGCGGCAAGATCACGGTGATGATCAGCATCTTCGGTCGTTCGACGCCCGTCGAACTCGAGTACTGGCAAGTCGAAAAGCTTTAACAGACAGGCCACTGACGTGTGGCGGGCGGCTTGAAGAATCAAGCCTGAGGAAAGCATTCAGATGGCGAAGCAATTAGTCGGTCAAGCGAAGTTCCAAATCCCGGGCGGGCAGGCGACCCCTGCGCCGCCGGTCGGTACGGCGCTCGGTAAATACGGCGTGAACCTCGGCCAGTTCGTGGGGGCGTTCAACGACGCCACCCGCGAAGCGAACGGGATGATGATCCCGGTCGTCGTGAGCGTCTACAACGACCGCTCGTTCGAGTTCATCACCAAGAGCCCCCCCGCAGCGGTGCTGCTGAAAAAGACGGCCGGTCTGGCCAAGGGCTCGGGCGTGCCGAACAAGACGAAGGTCGGCAAGGTGACCCAGGCCCAATTGGAAGACATCGCCAAGCTGAAGATGAACGACCTGAACGCCCGTGACCTGGAACATGCGTCGCGGATGATCGCCGGAACAGCCCGCAGTATGGGGCTTGTGGTCGAGGGCTAAAAAGCGGAGATTAGTAGATTCGAGCCCGGCGCACGGTTTGCCTAGCGCAGGCGCTCCAGAGCGATGCAGAAGAAGGACGCACAAGAAGGTGGGACGCCGGACCGAGTGAGCCGGCGGTTTGGACCACACTTCACCCCATAACGCCCCGATCAGCCGTTGCGGCCCGATCGGGGTCCGTCACCCGTACTCGGGCTACCCTCTCAAGGGCTACCCTCTCCAGGGGAGTGAAGCAGCGATGCCTAAGGTAAGCAAGCGGTTGAAAGCCGCCAACAAGAAGCGGCCGGCCGAGGCGCTGCCGCTGGGCGATGCGGTCGCGGCTCTCAAGAGCTTCGACGCGGCCAAGTTCGACCAATCGGTCGAGGTCGCGATGCGGCTGGGCATCGACCACACCCAGGCGGACCAGATCGTCCGCGGCTCGATCGTGCTGCCCAACGGCATCGGCAAGGTGCAGCGGATCGTCGTGTTCGCCAAGGGCCCCGCGGCCAAGGCCGCCGAGGCTGCCGGCGCCGACCACGTCGGTGACGACGAGCTGGCCAAGAAGATCATGGACGGCTGGACCGACTTCGACGTCTGTATCGCGACGCCCGACATGATGAAGACGATCAGCCCGCTGGGCCGCGTGCTCGGCCCGCGTGGCTTGATGCCTTCGCCCCGTGCCGGCACCGTGACGCCCGACCCGGCGGCGGTCGTCAACGAGTACAAGGCGGGTAAGGTCGAGTTCCGCAACGACAAGGGCGGCAACGTCCAGGCGATCGTCGGCAAGCTGAGCTTCGACAACGACAAGCTCGCCGCCAACATCGCCGCCTTCGTCGACAAGGTGGTCGGCATGAAGCCATCGGCGGTGAAGGGGATCTACGTCAAGAGCGTCTACATCTCGGCGACGATGAGCCCCAGCGTCCGGCTGGCGGTGTAGTCGGTCCTGCTTTTTCACCGCTGTCGATACGACGCGGCTCACCCGGGACTCGCGTCCCCACCAGCACACAGCCTCAGGCCTTGGGCCCTTTGCGATGAGCAAGTACGTCAAAGAAATGATGACCGACGACCTCGCTGCCAAGTGGGGCGGCGTCGGCGAGTTGATGCTCGTGAGCCTTGTCGGGATGGAGGCCAACGATACCGTGGCGCTGCGTAAGCGGCTGCGGGAGAAGAACATCCACATGATGGTGATCAAGAACAGCCTGGCGCGTCGCGCGACGGAAGGGACGTCCCTGGCCCCCGCGTTCGAGGGCGCCAAGGGCGCCCAGGCCGTCGTGTGGGGCGGCGAGGACGTCGTCGCGCTGGCCAAGGAAGTGATGGCCGTCGCCGAGACCCCGCAGTTCAAGCTGTTCGCCCCGACCGGCGGGGTGCTCGACGGCGCCAAGCTGTCGGCCGATGAGGTGAAGGCCGTCAGCAAGTGGCCGAGCCGTGCCGAGATGCTCAGCATCATCTCGGGCCAGATCATGGGCCCGGCGATGACGCTGTCGGCCCAGCTGCTCGGCCCGGCGAAGATGCTCGCCAGCCAGATCAAGCAGAAGGGCGACGAAGAGGGCGCCGAAGGCGCCGCCGCGGAGTAATCCGCCGCGTTTCCCGCCCGCTAAGAAAATTTCCCGCCCGCTAAGAAACAAGCCGCGATCGCCCTCAAGGCGGACCGCGGCCAAAGCGACGAAGCAATTACCACTCGGTTGCGGCGCAGCCTCAGCAGCGATTGCCTCATCCGGACGACGAGAGAGAAGCGACGAACCCCCGTTCGACCTTTACGAGGCCGATCTGACCAGCCTGGGCCGGCCGGCCCGTAGCAACGACTTTAGAGAGAAGCAAAGATGAGCGAAGAAGCCGTGGCGGAAGCGCGTGAGTTTGCCAGCGCTATCAAGGAGATGGGTGACAAGATCGTCGGCCTGACGCTGAAGGAAGCCAAGGAGCTGAGCGACTACCTGAAGGAAGTGCACGGCATCGAGCCGGCCGCCGGCGGTGGCGCCGTGATGATGGCCGCTCCGGCCGAGGGCGGTGGCGGCGCAGCCGCCGCTGAGGAGCAGACCGAATTCGACGTCGTGCTCGAGTCGTTCGGCGACAACAAGATCAGCGTGATCAAGGTTGTCCGTACCGCGACCGGCCTGGGCCTCAAGGAAGCGAAGGACGCCGTCGAAGGCGCACCGACCAAGCTCAAGGAAGGCGTCTCGAAGGACGAGGCCGAGAAGCTCAAGAAGGAATTGGAAGAAGCGGGCGCGAAGGTCTCGATCAAGTGATCGAGGCGTCGCTCTCTCGGGGTTTGAGGCGCGCCGCTGTGCGGCGCCGACTCGGCTCCGGGACGCCGAAGCCCACTAGCGCGTCGCGTCCACTCCGGTGGCCGCGCGCGTTGGTTGGGGCTTTCCAGCCCCCCGCTTCTTAACGCTGCCAGGGATGAGTCTCGATTCTATTACGCCATCACCGCTCCAACCCCGTGCCGTGGTCCGGCCCAGCGCATCGCCTCGCGGCGAGTTGCGACTCGAACCGGTCAGGGCTCGGGGTGCGCGCGTTGGCGCCCTTCGCTGAGACCACTGCTCATCGTGGGCTGAATATCGCTGCGACGCGAAATCGCTGCGAGTTTGGTCGCCGTGACATCGGCCGCTGTGAGATCGAGGCCCGCGTCGTTGTTTCCACCCGTCTTCCCCGCGTGAACGCCGCCGACTGAGCTGTCCCGTTTGGTGGGACGCCCCCCGCAGGGGGCGCCGTCCCTTCCAGCGGCCGCCGGCTCTCGAGGTAAAGACCGTTTCGCAAGGAGCCGCCAACATGGCCGTTACCGCCCAACGCCGCCTTCACACGCCCGATGTCCGCACGTTCGGCAGCGAGCGCACCGGGTACGAAGTGCCCGACCTGACAGCGATCCAGACCGCCAGCTACGCCCGCTTTCTGCAGTACGACGGGTCGAACCCGGAGAAGCGCAAGGACGAGGGCCTCGAGGCCGTCTTGCGCGAGATCTTCCCGATCGAGAGCTACGACAAGTCGATCAGTCTCGACTACGTCCGCTACGAGCTCGGCAAGCCGCGCTACACGCCCGACGAGTGCCGTCAATTGCGATTGACGTACGGCCGGCCCCTGCGGGTGTGGCTGCGTTTGAACCGCGAGCAGCCGATCGAGGAAGAGGTCTACCTGGGCGACCTGCCGGTGATGATGGGCGGCGGTGAGTTCATCATCAACGGCGCCGAGCGCGTCGTGGTGAGCCAGCTGCACCGCTCGCCGGGCATCGACTTCGTCTCCGAAATCGAGGCCGGCGACCGCAAGGTCTACTCGTGCCGCGTGATCCCCGAGCGCGGCAGCTGGATCGAGGTCAACACGACCAAGAAGGACAGCATCACCGTCCGCATCGACCAGAGCGGCAAGTTCTCGGTCGTGACGCTGCTGCGGGCGATGGACGCGAAGATGGGTCTCGATTCGGAGATCCTCAAGGCGTTCTACGAAGTCACCAAGCAGAAGATCGTTGACGGCCGCAGCGTCGTGAAGATCGAGGGCAAGGTGGCCGTCGAAGACATCGTCTACCCGGTCGGCAGCGACCGTGCGGGCGAGATCATCCTCGAGGCCGGCCAGCGGATCACCAAGAACACGGCCGAAGTGATCTGCACGTCGGGCGTGAAGGCGGTCGAGGTGATGGACCCGCCGCCGTCGCCGCACCTGCTCAACGCGATGGCCGACGACGTGACGGCCAGCCACGAAGAGGCGCTGCTGCGGATCTACCAGCGGCTCCGTCCGGGCAACCCTCCGCAACTCGAGAAGGCGCGGACGCTGTTCGCCGAGAAGTTCTTCGACACCAACCGCTACCGCCTGGGTCGCGTCGGCCGGTTCCGTATGAACCGTAAACTGGGCATCGACGTCCCCGAGGACGAGATGGTGCTCCGCGCCGAGGACCTGGTGAACGCGGTGAAGTACGTGCTTGGCCTGGCGTCGGGCAGCTCGGAGACTTACGTCGACGACATCGACCACCTCGGCAATCGCCGTCTGCGGACGATCGACGAGCTCGCCGCCGACGAGCTGCGGAAGGGCTTCCTCAAGCTCCGCCGCACGGTCCAAGAGCGGATGAGCCTCAAGGACGCGGAGGACATGACCCCCCGCAGCCTGATCAACCCCAAGAGCATCTCCGCGGCGATCGAGTACTTCTTCGGCCGTGGCGAGCTGTCGCAGGTCGTCGACCAGACGAACCCGCTGTCGATGCTCACGCACGAGCGGCGGCTGTCGGCGCTCGGTCCGGGCGGTCTCAACCGCAAGCGCGCGGGCTTCGAGGTGCGTGACGTCCACATCAGCCACTACGGCCGCATCTGCCCGATCGAAACCCCTGAAGGGACGAACATCGGCCTGATCAGCTCGCTGGCGATGTACGCGTCGGTCGACGAGTACGGCTTCTTGGTGACGCCTTACCGCAAGGTGAAGGACGGCAAGCTCCAGGACGAGGTCGTGTGGCTCCGCGCCGACGAAGAGCACGAGGCGTACGTCGCCTCGGCGGACGTGCCGGTTAAGGGGGGCGTCATCCAGGGCGATACGGCCGGCCTGATCGTCGCCCGTACGCGGGCCGACTTCTTGCTCTGCCCGGTGGACAAGATCCAGTACATCGACGTCGCGCCGAGCCAGATGATCGGCGTGTCGGCGGGCCTGATCCCGTTCCTCGAGCACGACGACGCCAACCGCGCGCTGATGGGCTCGAACATGCAGCGTCAGGCGGTGCCGCTGTTGGTGGCCGAGCCGCCGATCGTCGGCACGGGCCTGGAGAACGAGGTGGCCCGGCACTCGGGCATGCTCGTCCGCGCCGGCCACAAGGGGACCGTCACGTACGCCGACGCCAACCGCATCGAGATCGGCCCGGAAGTCCACCACCTGCGTAAGTTCGTCGGCCTCAACGAGCGGACCTGCCAGAACCAGAAGCCGATCGTCAAGCCGGGAGACAAGGTCGAGAAGGGCCAGGTGATCGCCGACGGCGCCGCCACCTGGCAGGGCGACCTGGCGCTGGGCCGCAACGTGCTCGTCGCGTTCATGTCGTTCGACGGCTACAACTACGAGGACGCGATCATCCTCTCCGAGGAGCTCGTCCACAAAGACACCTACACCTCGATTCACATCGAGGAGTTCGACGTTGAGATCCGCGAGACGAAGCTCGGTCGCGAAGAGTTCACGCGTGACATCCCGAACGTCAGCGAAAAGATGCTCCGCAACCTCGACGAGGGGGGCGTCGTGCGCATCGGCACGTTCGTGCGGCCCGGCGACATCCTCGTCGGCAAGGTCTCGCCCAAGAGCAAGACCGAGCTCACTCCCGAGGAGAAGCTGCTGCACGCGATCTTCGGCCGCGCCGGCGAAGACGTGAAGAACGACTCGCTCGAGGTGCCGTCGGGCGTCGAGGGCATCGTCATCGACACGCAGAAGTTCTCTCGCCGGATGAGCCTCTCCGAAGAAGAGCGGAAGGAGTTCGAGCGTTCGCTGAAGACGGCCGAGGCCGACGGCGCCGCGAAGATCGCCGAGGCGTTCTCCGCCATGGTGTCGCAGATCGAGGACGTCCTCAAGAAGAAGCTGACCGACGACGACGGCAATAGCATCGTCCACGAGCGTGACCCGAAGAGCGTCGCCGAGCAGGCGGCCATCTTCCGGCTCGACCGGTTGGACGTCCGCAGCCCCGAGCGGTCGAAGGACGTCGAGAAGATCTACAAGCAGATGTGGCCGGCCGTCGAAGAAGCGATCGACGCCCGCGACCGCACCCTCAACAGCATGAAGCGTGGCGACGAGCTGCGGAGCGGCGTGCTGCAAATGGTGAAGGTCTACATCGCCACGAAGCGCGTGATCTCGGTCGGCGACAAGATGGCCGGTCGTCACGGCAACAAGGGTGTGATCAGCAAGATCATGCCGATCGAGGACATGCCGTTCCTTTCGGACGGCACGCCGGTGCAGATCATGCTGAACCCGCTCGGCGTTCCGAGTCGCATGAACGTGGGTCAGATTCTTGAGACCCACCTCGGCTGGGCCGGTTCGAAGCTCGGCTTCCGCTCGATCACCCCGGTGTTCGACGGCGCCACCGAGGAAGAGATCAACGACTGCCTGCAAGAGGCGGGTCTGCCGCGTCACGGCAAGGCGCGTCTGACGGACGGCCGCACGGGCCTGCCGCTCGAGCAGGAGACGACGGTCGGCTTCATCTACATGCTGAAGCTACACCACTTGGTTGACGACAAGGTCCACGCCCGCAGCACGGGCCCTTACTCGCTCATCACGCAGCAGCCCCTGGGCGGCAAGGCGCGGTTCGGCGGGCAGCGGTTCGGCGAGATGGAAGTGTGGGCTCTGGAGGCCTACGGCGCCGCGTACATCCTGCAGGAGTTGCTCACCGTCAAGAGCGACGACGTCGAGGGACGCACCAAGATCTACGAGTCGATGGTCAAGGGCGAGAACACTCTCGAAGCCGGCACCCCGGCCAGCTTCGACGTGCTCACCAACGAGATCCGCGGCCTGGGCCTCAACATGCAGCTCGAGAAGCGCGGGCTGTAAAAGATTGCAGGGTTGATGAAGGGAGATGAGGAGATAGGTGGGGAGAAGGGGATGGTCACTCGGTGGGGCAGGCCGTGACAGGCGATGCGGAAATCACCGAACAGATCATCCGGGCGGTCATCAAGGTCCATCGAACCTTGGGGCCGGGTTTCCTCGAGTCGGTCTACCAAAACTCCTTACTGATTGAGCTAGAGAACCAAGGGCTGCGGATTGAGGCCGAGAAACCAATCGTCGTGACTTACGAGGGGAAGCCCGTGGGAAACCATCGGCTCGACCTCGTGGTCGAAGAGCGGATCATTGTCGAGTTGAAAGCGGTCGAGGACCTGTCGCAGGCGCACTACGCCCAGCTCAGGTCCTTCTTGAAAGCGAGCCGACTCGAGACGGGTCTGCTTATCAACTTTGCAAAAGAGAAGGCGGACTTCCGGCGAGTGGAAGTCCGCTGTAGCGAATAGCCATCCCCACTATCTCCCCTTTATCTCCCCCATCTCCCTTCAAAACGTTTCCTCAGCAGGAGCGGCCGGTATGAGCCTTTTGGAATCTTCCAACTACGACCGGATCAACGACTACGCGTCGGTGAAGATCAGCCTGGCGCGGCCGCACGACATCCGGAGCTGGTCGTTCGGCGAGGTCAAGAAGCCCGAGACGATCAACTACCGAACTTATCGTCCTGAAAAGGATGGGTTGTTCTGCGAGCGGATCTTCGGGCCG
>JBGSJY010000434.1:0-16542 GCA_041741515.1 Pirellulales bacterium | reverse complement strand
GTCGCGCCCGCCGCGCGGGCCTCGGCCACGTAGCGGCGCAGATTGTCGCGGAACTCGCCGGCGGGGTCGGTCTCGCGGCCCGGGCCCTTGCCGAGATTGTCGTTGTGACCGAACTGGATGAAGACCACATCGGGCTTCTTGCCTTCGGCCGCGAGCTGCCGCAGCGCCGCGTCCCAGAGGCCCTCGCTGCGGAAACTCTTCGAGCTGCGGCCGTTCTTGGCGGCGTTGACGATGGTTACACGATCGTCAACGAGCCCGCGTAGACCCCAAGCCCAGCCTTGCAGCGGGCTGCTGGCGGCGTAGTCGGCGACGGTTGAGTCGCCAATCGCGAGCCACGTCACGGCGCGCCGGGCCGTCGCCTCGGGCAGCTCGGTTTCGCTGACGTAGCGCATCGCGAGGGTCGCGGTCGTGCCGTAGGCAGCTTTATCGGCAGTGGGGACGAGCCGGCTCGGCGCCGCGTCGGAACCGCCGGCGAATTCCAGCCGGCGCGTGCCATCACCCGCGGCGTAAACGGCAACGCTGCCATCGGAACGCCCGACCTTCAGTGACGCTGCGCCGGCGACGGGTTCGCTCATCTGCACAAAGACGCGGTCGCCCTCGGTCTGCACCTCCACGACGCGGGGAGGTGCTTCGCTCTCGGGGTCCCACTTGCCGTCGAACGTCCAGGCGGGCGTGACCTCGTCGGGCGTGGGTGAGCCCGCAGCCTCGGCCAGATTGACGGCGTGCCACGGATAGTCGCCGCCGTCACGGTGACAATCGTGGAAGTACTTGCGCTCGTAGAGCGCGTGCTCCGACTCGGGGACCGTAGAGAGGTCCTTCACCACGCCGATCGGCTTGTCCGCCATCCGCTCGGAGAAATGGCAGCCGAGCAGGTAGAACTGCGACGGATAGTGGTTGCGGCCGAGCCAAAAGTCCTCGACGCCGTCGAACTGGCAATCGCGGAGCACGAACTTCATTTTCTCCGGCTGCACGTGCCCGTCGTGCCAGATGGCGGCTGTCTTGCGGGTTTCCTCGAACGTCGAATCACGGACAAAGCACCAGCCCCGCGGGCAGAGGAAATCGACCTCGCCGCGGAAGTGGCAACGGGTGTGGTAGTACATGCCGTGGGCCGTGTTCCACAGCGAGACCGTGTCGCCGACGCCGCTGAACGTGCAGTCGGCGAGGATCGTCCGTTGGGGGTGGCCGTAAACGGCGAAGGCGTGGACATCGGGACCCGAGGTGTTCTCAACCGTTAGGTTCTCGATGACGCCGTCCTCGCCGAAGAGATTCAGCACCCCGGGCCCGATGCGGTCGTAGCGGCGGTCGTACTCGGGCCGCGGGAAGTCCTTGCGGAGGACGACGCCCTCGCGGCTCTCGCCGCGGAGCGTGACGCGGTTCTGGTCGATGCGGACGCGCTCGTCGTAGACGCCATTGGCGACGAACACGACAACCCGCTCGTGGTTGTCCGCGGGGATCGTGTCGATTGCCTCTTGGATCGAGCCGGTGACTCTGACTGTGCGGATCGCGTCGGAGGCGATGGCGTTGACACATGCCAATAGGTGAGCGGCAACGACGGTACAAACAGCTAAGCGATGAGGCATCATGGTCCAGCGTGTAACTGTGGGAGGCGTCTCCCGACGCCGATTACGCGCACCAATCCGTTTCGGCGAGCAGCGCGTAATCGGGGTCAGGAGAACCCTGCCACAATAACGATGGGCAGGAGAGGGCGGCTGCTTTATAACCCGCTGCCTCGTCACCTTCGCACGTTTGCAATTAATCCGACCAATCGTGCAACCATAGATCCCGTGTCGCCTCACTTCTTCTTCATCACGGCCCGCCACCCGGTGGGGGCGGGACCCGGCGGCGCCAAGACCCAGTTTGAGTCGCGCAGGGGATCGACCGCGTAGTAGAGGTCGGGGTCCACCTCCCGGGCGACGGTGATGAGGCGGCGCACCTGCCGGCGCCGGGCGGCGACGTACAGCAGCGTCACGGCGTGCTCCTCGTCACTCCCCTCGAAGGTGAGCACGCGCGGGCAGTGCTGGCGGAGCGAGTCGGCGAGGTCGTCCCCCGCGTTGTGCGAGACGATCCGCAAGATGACGCTCCCCATCGCCAACCGGCGTTCCAGGGCGATACCCACGCCGTTGCCGCATGCGAATCCGCCGGCGTACGCCAACAGCAGCCACGGGTTCCCCGATGCCTTCTGAAACACCTGCGAGACGGTGGTGATCCAGATCAGCACCTCAACGAAGCCCAGCGCGACCGAGACGCCGATCCGTCCCTGCACGACGGCGAGCGTCCGACAGGTGCCCATCGAAACGTCGGCGATGCGGAAGAAGAAGATTAAGAGCGCGAGGCCCCAGACGGGTAGCGAATCGAGGAAAGGCATCGGTCAATAGGGGCGACAAATCGGGTGGGCGAGCTCTTATGATCGCCGATGCCGCGGCCCATCGTCACCCCCCAGCCGTGTCCGGGCTCGCAGCGGCAGGCGGAGTGCGTCCGTCGAGCAGGCAGGCGACGTTCACGTCCCCCAGCAGGTTGATCGTCGTCCGGCAGCGGTCGAGGAACCAATCGACCGTGAGCAGCAGCGCGATGTAGCTCACCGGCAGACCCACCGCGCTGAAGACGAGCGTCATCGTCACCAGGCCCGCCTCGGGGATGCCCGCCGCGCCGACCGACGCGATAATCGACGTCAGCACGACGATCAGTTGCTGCGTGAGCGTCAGGTCCTGGCCGATGAGCTGCGCGACGAACAGCGCCGCCATCGCTTCGTAGAGGGCCGTCCCGTCGTTGTTGAAGTTGGCGCCCACCAGCGCGCCCATGCTGGCGGACTCTTCGCGGAGACCGACGTTATCCTTGAGGCACGCGTAAGTGACCGGCATCGTGGCGGTCGAGCTGTCGGTGCTGAACGCCATCACCAGCGCGTCGCGCACGCCGCGGAGGACATCGAGCGGGCGGGCCCAGCTGAAAAAGTGGATCCGCGTGAAGTACCAGACGGATTGGATGAAGAGCGCGACGCCGACCGCCAGCACGAAAGCGCCCATCGCCGCGAACGGCGCGAAGCCCTCCACGCCAATCACCTTTGCCACGATCGCCCAGACGCCAATCGGCACCAACTGGATGATCCAGTGCAGCATCTTGAGCAGCACGGCGTAGGCCACTTCGACGAAGTCCCGGACGCTCGCCAGCGGCTTGTCCTTCTCCGATCGCAGCGCGACGCCCAGCGCCACGGCGATGATGATCACGCCGATGATGTTCTGCTTGTCCCCCAGCGGGCCGAGGATCGACTTGGGGACGTTCTGCACGAGCAGATCGACCGGATTGGGCCCTTCGTGGCCCTCCAGGGCGCCGGCCTCCGCCGGCGGGTCCAGCTTCGTCCACTCGCCGGGACGCATGACGTTGGCGACGGTGAGACCGACGACGATCGCCACGGTCGTGTTGAGGATCAGCAGCCAGAAGAGCCGCGCGGCGAGTCGGCCGCGGACCTCGGTCGTCATCAGGACATGCGTCACCGCGACCAAGATCAGCGGCGGCGCCAGGGCGCCGAGCAATTGGAGGATGATCTTGCTGGGGATCTCCAGCACCTCGGCTCGCTCGCCGAGGACGAGACCCGTCAAGACGCCAACCACCATGGCCAGCAGGATCCGCCAGTAGAGCGGGATCGCGTTCCAACGCCCCAGGAGGCCGGTGGGAGTGGCGTCGTCGTTCATGCGGGCCTCTTCGTCGGAATCGGGGGAGTATTGGCGAGGTTATCGCCGAATCTTCCCGCTCCAGTCATCCCCGGTTCTTCGCCAGTACTTGCGATGCGATCGATTCGATACGGACCGCCGTCTAGAATGCAGGACCTTCCGGCAACCGTGTCTTATCTCAGCAGCGCCGCGTGTACACCGAATCCGAAGGAAGCCGCAAAGCGATCGGCGACGTGGACGTCCTCTACCACGACGGGCTCTACCACCTGTTCCACTTGGTGTTGCCGAATCACGACTTCATCGCCCATGCGGTGAGCACGGACGCGATCCACTGGCGGCGGGTGAACAACGCCCTCTTTATCGGCGACCCTGGCTCGTGGGACGACCTGATGCTGTGGACGATGGCGGTGTCACCCGACCCGCATCGACCCGGGCGATGGCGGATGTTCTACACCGGCTTGTCACGCCGCGAGCAAGGGCGCCTCCAGCGGATTGGCATGGCGGTCAGCGAGGACCTCTTCCATTGGCGCAAGACGTCGGTGAACTGGACGGATCACCGCGGCCCGCACGATCCCGAAAGGGTCCGCCAAGCGCGAGAGGTTGCGGATCGGCACGTCCCTGGGGATCGTCAGGCGCCCCTCGACGCTTCGAGCGACATGCCCCTGGAGGCTGCCCCCGCCTTCTACGAGGCGTCGCTTGACCAGGGGCGCGAGTGGGTCAGCTTCCGCGATCCCTACTACTATCGCGAAGGGGATCGGGGATGGCTGATTATGGCGGCCCGCACCAACGAGGGCCCGGTGGTTCGCCGCGGTTGCGTCGGCGTCTACGAAGAGACAGAACCGGACCGCTTCGAGCCGCGCCCCCCGCTGCATCATCCCGGTCTGTACGACGACATCGAAGTGCCGAACCTGATCCGGTTCAACGACGAGTACTACCTGATCGGGAGCCTTCGCGAAGACGCCAAAATCCGCTACTGGCACACGGACCGCATCGGCGCCCCGTGGCGGAGCTACTACGACAACGTCCTGCTCGCCCAGGGCAACTACGCGGCCCGGCTCTGCCAGGACACGCACAGCTGGCTGATCTGGAACTTCTACTCGCTCGACGTGAGCGACCGGACCACACGCAACGTGATGCCGCCCCCGAAGCGGCTGATCTGCACGCCCGACGGGATGCTTCGGGCCGCGACGTTCGAGGGCTTCGACCGCTTTCTCGACGCGCCGATCGACACCCGTTGCGTGTGGCCACTCCGTGAGGGATCGAGCACGAAGATTTGCTCGGTAGACGACGGCCGGATCATTCTCGGCTGTGAGGCGGGGTTCGAGGCCGTCGTCTTCGACGGCCCCCTGGCGTCGGCGCGGTTCCGCGCGAAAATCGAGCTGCAGGGCCTGGGCAAGTGCGGACTGGTGTTCCACGTCGATCGCGAGACTCACGACGGCTATTACCTGTCGCTCGACCTCCTAAAAGGACTGGCACAGCTCCGCGCTTGGCGCACCGGTCCCCCCGGCAGCGGCGAGCACATGATGCAGTTCCGCACCCTCCAAGGGGGCAACTGGCGCAGCGAGACTCCCGGCCAAGCCGAGGTGCAATTGATCACCTTCGGCGACTACCTGGAGTTCTCGATCGATGGCCGCGTGATTCTCTCGCTCGCCGACTCGACCTTTCACGAGGGACTTCTGGGCGTTTACCTCGAGTCGGCGAGGATGCACCTCAGCGACGTCGAGCTGCGCCGGATGAAGCCCCCGGTGCAATCGTCGTCGCACCTGGTGGAGGGCTAAAGCTTGTTCCGGCCTACGATGATGGGCCTGCGGCGCCATCCTACGCTGCTAGCGCCCCACGAACTCCGGCGTCACTAACTTCGGCAGCACTCCGGCTTTGTAGCCGCGTTCTAAGAACAGGCGAACTGACTCGCGGCCTTTGTCGCCGAAGTCGCGGGTCCAGTCGTTGACGTACATGCCGACGAACTTGTCGGCCTTCGCGTTGTCGAGGTCGCGGCCGTATTGCAGGGCGTAGTCGAGCGCGGGCTGGCGGTGGTCGAGGCCGTAGTTGATCGACTGGCCGAGCAGCTTCTCAACTTCGACGATCGTCTCGTGGCCGAGGTTCTTGCGGATGGCGTTCGCGCCGAGCGGCAGCGGCAGGCCGCCGGTCTCCGCGCCCCACCAGACGCCGAGGTCGACGATCAACTGCAGGTTCTGATCACCGTACGTTAACTGGCCTTCATGGATCAACAGGCCCGCGTCGAGGGGCTGGCCCTCGTACTCGCCGGCGACGACCGCCGGGATGATCTGATCGAACGGGACGAGGACATGCTCGAAGTCCTGGCCCAAGAAGAGCCGTAGCGCGAGCGTCGCGCTGGTGAGCTTGCCGGGGATCGCGATCCGCTTCCCCTTCAGCTCTTCAACGGAGTACTTCTGCTTGGCGACGACCATCGGGCCGTAGCCGTCCCCCATGCTCGCCCCGCAGTTGCACAGCAGGTACTGGTCCTGCAAGTAGGCGTAGGCATGGATGCTGACGGCGGTCAGCTCGAGCTCGCCCGAGAAGGCCCGCTGGTTGAGCGTCTCGATATCGACCAGCTCGTGCGTGAACTGGTAGTCGCCGGTCGGAAGCAGGTCCTTCGCCAGGGCGTAGAACATGAAAGCGTCGTCGGGGTCGGGCGAGTGGCCGACCCGGATGAGCTGCTTAGTAGCGGGCATAGAGGCTAGAGGTTGGACGCTAGAGGCCAGTCGCTGGCGCGTTGGGCGGAGCGCCATTGAGTAGTAACCGTAGCCCGCCGCGCGGATTCACCGCGAGGAGGGAACAGACGACTAAACCCCTATCATCTATCATCTGCCGTCTTTCATCTACCCTCGCTTACGCCTCGAACGAAAGGCCGCCGACGGGGATGTCCGCCGTGATGCCGCCGCCCAGATGGGGCTTTGGGGCCGGAATTTTCTTGGCGACGGGGGCCGCAGGGGCGTCGGCGTCGGCGCCCGTGGCGAGCTTCTCGACCGCCTGGCGCCAGGTCTCGCGCTGGAACTCCAGCACCCGCAGGGCCTCGGCCATCATCGCCTTGTCGGCGTTCACGTAGACGCTCATCAACCGCATGTAGACAAACGTGTACAGGTTGGCGAGCTTCTCGTTGAGTTCGTCCGTGCTGTGCCGGACCCCCACCAACAACTCCTCGACGATGTCGAGCGTCCGCAACAGGGGCGCCTGGTACGCGAGCTCCTCGCCGCGAAGCACGCCCTTCTCCGCCTCGCGGCCGAAACGCAGAGCGCCGTCGAGCAGCATCAAGTGCAGCTGCGCCGAGTTGGCCGTCTGGACACGGGCTTCCAGGTACTCGCGGTTCTTATCGTTCGTCATGCCACTCACGCCCAGAAAGGTTGGAAGAACGGTCCATCTCAAGCGATCGAGACGGGCACAATCGAGTCGAGGAAACTGGTGTTCGACTGCAGCTGGGAAATCGACTGTTCAAGATTATAGAAGTCCAGCAGCAACCGTTCGCGCTGGCGGTCGAGCGTCTGGTCAAACGATTCCAGACGCTGCTCGTTGGACTCGATCGTGCGGCCGATCGCGCTGGACCGCGAGCTGAGCAGCGAGTTGTCACCCCCCGCGAGTCGGTCGATTGCCGTGTTGAATTTAGCGACGACGCCGCGATCGGGGTCGCGGAACAAGCCGTCGACGATTTCGGGTGAGTCATTGAGCGCCTGAGAGAGCTTGGCGGAATCGAGCGACAGCTTACCCTTGTCATCGACACTGACGCCGATCTGTTCGAGGCTGGTCGCCTGGCCGTCGATGAAGTACCGATCAGTCAGCAGACGCGAAAGGTCCGAATCGACGCGGACGACTTCACTGCGGCCGAAGAGAATGCCCGTCGTCAGGTTCTCTGCGTCAAACGACGCCACGGTGTCGAGGTTGGAGCGCAGCGAGTTGTACGCGTCGATGAAGCCTTTGACGGCGTCGGTGACCGGCGCGTCGTTGGCGGCCACGCTGATCGTTACGGGATCGCCGGTGACCTTCGCTACCGAGAGCGACACCCCCTCGATGACGTCGCTGAATTCGTTGGTCGTCGAGGTGACGGCAAAGCCGCTTAACCCGCCGATCCCGCCGAAGAGGGCGACCGCGTCGCTCGCACGGCTGGTGACCTCGAAGCCAAGCGAGCTCGCCAGGCCATCGACCAGCAGCTCGTTGCCGGCGCCGGTGCGGTCGGAAGTGAGGCTGAGACGGAAGCCCGTCCCGTCATTGAAGATTCCAGCGGTAACGCCGGCGCCGAGCTCGTTGATCCGGTTCGCCAGGGTCTTCAGCGCGTTGGAGCCGTCGAAGGTGAACAGCCCGGCGCCGTCGATCTCGCCGTCCTTCGTATCGGCGGCCGTGCGGATGAGGTTGAGGTCCGCGGCCGTGGTGCTGCTGTCGAAGTCGGAGACCGTCAGCTTGCCTGCGCCCCCGGTGTTGTCGGTGATGAGGATGCCCGTCTGCTTTTCGTTGAGGCTCGCCGTGACGTCTTGCCCAGCGACCGTGGCGGCCTCATTAATGCGGTCGATCACGTCGCCGATCGTCTGGGCGTCAGCCTTCGCCAGGCCCAGATCGACGAAGAACGTCTGGTCGGTCGAGGTCGTGATCTTGAACATCGCGGGGTCGCCCTTATTGACCCCTTTGCCTTCTTTGAGCGACGCCAGGCTGGTCGCGGTGGCGGAGTTCTCGAGTCCCGCCAAGTCGACCGAGTAGCTGCTCGTGCCGTCGATCGTTTGCTGGCCCTCGTTGTTCTTCGTCGTCGAGTCGCCGAGCAGCCCGAGGTCGGCAGCGGCCTTGCCGGACCCCGACTCCAGCACTTTCAGCACGCCGGTTCCGCCGGCGTTGTCGGTGAGTAGAATGCCGTCGCCAGCCGAGTTGAGGCTCGCGGTGACATTCACTGCGGCCGCGTTGATGCGGTCGATCACGTCGCCGAGGGTCTTGGCGTCGTTGTCGGTCTTTTGCAGGTCGATCGTCGAGGTCTTCCCGGACGAGTCGGTGATCCTGATGTCGCCGATCCGCACCCCCGCGCCGCCGTTGAGGGTGCTCAGCAGGGTCGCGGTGCTCGCCGTCTGCCGATTCAACGATCCGCTGTTGACCGACGTCGCGGCCGAGTTGCTGGCGATCCCCAGGTCGTTCGCGGTCGTGCCGGCGCCGTTGTTGGCGATAATCAATGAGCCCGATCCGCCCGACGTATCGGTGATCGCCAGGCCGTTGCGGCTGCTGTTGATCGAAGCGGTCAGTTGCACGCCAGCGGACTGCGCGTCGGCGTTGATCTTCGCGGCGATCTCTTGCAGGGTTTCCGCCCCGGAGAGGTCGATCGTTGTCGCGACCCCCGCCCGGTCGGTCACGTCGATCGAGCCAAGCGTGAATCCGGCGCCCGCGTTGAGCGTGCTGACGAGCGTGTCCTTGAGCCCCGAAATCAGGCGGGCGCCCTCCACCGTGGTCCCGGCGCCGGCCTTGGTGGCGATGCCTAGGTCGGTCGCCGCGGTAGCGCCGCCAGCGTCGGCCACCAGCAGGTCGCCCCCGCCGCCCGACGTGTCGGTGAGCACCAGTCCATTGCTGGCGGCGTTGATTGAGGCGGTCAACTTGCCGCCCAGATCGTCGCTGCTGTTGATGCGGTCGATGACATCGCCCAGGGTCTTCGATCCGGACAGGTCGATCGCGGCCTTCGTCGTCCCGTCGGCAAGCGTGATGCTGAGGTCGGCCGACTCGTTGAGTTCGGTCGTGGATGCCTTGTCGGCCGTATCGGTAAACCGTACGCCGAGGCCGTCGCGCAGGCTCGCCAGCGAACTGCCCGCCGACAGCGTGTAGACGTCGCTCCCGGTGATCTTCCCGCTCGACGCGGCGCCCAGCAGGCCGAGGCTCGCCGCGGTCGTGCCGTTGTTCACTTCACGGACGCGAAAGGCGCCGGACTCGCCCGTGTTGTCGGTCAGCACGAGGCGGTCGCCATCGACCGACGCGGTGACGTCGATCTCCGCGGCGTTGTTGATCGCTTCGAGGACGTCGTCCACATTGCGGGCGCCGCGGAGGTCGATTACCGCCGTGTCGCCTGCACTGTCGGTGATCTTGATCTGGCCCGCCGCGACTCCCTCGCCGCCGTTCAGGTCGGCCAGGCTGACTCCTTTATCGACGTGGCCGCCGAAGCGCAGCGACAGACTGCCCGTGCCTAGGCTGCTGATGTCGTCGATCCGGCTGGAGACGAGTTGATGCGCGGTAGCCTGCTTGAGCGGCGTGAACTGATAGCTGCCGGCGGCGGGCGACGCCCCTGTCTTAACGGTCGCCTTTACCGAGTCGCCGCTGCTCGTCGCGGTGCGGGCGGTGAACGTGCGCGACAGGTTGAGCCTGCTTAGCGAGAACTTTGTGCTCAGTGTCAACGACGACAGGCGGTCGATCGCGGTCCGTTCGGCGGTAAGCCCCTGGTTGCGAGACGCCAGCAGCGATCGGGGCCGCGACGCGATCGCCATCAGTTGGTCGACCGTGTCCTGTATCGGAATCCCGGTGATCAATCCAGCCGACGACGTGATGCCGGTCGTAGAGATGCGGGACATGGGGTAACCGACAGGATAGGGAGAGCGACCGAGGCGGGGGGTCTACTACCGTAGCTCGTACGGCGCGCACCGTCCCGTAACGGGTATCGGTTGCGGGGAGTCTCCGGCTTGAGCTGCCCGTGCTAGCACGGTTGGGGCGGCACAGGGCGCGGGTAACAGCGGCGAAGCAGAAGAATCGGACGTTAAGGCGTCCCGGCTGATCTTGCTGGTGACGATCTATCAGCCGCGGGGCCTTAGCCCCCGGTTTCTCTAGATTGCAACAAAAAAGCCGGCCCGGCCCCCGAAGGGCCGAGCCGGCTCGTTGTTACGCGATTAGACGCTGAGTCTCGCTTACTGGAGCAGACCCAGCACGTTCTGCGGGTTCTGGTTGGCGATCGCCAGAACTCGTGTGCCGGACTGGACGAGGATCTGCGAACGGGTGAGGTTCGCGGTCTCTTCGGCGAAGTCGACGTCGCGGATGCTGCTCTCGGCCTCGGTGAGGTTCGTGAGCGTGTCGTTGAGGGCGTTCTTGTTCGTCTCCAGCGACGTCCGCTGGAAGGCGCCCAATCGGCCACGGAGCGAGGTCACTTGGTCGATCGCCGATTCGACGATCTTGGCGGCCTTGTTCGTGTCCGAAGACAGCGAGGCGGTGCCGCCGGTGCCGAGCTGGTACAGCAATCCGTCGACGCCACCCAGAGCGGCGGTGTTGACGCTGCCGATGCCCAGGCGGGCCTGCTGGTTGCTCACAACGTTCGGACCGAGCTGGAACTTCGCCCCGCCGCCATCAATCGTGAACGTCGACGAACCGACGAAACCGGCCGTCAGCGTCGCCGACAGGTCGAGGGTCGCGGTGTTGATTGACAGATTGTTGCCCTTGCCGGTGGCGGAAATGCCGTTCACCGTGGCGACAATGTCTTCGCCGCTGTCGCGAGTCCCTTCGCCGATCGCGGTCGTGAAGGACCCCGCCGGGATCGCGGCGTTGCCTTCGCCGATTATCTGGATATCGACGAACGAGGCCGAGCCATAGCCGGTCGAAGTCAGCACCAAGCCGGTGCCCGCCTCGTCCAGCTCCGCCGAGACGCCGGTGGCGTCCTTGACAGCCTCGATGCCGGCGAGAAGCTGATTGATCGTGGTGCCCGCCTCGAAGCTGAGGACTTCCGAACCGTTGGCGCCTGCTAACTCGAACACCAAGTCGGCGTCGATGCCGGTCGTTGCTGAAGCGGCGCCGGCTCCGACCACGCTCAGCGTCGCCGGCGGCGTGTCGATGGCGGCATTGTAGGTCGTCGAGGCCGATGTCCCCGTGCCGAGCGTCACCGAGCCAACCTCGGCGATGCTCGCGATCGCGTCGCGGATCTGAGCGTTGGTGACGCCGACTGAGCTGTCGATCGCGATGGTGTAACCGCCCGCGAAACTGCCGGAGACGTTCGTCCCAGCGCCCGACAGATTCTGCTCGACGAAGGAGAGGTTGAAATTGCCAACCACACCGACGGCCGTGGTGATGTTGAACCGCTGCGTCGTGCTGGCGGCGGTGACGCCGTTCGTCAGGCTGATCGCGGCGGGAGCCGCATCCGGGAACGTCGAAGCGCCGCCGACGGCGATGCTATTGAACGTCGAGGTGCCGGCGGTCGAGATGGTCGCCGTGTTGACCTCAGCGATGCTCTCGATAGCGGCGCGGATGTCGTCGATCGCGACGCCGCCGACCTTGTCGCTATTGATCTGCACCGTGTAGCCGGCAGTCGCGTTGCCGAACACCGCCGTCGAGGCGGCGCCGCTGCCCAGAGCGGCTTCGGCGAACGAGATGCCGAAGTTACCGTTGGCGCCAGCGGCGAGGGTGCCGGTGATGCCGATCGTCTCGGTTGTGACAACCTCGTCGACACCCGCGGTGGTGTTGCCACCCGTGATCGCCTCGATCGCGGCTTCATCGCCAGCGAGCAGAGCGTCGGTGCCGTCCGACGAAGCGGTGAAGGTCGAGCTGGCGCCGCCGGCCGCTTGGATCGCAGCCGCAACCACGTCCGACGTGACGCCGCCGGTGATGTCGGCGTTGATCGTCAGCGTGTTGGAAGCGAACGTCGCAGTCGCGCCGTTGGGCGTCGTGTTGACGTCATTGACGACGATCGCGAAACCGTTCCCGGCGACGCCGTCAGCGGCGCCGTCCTCGACAGCCGTGATCGTGATGACGTCGGCGCCAGCGCCACCGAGTGTCAGCGACGTGACCGACTGCTGGGTGTCCGCGGTGACGATGTTGAAGTTGACCGAGCCCGACGAAGCGGCCGCCGCGGTCGTCTGGACGTCGTAGGCGAGTTCGGTCGTGACGGTGGGCGTAACGTCCGGCAGGTTGCCGATGGCGACCGAAGCCTTCGTGGCGGCGGCCGTGACGTTTACGTCAACCGCGACCGAGCCCGTGGCGCCCAGGTTGGCCTGGTCGATCTGGACGTTCGAGATGTTTTGGGCGTTGGCGCCGGACGTCGTGAGGAAGTCCAGCGATCCGTCGAGCAGCTTGCGGCCTTGGAAGGTCGTCGTCTGGGCGATGCGGTTGAGGGCCTCCAGCGACGAGTCAAGCTGCAGCTGGTTGGCCGAGATCTGCGCGTCGGAGAGGGCGCCCGAGTTGGCGGACTCCGTCACCAGGCCGCGGATGTCGTTCAGCAGCGAGCTGACCTGGCCGAGGGCCGAGTCGGCGGTTGCGATGACCTGGTTGGCCCGGTCGGTATTGCTGATCGCCTTCTTGATCGACGTAATGTCGCTGCGCAGGTTTTCGCTGGCGATCAAACCGGCAGGGTCGTCCTTACCGGTGTTGATCCGCAGACCGGTCGAAAGTCTCGTCAAAGACTGCGACAGGCTGCTGTTCGCTTTGGCCAGGTTGTTGCGGCCAACGAGCGAACTGACGTTCGTGTTGATGCGTGACATCGAGCTTCCCCTAAGTGGTCAGCAGGTAGGATGGTCGCCGCCGGCTCCCGGAGGGGGAGCGGCGGCCTGGCGAGTTGGGCGGAACCCCGAGGTCCCGATCGCCGTCGCTTGGTGGGCGTCCTTGGTGCGGAGTCTCGGACGGCACATCACGGGCGTTGGGGGGCGTGCGTCCACGCGCCTGAAGCCAGTCGGTTGCCTAGCGAGCGATCCTGTGAGCGGTTCCATGACCATGTTGTCCGTCACCGGACCACAGGCCTAAGCGAACGTATCGTCCGCTAGCGGTGCGCGCCTGAGCGGGAAGCATCGTTTCCCGAGGTCTCTCGACGCCGCTGGCCGCCCTAACCCGCACAGGGCCTACAGGCCGACCAACTCCGCCGCGACTAAAGTCAGAAACTCGCCCGCGCGACCTTGCGAGTGGAGAAAGACTCGGGTCGAGAAGCTGCTGCGAGCTGCCCAGCGCAAGAAACGCAGGCGACGGCCAGACGAGGCACGCTCTTCAGTAGAACCGTATCGGGCCCAGGGACTCGCGCCCCACTATCGCCACTAGGAAGGCGGCCGCAGCAGCACAAGAAGGCGCCGCCGCAGAGAGAGAGCACCGCCTGCCGGGCGAACCAAGTCAGCAGAAAACTCGCCGACGCCGATCAAGAGCCCGCTTTGTCGCCGCCGGCCTGGCGGGCCTGGTCGGTGCTGATCTCGCTGGCGCGGCGGTTCTCACGCTGGATCGCCTCGTACACCTCGCGGCGGTGCACAGGGATCTCGACCGGGGCGTCAATCCCCAGCCGCACCTTGTCTCCCCGCACGTCGACGACCGTGATCACCACGTTGTCGCCGATAATAATGCTCTCGTCGCGTTGGCGTGACAGTACCAACATGGGCGTGACCCTGGTTGAGGCGAGCGCGCTCGGCGACGCGGGCGAAGGGGGTGGGATCAACGACCGCCGGAATCGGCGGGTCGTCGCTATCTGGCAACGGTAGCAGCTATCGGCTTTCCGCTAGCGGCTCGTGCAATGGCCGCGGTAGAGAGCCGGTTAATTCGTTTGCCCCGCTGGCGACGGGGCCATTCGGGGGGCCCAAGCCGGCAGAACCGGCAGAGCCGCCCCTCGTCGGCTCAGGCCGAACGGCGCAGCTGCGCCGGCCCGCCGAGCCAGTGCTGAACGGGGTGGTCATCCTTGGCGACGACCTGGCGGCCGCGACGGGTCTCGAGGCAGACCAGGATCGGCGCCTTGAGGTTCAGGGAAAGGGCTTGCGACCCCTGCCCCTGCCCATTTCCTTGCAGTTGGACGCCGCCGTGGCAGCTCATCGCGACGATCACCTGAGGCGTGACGCCCTGGGGCGCCTCTAGCGGCGCCAGGTCGCGCGACGAAAGCCGCACCTTGTAGTCCGGCACGTACCGCCGCGGGCTGACGATGGCCAGCGCCAGGTCGGCCCGCTCGGTCGATTGCAACCAACCCAGGCCAGGGTTCTCGCCGTCGGCCAGCACGACCCACTTCGTCCAAGGCTCAAGACCAATCAGGCCGAGCGGGAATTCGAGCACGTCCGAAGACTGAATCTCGACTGCGCCGAACCGCGTTGTGTTGATCTGCATCGTCGCCCTCCTGGCGCACGGGGCCGCTCACATTGAACGGCTTGGTATTACTCTGGAGGCATCGGCGCCGCGGACTGCGCCTGTTGAGAGAATCCCGACGAATGCGGGGATGAGGCTTGAGTTGTGAGGTGTGAGGGCTATCGCGAGAACCGTTTCGAGCTGGCACACCAACCCTCAAGCCTTGAGCCTCAAGTCTCACCCCTCAAATGAAGTCGAGAATCGACATATTCAGCAGCGTGCCGGCCGTCCGCAGCGACGCCTGCAGGGCGTACTGCTTGGTCATGAAGTCGGAGATGACTTGCGTCATGTCGGTGTCGATCTCGTCCGACAGCGCTGCGCGCAGCGTGATCCCCTCCTCCTCGAGTCGGCTGCTAACCGAGTCGAGCGTCCTCATCCTGACGCCCACCTCCGCGCGGCCGAACGACACCCGGTCGAGGTCGTCGTCGAGCCGATTGGTCTCCCGCCCGAGGGCGTCGGTGTCCCCCGCTTTGAGGGCCTCCCGCATGCGGAGCAGCGTCGTGAAAACGCTATCGACTTCCAGCGGCTTGCGGTCCGTCGAGGCGATCGTTGTCTGCTCCAACGTGACGGAGCTCTGCCCAGCGGGGAGGAAACCCAACCGCTCGGCCATCGGACCGCTCAGCGTGATCGAGTCGTTGTCGCGTCCGCCGGCCGTCGGCGCGGGGATCGTCAGCTCGGTCGGAGAGACATCCGCGACCGTCACCGCGGCCGTGCCATTGGATGCGACGGTAAACGGGACCCCGGTCACGCCCCCCAAAGCGGCCTGAATGCTCGCGGCGATCGCGTCGGTTGTGGTGTCGACTCCCTGCAGATCGACCGTGATCGTGTTGCTAGCGGCATCAAAGGTTGTCGTCAGCGGGCCGGTCCCCGCGCCGGCCGTTGAATCGCGGAGGACGACGCTGAAGGGCACGTTGCCTTCTTCGCCGGGCGTCGTGGTCTGGATGCCGATCGTATCACCGAGCAGCGTGAACGCGCCCGACGCGGTGGTAGCTAGTTGGCTCGCCGCCGCGCCACCGGTGGTCGCTGCCGACTGAGGGGCGACGGCCGCCGAGATCGTGTCGGTCCCGCTGGAGGTGACGGTGTAGCCCGGAAGCTGTGCCTGGATGCTGGCGGCGATGACGTCGGTCGTCGCCGTCACGCCCGCCAGATCGACCACAATCGTGTCGCCGGTGACGGTGGCGCCGATCGGCCCCGTGCCGCCATTGTCCACCACCTCGACCGTGAACGGGCGGTTGCCCCCGGCGCCGGTGGCGATCGCAGCGATCGTGAGCGAGTCGGCGCCGAGCGCAAGCGACCCCGACGCCGCCGTTGCCGGCGAGTCGGGGTCCGTGACCGTCAGCACCAACCCGTTGCCGACATCGGCTAGCGACGCGACGACGGCGCCCCCCGTGGCGTCCGAGATCCGTTGGATGAGGTCGCCAACCGTCTTCAAGCCGAGCGGGTTGATGTTGTAAGTGGTGGTGACGCCGTCTTCGGTGACAGTGATATCGAACTTGTTCTGCGCGAGGGTCTCGGTGTCGTTGTCGCCCGGGATGACGACGCCCAGGCCGCGGCTGAAGTCGGCGAGTCGCGATTCCTCCGTGTAGGTGCGGATGCCGAGCTGCGTCGCGGTCGTGCCGCCGTTTTCGCCGATCGCGAAGTCGGCCCCGCTGCGGCGTGTGCGGACGTCGATTCCGTCGCGTGTGGCGTTAATCGTCGCCGAGAGGCCGTACTGCGGGTCGTTTAGCAGCCCGAGCAGGCCCTCGACGGTCGTCACGGCAGACGTGTCGATCGTGTAGGTGTTGTCGCCGTTGGTGACGAGCAGCCCCGACGCCAGGTCGACCTGTCCGTCGACGCCGCCGGCGATGCCGAC
>JBGSJY010000433.1:0-10903 GCA_041741515.1 Pirellulales bacterium | reverse complement strand
ACCTATCACCTCAGAACGCGTCTCCTCAGGTCGTCTCGCCCCAGTACCTTTACCCATTTATCCTTGTTACGTCGCTGTTCGCCTTGTGGGGCTTCGCAAACGACGTGACCAACCCGATGGTCAAGTCGTTTCAGCAGATCTTTCAGCTCCCCGCATGGAAGGCGAACCTGGTGCAGTTGGCCTTCTACGGCGGGTACGCCACGATGGCTTTTCCCGCCGCGCTGGTGATCCGGAAGGTCTCTTTCAAAGCGGGCATCGTGATCGGATTGGCGTTGTACGCTATCGGCGCGCTGCTATTTATCCCGGCGAGCGTTCTTCAGAACTACTGGCTATTTCTCGGCTGCTTCTACATCATCACGTTCGGCTTGGCGTTCTTGGAGACCTCCGCCAACCCCTACATCCTGTCGATGGGCGACGTGCGGACCGCCACCCGGCGGCTCAATCTAGCCCAGGCGTTCAACCCCGTGGGTTCGCTCACGGGGATGTTTATCGCCGGGGTGCTGGTTTTGCCTTACCTACAGGTCAATGAGTTCCGCCAGCAGCACATCGACGCGAACCCTCAGTACAAAGAGATGGGGATCTCGCCGGGCGAGATCGGGCAGAAGGTCTCCGCGGCTATGGAGACTTTCTCCGTGGAACAGCCCGAGGCCTACGCGGCCCTCAGGAAGCATGACCTGGGAGTGATCCGCGTACCGTACGTCGTCATCGCCATCGTGGTGCTCGGCGTCTTGATCGCGTTCGTGTTCTCACACATGCCGCACACCGGACATAGCGAAGACCCGATCCACCTAACCGAAGCCCTTGCGAACCTGGCGACCTTCACGTACCTGGGCGGCGTGCTCGCGCAGGGGCTGTACGTGGGCGCGCAGATCATGTGCTGGACCAACATCATCGAGTACGGCATGAGCGTGCTTGGCGTCTCCGCGTCTGAGGCGCAGTGGTACAACATCGCCGGCATGTGCCTGTTCCTCTGCAGTCGCTTCGTCTGGACCTATGTGTTGGGCTTCGTTCGCCCGGGGCTGCTGCTCGGGGTGCTGGCGATAGGGGGGATCACGTTCAGCGTGGGGACGGTGTTGCTGCCGGCACAGGCTGGCATTGTTAGCTTGGTGCTGGTCTCTGCGTGTATGGCCGCGATGTTCCCCACTATCTACGGTATCGCGCTGGACGGGCTCACGGTGGACGACGCCAAGCTGGGCTCGGCGGGCTTGATCTTCGCGATCGTCGGCGGGGCGTTGATGCCGCCGCTGCAGGGGTACGTGATCGACTGGGGGAGCAAGTTCTGGGGCGATCCCACTACCGCGGTCCGCGCCTCGTTCATGCTGCCGGCGGCCTGCTTTGTGTTTGTGGCGTTCTACGGTTTCATGGTGAACACTCGCGGCGCCAAGGTGGCGGCGTAGGCGAGGGGGGGGTCATTGGCTGATTCCCCGCAAGGCGCCATGCGTTGGGCGCCTCACTTCATCCACCGCCAAAGCAGCGGCACACTTGATTCGAACCGACCCCTGGCATTGGGCGCCCAGCACGACCATGACCCAACCGATCTGTATCACGGCCTGCGATGTCGTCGACCTCCGGTTCCCGACGTCGGACGAGGCGCACGGCTCGGACGCCATGCACACCGACCCCGACTATTCGGCCGCGTATGTCACACTGGCGACCAACCGTCCCGACTTGGTGGGCCACGGGCTTACCTTCACGCTGGGGCGGGGGACCGACCTCTGCGTCGCGGCGGTGAGGGCGCTCGCCGATCAGATCGTTGGCCGGACGCTCGGGGAGTTGGTGGGCGATTTCTCAGGAACGTGGCGGAGGGTGACCAACGACACCCAGATGAGGTGGCTCGGTCCCGAAAAGGGGGTAGTGCACTTGGCGGCCGCGGCGCTGCTCAATGCGGTATGGGACCTATGGGCAAGGGCCGAGGGTAAGCCGCTGTGGAAGCTGGTGTGCGACCTGACGCCGCGGCAACTGGTGGACTGCATCGATTTCCGTTACCTCGACAACGCCCTGACCAGCGACGAGGCTCTGCAGATCGTCCAGGCCAACGAGGCGACCAAGCCTGAGCGTGAAGCGCAAATGCTGGAGTCTGGTTTTCCGGCGTACACCACCTCCGCGGGGTGGCTTGGCTACTCCGACGACCGCATCCGGCAGCTCTGCCGGGCCGCGCTCGCCGAGGGCTGGGGCCATTTCAAACTCAAGGTTGGCGCCAACCTGGAAGACGACCGCCGCCGCGCGGCGATCATCCGCGAAGAGATCGGCCCCGACCGCCGGTTGATGGTTGACGCCAACCAGCGGTGGGAGGTCGCTGAGGCGATCGAGTGGGTGCGGGCCCTGGCCGAGTACGACCTCTGGTGGGTGGAGGAGCCAACCTCGCCCGACGACGTCGTCGGGCACGCAGAAATCGCCAGCGCGATCGCCCCGATCGGAGTGGCGACTGGCGAGCAGTGCCAGAACCGCGTCGTGTTCAAGCAATTATTACAGATGCGCGCCGTCTCATTCTGCCAGATCGATAGCTGCCGGCTCGGCAGTGTGAACGAGGTGCTCGCCGTGCTACTGCTGGCCAAGAAGTTCGGGGTCCCCGTCTGCCCGCACGCCGGGGGCGTCGGGCTGTGTGAGTACGTCAGCCACCTGATCATGATCGACTTCATCCGCGTCGGCGCGTCGCTGGAAAACCGTGTCGCGGAGTACGTCGACCACCTGCACGAACACTTTGTGCACCCCACGGTGGTCCGTGGCGGGCGCTACCTCCCCCCCTCCTGCCCCGGCTACAGCGCCGAGATCCACTCATCGACCCTCGACCAGTACCGCTACCCAGACGGCCCCGTGTGGCAGGCCAGGACCGGCGCCTAGGGGTTGCCTCCATGCAGACTTCATCCATAGTGCGAACACGACAATGAGCAAACGGCTCGAAGGCAAGAAGGTCCTCGCCACCGCGGCGGGCCAGGGGATCGGCAGAGCAGTGGCGCTGGCGTTCTCTCGCGAGGGCGCCGAGGTGCTGGCCACCGACATCAACGAATCGATGCTCCAGCGGCTTCAGCAAGAGGAACCCCGCCTGCGGATCGCTACCCTCGACGTGTGCGATGTCCAGGCGATCGACCGCCTAGCGAGCGAGGAGGGAGAAATCAATGTGTTGTTCAACTGCGCGGGCTACGTGCACCACGGCACGATCCTCGATTGCACCGCCGCAGAGTGGCGACGCTCCATCGAGCTAAACGTTACCTCAACCTACCAGGTGACGCGGGCCATCCTGCCCGCGATGCTGGCCGCCGGCGGCGGCAGCATAGTGAACGTCGCGTCGGTGGCGTCGAGCGTCACCGGCGTCCCAAACCGGTTCGCCTACGGCGCCGCCAAGGCGGCGGTCATCGGCCTTACCAAGGCGATCGCCGCGGACTACGTCGGCAAGGGGATCCGAGCGAACGCCATCTGTCCCGGCACGGTTCAATCGCCTTCTCTAGAAGAACGGATCCGCGCCCAGGGAAATTACGACCAGACGCGTAAGGCGTTCGTCGCCAGGCAACCGATGGGTCGGATCGGGACGCCGGAAGAGATCGCGTCGCTGGCCGTCTACCTAGCCTCAGACGAGTCCTCGTTCACCACCGGCGCCATTCACTTGATTGACGGCGGCTGGTGCATCTAGATCAGCTACAACCCGAGAGCGCAAGATGAAACTCCTACGCTACGGCGCCCCCGGCCAAGAGAAGCCCGGCCTGCTGCACGCAGACGGGACCCTGCGCTCGTTAGCGGGCGTGATCCAGGACGTATCGGGCGACGCGTTGTCCGGCGCCTCGCTCGACGCGCTGCGTCGGCATGAGATCGACAAGCTCCCGGTCGTGGACCCGGCGACCCGCCTGGGCCCCTGCGTCGCGGGGGTGGGCAAGTTCATGTGCATCGGCCTGAACTATTCCGACCACGCCGCCGAGTCGGGCATGGACGTGCCCGCCGAACCGGTGCTGTTCATGAAGGCCACCAGCGCGATCGTCGGCCCCAACGACGACGTGGTGATCCCCAAGGGCTCAACCAAATCGGACTGGGAGGTCGAGCTGGGGGTCGTGATCGGCGACACGGCAAAGTACGTAAGCGAGCAGGAGGCGCTCGACTACGTCGCAGGGTACTGCGTGGTGAACGACCTCTCCGAGCGAGAGTACCAGCTAGAGCGTTGCGGCCAATGGGTCAAAGGAAAGAGCTGCGACACCTTTGCCCCGATCGGCCCCTATCTGGTGACGAAGGACGAAGTCGCCGACCCGCAGAACCTGAGCATGTGGCTTGAGGTCGACGGCCGGCGCTATCAAGACGGAACCACCCGCACCATGGTGTTCGGAGTCGCCACGCTGGTGAGCTACCTCAGCGGGTTCATGTCGCTCCACCCGGGAGACATCATTTCGACGGGCACCCCCCCGGGCGTCGGACTCGGCCAGAAGCCCCCCGTTTACCTGCGGCCCGGCCAGCAGATGCGGCTGTCCATTGCCGGGCTCGGAGAGCAGACGCAGCAGACCGTGGCCTGGGACGCCTAACGGGCGGGGGGCGGCCGAGCTGGAAACGCAGCCCCGTACGCAGCGGTGGCCGCCGCGTTTAGAACAGCGGTTCCGCGTCGATCTCCAGCGGACCGGTGCTGTCGGCGAACTGCTCGGTTTCGATCCCGACCGTGTTGAGCATGCTCACGAACAGATTTGACATGGGTGTCTCTTTCGGCTGCTTCAGGTACCGTCCGTGACGAACGCCCATCGCCGAGCCCCCCGCAAGCACCAGTGGGTAGTTCACCGCGTTGTGCGTGGTGCTGCAGGCACTGCCGTAGAGCACGAGCGTGCTGTCCAGCAGCGATCCGTTCCCATCGCGCAGCTGGTCGAGCCGGGTCAGGAAGTAGGCGAACTGTTGGGCGAGCCAACGGTCGTAGCGTCCCCACTCTTCCCAGTGCCCATCGGCCTGGTCGTGGCTGATGCCGTGGTGCCCCATCTTGATCCCCAGCGCAAGCTTTGGGAAGTTCTCGCCGAACCCCATCCCGTCTTCGCGAGCCATCATGTAGGTCAAGACGCGCGTCATGTCGGTCTGAATCGCGAGCACCATCAGGTCGAACATCGTCCGCAGGTACGCGGTCGGGTCGACCGCGGGATTGCTGTCGAAATCGATCGTCCCCCCGTCGACTTGCGGCAGCGGAATGTCGAGCCACTGCTCGTTGTGGGAGATCTGCTCTTCGACCGAGCTCAGCGAGGTAAGGTACTCGTCCACGCGGTCGCGGTCGTCCTGGCCGAGACTGCGCTGCAGGCTGGCGGTGTCTTCCATTACTAGGTCGACGATCTTTTTTCGCCGTTCGAGGCTCTGCCTCCGCTCGCTAGTGGTCGCCCCGCCGCTGGGGGCGAAGTACCGCTCGAAGATCTGCCGCTGGCGGTTCTCGGAGGGGATCGGGCGCCCGCCGTCTGCGAACGACAAAGTCGACACGCGCGACTTGTAGCCGATCCCGCCGTCCGTCGACAGAACGAGCGACGGGTACCGTGTGTGGCGGCCCAGGCGGCGCGCAGCGAACTGATCGACCGAGATCCGGTTCTGGTACGTCGAGCCGCGGAGGTCGCCCCCGGTCAACCAGGTGTCCCCCGCCAGGTGCCCCAGCACCTGCCGGCTGTTGGGGTGGCTCAGCCCTCCCAGCACGGTCATCTTCTTGCGCATCGGCGCGAGCGGCTCTAGCACCTTGGTGGTTTGATAGTCCGCACCTTCACCCAGCGGGAACCAGCTCCAGTCCCTGTGGGCGGGGTTCGACTCGGGGGGAAGACTCACCCCATTTGGAAAGTAGACGTAGCAGAGCCGCTTGGGCGCGGCGCCGGTCGGATCGCCCCCAAGGCCAGCGGCCTCACTGTTGCCCATGGCCCTCCCCATCCCCATGGCCTCGAGATACGGCAGCGCACAGGCCACTCCCGCGCCGCGTAGCCAGGTCCGTCGGCTCAATCGCCTTGGTTGTCGGCTCATGGTAGGTCTCGTTGACGCTCGGGCTTCGGCGGCTCGACGCTGAGTCCGCTGAACGCTGCGCTTTCTGCAATCGCCAGCACGGCGGTTTGCAAGTTGTACTTGTCGGCCGCGACGCGAGCAACAAGTTCGTCGATCTCCTGCTCATCGGAGTACGAGACATCTCTTCCCAGCGCGTAAGCAAGCAAATGGCTAATGACAGTCCGGGTGACCACGTCGCGCTGGTTCTCCAAGAGGTACTCTTTGAGCTGATCGACCCCATCGATCTCGACACCTTCGGGCAGCACCGACCGAGCGTCAACCGGCCGGCCCTTGGCCTGCGTGCGGAAACGCCCGACGGCGTCGTAGTTCTCGAAGACGACGCCATAAGGGTCGATCGTGCGGTGGCAGTCCGCACAAGACGGCTTGTCGCGGTGCAGCTCGAGCTGCTCCTTGAGCGTTAGCTTCTCGAATCCAGGCGTCTCGGGGTTGAGCGCCGGAACGTTGGGTGGAGGCGGCGGAACGGGAGACCCCAGGATCTTCTCTTTCAACCAAACAGCCCGCTTGATGGGATGGGCCTGTGTGCCGTCCGAGTGACCGCAAAGGAATGCCCCCTGCGACAGCAGGCCGCCGCGGTGCATCTCGGGCGCCACCGGCACGGGCCGGAAGTGCGTCCCCTCGACCCCCGAGACCCCGTAGAACTCGGCGAGATTCTGGTTGAGCATCGCGAAGTCCGAGTCGATGAACGTCAGCAGACTCAGCTTCTCACGCAGAACGTACAGCAGAAACGCCTTGGTCTCCATCGCCATATCGCGCTTCACAAATCGCGTGTAGTCGCTGTAGGCGTCCACATTCACATCCATCGACGCGTGCCGATTGAGGCGGAGCCAGTCGACAGCGAACGTGTCGATAAACCGCTCGATCCGCGCATCGGCGATCATCCTCTCGACCTGCCGGGGCAGCTCGCGCCGCAGCGTCCCCTCGGCCGCAAGACGGCGGAGCTCTTCGTCGGGGGGAGAGTTCCACAAGAAATAAGCCAGCCGCTCGGCCAGGCCGGCGTCGTCCGCGGCAGGCGCATCGGGCCCCCCGAAATACAAGAAATGGGGCGAGCAAAGCACGGCCACGAGCGTCTCCTTCACGCCCTCATAGTAGTTGTCGTAGTCGCCGCGGGTGGCGGTCCAGAAATCGACGTAGCGATCGACTTCGTGTGGATCGACCGCCCGCCGAAAGGCCCGCGTCATGAACCGGGAGATCACTTCGCGGGTATAGCCGTCGGGGTCGGTCTCGCGCAGCGGCGACTCGAAGAACACCTGCTGATGGCTCTCGGGGGGCCAGACGGGGTACGACGGCCCTTCAAACTCGATCGAACGCACGACGATCGGCACGCCGCAATCGGAAGAGTCTTTTACCAGGTGATCGTTCCAGACCCCGACCACCATTATGTTGGACAAACTGCTCTGCTCTGTCTCGTCCAAGATCGGGATCGGCAGGTTCTCTAGGTACCCCCGAAACTCGTAGGTCTCGAGCTCGCCCGACCGCGAATCGACGACGCGCGACTGGTCGAGCTCTGCGTACTCCATCCCGTCGTCGGTACGCGAGCCGACAAAGGCCCTCAAGGCAGAGTCACGGCCGGCGGGGCCTTCCTGGCTTCGCGAACGCTCGTCGCGGAGCGAGACGCTAACAGGGTGGTCATCCGGGATCGGCGACACAACGACCTCGCGGAAGCCGACGAAGAACCTACCGCCCACCGTTAGACGATGCGTCCCGGGAGAAAGCTGGGCGTGGGCCATCGGCGTCACGGACAGCCCGTTCTGCCCCGGGGTCCCTGGTTCGACACGAAGGTGCTGGGCCCACCGGTCGAGCTCCAGCGACACCGAGGGCATCCCGTTCTCTGCCGCGGCGGGATGCACCAAGTCGATCTGGTACAAGCCCGGCTTGGAGACTTGAAAGCTAAAGCTCCCGCTAGACGTCTTGGTAACGTCCTCCGGCGCCAGCGCCCCGCCCTGCAAAGTGAGCCCGCTCTGCTGCTTGCAGTCTGCCGCGGTCAAAACAATCGCATCCGCCGGCGCGACCAGCGCGGTCGAGTCGCTCGTCAACCGAGTCATCGGCTCGGTCGACCGGAGTTGCAGCAGGCCTTCTGCCTGGTAGCCGTTGGCATAGTTGGCCAGCGACGCCGTGACCCGCGTCACAAACGGCCCCTCGCTCGGAAAGCAGCGGCGCAGCAGCAGCATCATGTTCGGCGACGGCCCCTGCCACGACATGGGCGCTTGTTCAACGTGGGGTAGGGCAGAGAAAAGGATCAGACCGTCGTCAGTGATGCGGTATCGGTCGCTGCTAGACCCCCGCATGTCGACGCCGATGTTGCTCTCGATCTCTCTCAGCTCGGCGACCTCGGCGGGCGTCAGACCGATCCGCGGCCGCCCGTGTTCGTCTAGGACCTCAACGCGCACATGCTCGCGTGGGATAGGCGCGGACTGGAAGCCGTCAATCACCGCGGCGTGGCGCCCGAGTCCGACGTTAGCGCCGAGGGTCGCACGGTAACGCTTGGGCTCCGGACGGTCGCCGGTTTTGATGGCTTTGTCGATCGCTTCGCGCGCGATGGACTGGTAGTACTCTACATGCAGCGGCGAGATGAGCAGCGAGTCGCTGCTGTTAGAGAACCCCATGCGTGACTTGGGTTCGTCGGGAAGGTTCCGGCCAAAATCGATCGGCAGGCTAAGCAACTCGGCGAGCGAGTTGGAGTACTGCTCGCGCGTTAGCCGACGGATGGCCCCCGCGGACGGCCGCTGCCGGAACCGCTTTGCCAAGTCGATGGCCTTGGTCATCCAATCGACCAACTCCCTCCGCTCGGCGTCGCTCGGCTGCCGCTCGCCCTCCGGGGGCATGTACCCCATGTTGATCATGTCGAGCGCCGCGTCCCAGTGGTCCGCGTCGCCGCCGCCGATGGTGTCCGGGTCGAGCAAGTCGAGCCGCACGTCGCTGGAAGGTTCCTCGGGCCCGTGGCATTCAAAGCAATACTTGCCTAGTAACGGACGAACTCGCTGGTCGTAATCCCGCAGGTTCGCCTGGCCCCCGTCGCCATCGGCCACCGGCAACGTTGCGGCGTTCGCGGCGGGCTGCTCTGCTCGGAGGGCAATCGGCGACGCCAGCCATTCTACGGCGACCGCCGCGGTCCAAAACGTCACACGTGCAACGAAGAAGGATCGAGTAGCGGTTCGAGTTCGTTTGGTCATTTTGGCGCCTCGAGGAGACTAGATTCCAACGCCTGCGGCCAATTCATCACTGCATCCGGGCAACACCAACATACACAATCGCCTCGGGCTGGCGAAGCGACTCGCGAAGCTGGCCCGCAAGTGCTGGCGGCTTTACGGTTGATAAAGGTGGCGTAAGGCGAGTTCAACAGGTGAAGTGAACGTGCAGATCAGCCATTGGCCGATAGTGAACGCCGAATCCTCTATGTGAAAGCTCGCCCCCGCCGCTGTCCGAAAGTCGTGGGCTACTGCAAGCGTCGACAACGACCACAACCGATCCTAATCGTACGTGGTACACCCGTCGGGCAGCTCCGACCCACGCGTTGCAGTTGTCAGGCGCCGTTCACAACTGAGCGAAGTTGCATCATCCGAGGCGCCGGCGATGGGCGGCGAATCCGCAGAGGTCTTTCCCGCCTTCGGCAGGCTCGACACCTCTCCAAACCGGCAGAGAACGTACACTTTTCCGCGGCTTTCGACCTACGCCAAACCTGCTGAGGCTTCATCGTTCTCAGCAGTTTCGAAGACAACGGATAGAAGCCAACACGGGCGGGGGAAGACCCTCCCAAGTCCCGACACGTGCGCGGTTGCCTACCTGAAGCTGATTTGGTTGCAGCTCTTACGTACCGACTCATGGTCTGATCGCAGCCGATCCTCTTGAGCTCCGCCCGCGTACTGGCAGCTAAGTAAGCAAATTAGCTGTCCACGTACTGTCGGCGTGTAAGCCAATGTTGGGGCGCCCGAGGCGCGCTTCGTGCGAGTCCGCTACGGCGCAATCGATCGGCCGTCCACTCAGTCTCTTCGACGGTGCTCGCTGACTTCTTTGGTTATCGCCCTTCGCCGCGCTGGGAGAAGCTCGTCACCGCATCCCCAGAGAGTTTGCTCGCGATTCTCTGCGAAGCTCTTTGCGATTGAATGCACGACAACGCGCCACCGATCGCCGATCGGATTCTGACGACGCGTAACGGGTGCGGCCGTTCTCTCTGACGCCGCAACGCGGAGCCCGGGCCCCGATTCGGGCCGGCGCCGGGGGGCTCCGCCAACAATCCCGAAAATAATCGGAAATCGTCAAAACAGCCGAGTTTTGAAGCGGTGTACGAACGCTCGCGCGTTTGACTCGCGCCGGGGCCGCGCCGAGAAGAGTCGCATCGGGGGGACGGAAACGGCCCCCCGATCGCCGACCTGAAACGGGCGCCAAACAGTCTCGGTTTTTTTGGTTGACAACGGTCAACCGCGATCGAGAAGAGTCGCAACGGCCCCACCAACGGGCCCGACTCCCCCAACCACGGAATCCGAAATGACCCCAAAGCAAATCGACTGCCTCCGCTCCACGCTCTGCGCCTACACCGAGGAACTCCGCCAACTACGTGAGGACCTCGGCGCGAAGCTCGCGGAGGTCTACGAGCTCGTCAACTCGTTCGACTACGACGACGCCGAGACGCTCGACAACGAAGCCAGCGCAGAAACGGACGCTCTGCTCGATGTCCTCAACGAGCTCGCGGACGACGCCGACACCGCTCGCGAGTGCATCGAAGAAATCGGCCCCGCGTGCGCCTGACAAACAGTCCCCCAAAAAACGCTTGACTTCCCAACCGCGCGACCGAGAAGAGTCGCAACGGCCCCACCGGGGCCCGAATCCCCCAACCACGGAAACGACGATGCAGCCGACCAACGCCAACGCCGACCCCGAGACCGTTCGTCAACTCGTCGCGCTACTCAAAACGGCCGACGGA
>JBGSJY010000432.1:0-9338 GCA_041741515.1 Pirellulales bacterium | reverse complement strand
TCAAAGCCGCCTTCGGTGAACGCCTCAAGAACCGCACCAAGCCGAATCAGAATGTCGAAGTCGCAATCCGCTGCAAGCTACTAAACCACTTCGTCACCCTAGGCATGCCCCTCTTCACTTGGAGTTAGGCGACAAGGCCGTACACGCCGGCTTTCGCTTCGACATTGGCGAGAATCCGGCTACAACGCGGCGCCACATCGAGGTTGGCGCCCAGCTGGCCGCCGTAGAGGCGGTTATCGTAGTCGTAGTGGGCCCGCGCGACGGGGCCGATAGTGCTGTGGAGCTGATCTTGTAGCTGAATCCAACGGAAGCCCGCGAGCAAGTTGAGACGATCGCTGTACTGATGGCGTACGTTGATTTCGGCGCTATCGAGCATCGTTAAGTAGCGGCCCGTGAGCAGCGTACCGCCCGGCCCTGTGAAGCCTGTCCCGATAAAGTTGCCGGGCGCTGTTAACGACGTGCTAGCCGTATTGTCCACGCCAAAGTAGCGCCCCTCGACGGACCAGCAGTCATTGAGATAACGCCCCAGCGCCAACTCGGGTCCACCCTGCGCGTCGAAATCATACGCGTCGGCCGATACGATCGGAGCGAGGCCCGGGTTGGTCGCGACAATTGACCCGGCCGAGGGCCGCTCACGGTGCAGGATCACGGCGCCAATCGTGCCATACCACTTCGAGCCCGTGCAGCAGTAGCCGATGCCGTCGCAGCAGCCCTCGCAGCAACTATCGCAGCAAGCAGCGCCGCAGCCACCGCCAAAGAGCAGCCCGTCGCCGTGAGCGCCAACGAGATCGAATGCCTCTTCGGAAGATTCACAGTCGTCATCCGAGATGACGGACGGCGTCGGTTCATCCCATGAAGGATACGCCAGCGCCGCTTCCATCTCCGTGGCCGCGGAGGCCTCGCAAGCGACGAACAACCCGATAAGAACCGTACCAACAACCTGGCAAATGCAAGACACGAAAACCACTCCTTGGTCGGTCCGACAATGGCGCCGTGGAGCGCCGGCGAGTTATCGTCACCGCAGAGTGCTTTCGGCGCCGCGCGCCTTCAAGACCTCAGATATCCGCAATGGCAACCTTCGCCGGCGCCGTTGTTGCGAAACGCATAACCGGCAGATTTTGTGAAACGATTGGGGCGCCGAATGGACTCGTAGGGCAGCTTCGACAGCGGAGATCGCGAATAGAAGTGGTGCGATCGGATTCGAAAGGCGCCAGAGGGCCCGAGCCAAAAAGCTAAGCCGTCCGCCAAACGACCGCGGCATAAATCCGGACCTGCGACATGGCCCGGTAGATGCGGTAGGAGACGGTCAGGGGGAATTCGAGGAAGACCCGTTCGAGCGGATGCTCTCAGGACTCTCCAGCCTGGTAAGGATCCGTTGACAACTTCTGCTGGATCGACTCGAGGGAAGCGAGGATAAGATTACTTTCCTGCTCGGTCGCTCTTTCCCACGACAGGTCGATGTCGCGGGTGGCGCCTGGTTCCCAAACGACGACAAACTTCACGGCCTAGACGTCAGCCGCGCAAGCAATTCTTCGGTCGTTATGCCTTGACCATTATAAGCCGCTCACTCGCGCAGCTCCGCTTCACTCGGGATCGGCGTTATCGGCGCCCACCCCGGTGGTGGAAAATCGGACTCAGGCAGCAGCCTGCCGACAAACTTCCCCGACTCGTCGAAGAGCTCGACGATCTCAGTCGAGCCCTGAGGACAGAGCTCAGCGCGAGTCGCTTCGTCAATCGTAATCCGAATTACGGCTCACCTCATCCACGGAGAAAGGACTGCCTAAGCCAATCTACCCTCTGCCAGCAAACCAAGCCAATCCGAGCCAGCCCTTCACTACCGGCCGTCGTGTCCTTCGTGCCCGTCGTGGTTCAATCCTTCTGCAGTAGACTTACGCCGAGGCCTCAACTTCCTCCGGCGCCGTAACGACGCGGTTGATCGCCGCCTGGTGGTGGGCCGGATCGACGATCAGCACGTTCTCGCCCAGGTTGAGCTGGGTCGGGTCGTCGATGATCTTTTTGCCGCGGTCGTCCATCTTCACGTCGGCGTCGGCCGTGTGCTTCTGCGCGACGGTCACCAGTTGGTC
Source organism: Pirellulales bacterium (assembly GCA_041741515.1). GTDB lineage: Bacteria > Planctomycetota > Planctomycetia > Pirellulales > Lacipirellulaceae > Botrimarina. The sequence goes on along the minus strand of JBGSJY010000432.1, from coordinate 7,254 downwards.
GTAGAGTTCCTTCTCTTCCGCCGCGTTGATGACGCTCACGGCGCTGGCGACCTCTTTGAGGTAACGCATGAAGACCTCGCGGCGGTCCGACTGCTGCCGCGACTTCTGCCGGCGGCGGAGGAACATGCCCAGCTTGCGGCCGACCGATTGCAGGCCCAAGCGGATCTCCTTCTGGATCTCTGGATAGCTGGCGATCGCCTCCTTGCTCTCGCTAGTGAACGGCACCCAGACGCTGGCGATGTGGACCATCAGCCGCACCGGGCCCTTGGGGAGCGACCCGCGGCTCTGGCTGAGGCCGTAGCCTCGCCAGTTGGTCTGCAGGACCGTCTGCGTCACCGCGCAGGCCGACTGCTGGAACTGCAGCGGCACGCGGTTGGCGAACCGCAGGACGTCCATCTGCTGCCCCTCGGCGACGTTGACGTTCTTCATCGCGTCAAACAGTTTTTCGCGTTCCTTCGGCTTGAGCTTGTTGGGCGTCTGCCGCGTCTTCAGGCCCGACTTCTTGACGATTCGGTCCGCCGCCTCGGCGCCGAGGCCGTTGAACGTGTTGATGAGGAACTGCCGCACGGTGCGGGTGTCGGTCTCTTCGAGCAGCTCGATGAGCAGGTCCATCGTGACGTTCTGTGTCGGCGCGGCGCCGCCGTAGGCGAGGCCAACTTCGACCACGAACGGATTGCCGCGGTAGACGGCCGGCGGCCGCGTGGCGGCGGCGTAGAACTCGGCGGGCACGACGTGGTGTAGGCCCCGGAGGATCAGGTCCTCGCCGATCGGGCAGATGCAGTCCGTGGCAGGGGGAGAGATCTTCGTCGCCTGGATCGCCTCGTAGAGCCGCTCGATCGCCGGGCGGTCGAGCTTCTTAACGCTGGTGCGCGTGCTCACCTTCGCCGTCTCGCACAGCTTCTTGGCGATCGCCGGCGTGACGCGGCTGAACTTCGTCTTGAAAAAGTCGCTGGCCGTCACCGACTCGGCCTCCTCGACCATCGCCGCCAGCCGCCCGATCTCGACGCCGTACGGGTGCGGCTTGATCTCCTTCGCCTCGGGCGGGAGCTGCTCGGCCGATCGCAGGTAGTCGTACTGATAGGTCTCCGGGTCGAGGTAATGGAGCGTGATGTGCGGGTTGGCGATCGCCGTCTGCTCAAGGTACTCGTCCACGCTGCCGCGGCCGCGGACGTACTTGGCCTCCAGCTCGATCGTGACGCGCGTGCCATGGTCCTGCGGGACCCACTCGATGCCGTGCTTCTTGATGTACTCGAGCCCCTTGTCGCCGGTGGGGATGTCTTCGCCCTCGCCCTTGCCGTTGAGGATGCGGGGTTCGTTCTTCTTGGTGTCGATCTGGATCTCGTAGTAGTGGGCCGGTTTGCCCTTGGAGATCTTCGAGACGATCTTCACCGGCTTGCCGGTGGTCTGCACGCCGTACATGCCGGCCGCCGAAATGCCGATCCCCTGCTGCCCGCGGCTCTGCCGCAGGCGGTGGAACTTCGAGCCGTAGAGCAGCTTGCCAAAGATCAGCGGGATCTGCTTCTTGAGGATCCCGGGGCCGTTGTCCTGGACGCCGACCTTGTACTTGCCGGCCGCGGTGGGTTCGATGTGGACCCAAATCTCCGGCAGGATGCCCGCCTCCTCGCAGGCGTCCAGCGAGTTGTCGACGGCCTCCTTGACCGTGGTCAGCAGGGCCTTCCGCGGGTTGTCGAACCCCAGCAGGTGGCGGTTCTTCGAGAAGAACTCGCTGACGGAGATCTCTTTCTGGGACGCCGCCATCTTGGTGGCGTCGCTACGGCGTGCGGTCTTGGGGTCGGCCATCGGTGGAAGCTAGCGGGGCGTGTCGGGACGGTCGGCTCGTGGGGAAGCCTAAGATTCTGCCCGAAACGGGGCCGAGGCGAAGGGGGGCGGCGGAGGAGGGCGATGGTTTTCAATACTCGCCGTCCGCAAGGTCAGCGGTTATCTAATGCGTAGGCCAGTGTGATCCCAGAGATACCTCCGATCCCGACGACGCCTAGCGTGACGATCACGATCTGTAGTTGCGTCAGCGCAATTCGACCGCGTGTATGGCGAAGCTCGCGATAATCGCTTCTGCCACGCGCAAGGACGTAAGCGCTAAGCAGGAGGCACATGCCAAATGAGCCCCATCGCAGTGCCGGAGGGGCAGCCGCGCCCCACATGCTTATCAGGAGGGATAGCACCTCAAAAATGAAGAGATACACCCCGCATAAATAGCCGAGTAGCGTGAATGTCGGGACAAACTTCGTGCGTGGAGGGCCGTCCGTCGAATCGTCTGCGGTCTTCATCAGCTACTTCCCCGGCGCCTTCGGCGCCGCGAACAGCTCTTTCAGCTCGATCACCAGCCCCGGCAGCACCTCGCCGCCGGTGAGCTGGTCGGTTTCGCCAAGCACCACCGCCGCGTCGGGGCGCGTGTAGACCGTCACCTTCTTCTCGCGCGGCTCGACGTACCACACCAGCCGCACGCCCGCCTCGAAGTACTCCTCGAGCTTGCGCTCCATCTCGCGCTGCGTATTGCCGGGGCTGATCACCTCGACGGCAAGGTCCGGCGCCATCAGCGGCGCCGCTTCCTCAGGAAAGCCGGAGTTTTCGAGATTCGCCCACGACACGAACGCCGCGTCGGGGATCCGCACTTGGTCCGGCATGATCTGCATCATGCCGTCCGTGGTGAACGCCAGCCCGAGCTTGTTATTCGCCAAGTAGAGGTTGAGGAGCGTGACGATTTGCCCAGCAATCAGCGATTCCCAAGCGCCCGTCGTCTTCTCCAAAAGGACTCCATCAATCAGTTCGCAGTGCCGCTTCTCGTGATCGTTGAGCCGGACGACATCCTCGACGGTCCCTTCACCAGGCCCGGAAGTACCAACAACCCGTGCGAGCAGGATGGGCCCAAACCGCTCCACTAGATCGGCGGCGGTCCAGGCGGATGCTTTCGTGGGATGAACGGTAGCCATTTGGGCGTTCCTGGGCTTGGTTCAAGTATACCCGCCGCAGCGCCCAGCTAGCGAACCCGCACCGCTTTCGGGACCCGCGTCCTGCGAGCCGGGAAGCGTCAGCTCCCGGAGTGAAGCGGGAAGCGGCCAGTCACGAGAAAATCGGCGGGCCACTCCGGTGACTTACGTCTCCCGGCTCCAGACTTGCGCGGGGGGTCTGCTAGCTCCCGCGATGCGCCGTCTAGGCAAACCTTGCCGCTGCGTTATCGCCACAAACTTCCGGTCGTAGCGGCTTTGCGGGCTTCGCCGGAAACTCTCCCCGCTCCGGCGGCGCCGCGCCGATCGTTGGGGCTAGACGATGATGAGAGGCAGCCGGGCGGAGCCTGACTGCGAAGCGTCACCAAGGGGGCCGCCGGGCCCCTTCACGGAGCAAGGAGGCTGCCGATGTCACGCTATCTGTCCGTCGCCACGGCGGCGATCTGCACGCTGGGCTTGGTGGCTCAGGCGGCCCACGCCAACAACGGGTGGGACGGCCGCCGTGTCGTCAGTCACCAGCGTCCCAACGACCTGTTCTACAACTACTACGTCGGCCCGCAGCCCAGCGGCGCGGCCGCCGGCATGTACATCTCGCCGCAGCCCGTGCCGCCGGCGATGGGGCACACGTACACGACCTACCAGCCCTTCATGCCGCACGAGTACATGTACCAGCACCATCGCTCGTACTGGACTCACAACCCTGGCAACGGCTGGACCCGTACGAAGGTCCGTTACCACGCGGGCGGCAACAAGCTGCAAGCCGCCGCCTTCGGTCTCTGGGACGACACGTTCTGGGGCCACCTGCAGCACCCCAACATCTTCAACCAGGTCGATCGGCTGCAGGCGTTCGATTACTGAGTCGCCGGACGCCGCAAGTCGAACGCCCCGACGCGTCGATCACGCCGCGTAAGTGGTGAGCGAGTTGCTGTCCGCTCCGACGTGCGCTGTCCGATTCACACTGCGCTGTCCGTTTCAAAGTGCCACGTAGCGAGACCCCGCCATGCGTTCACGAATCCTTGTCGCCGCCCTGGCGGTCGTCGGCCTCGCGGCCGGGCTCGCCGAAGCGGGCGGGCCGGTGATGTGGCCGCTGTACCGCGCCACCAACTACAATTGGAACGCCAACTACGCGCACCAGAGTTACGGCCAGCCGGTAGCGCTGGTGGTGCCGCCCACGGCCAACCTGCAGACGCAGTACGGCTGGGGCGTGGGCAGCAGCCGCCTGGGCCGCCTCGATCACCAGTTCGGCCGCAACTATCCGGGGATGGGCCCACATGGCGGCCCGTTCCAGCCCGAGCCCCTCTGGCCGCAAGACACGACGCAGTTCGGCGTCTACCACGTCCGCGCTCCCTGGTGAGCGACCGGTCGTGACCGAATACAAAGGTCCCCCCCTTTGTGGAGAGGGCCGCCCGTTGCTCCGGCAGCGGGCGGCCTTTTCTTTTTTTTGTAGCGATAGATAACGCAAACAGAATCCGAACCGCGACCGTCAGGGAATCGTCCGACCGAGCTTGTCACCCCACCGGTCGCTCCCTGACGGTCGCGGCTCGGCGTGCCGATCTCACCTCTTGATGAAAGGGCTCACCTTCCGATCATGGAAGCCGCTGCCGAATATCCAGGGGCTCGGCTCGCGGGCAAGAAGCTTGTCGAATAACGCCACGCGTGGGTCTTCTGGATCGACCCCGTCGGCGATGACCCTTTGCCGATACTCGCGGGCCTGCTTCCAGACCTCAGCGCTGGTGCCGGTCGGCTCATCCCACTTCACCCACACTCGATAGGGTCCGCCAGGAAGCGTGAGCGAATCGCCGCTGGAGCCATTCTGAACGTTGAGGATTTCGATCGTCGTCTTTTCTTCAGGATGCCGGATCGTGACGACGCCGTCATTTAACGTCCCCCAAGGCATCCATCCCTCAGTCTCTTCAAGTACTATTGCGATACTAGCGATGTCGGTGATCTCAAACGTGGCGAAGTCCCCACTACCGCCTAACCGTCCCACATAAATCGCGTCGTTCACAATGACGGGCGAATTCAGGAACTGCCAGACACTAAATCCTAAGGCCTCTTTTGCAAGCGACTTAGGCTCTGTTTCAACCACTAAGACCGATGGAGTGAAAGTGACGAAATGGTGGCGGCCGTCTTTGGACACGCCTACGTCGATTGACTGGGGCTTCATGTCCGACAATTCGACTTCAAATCTCTCGTCTTCTTGATCCTCACGGCGCAGGGTAACGTCGGCAAAGATTCGGTCGTCTCGCTTCTTGCCGGTGTACTGCATCATGATTTCCTCGCTATCGATCGGCACGCCCAAACCGACCGTGCTGCCGATCCCAACGTTGCCTTCCGTGGATTGACGGTAGGTCTCGATACGTTTACCCGGGACGTAAGAAATCGTCTTCGCGTTGATGTTGAGAAGACGGACTTCTTCCGCCTGACTGCACTGAATCGCAATCGTTGTCCAACCAACGCAAATAATCGTAAATAGCGGCCGAGCGAAAGCGTTCATCGCGTCTCCTGCGGTTGATAACTAACTTCCCTGTAAACAACGCCAAACCCCGGCAGGTACTGGCGGCTCTCGACGTAGCTGTCGGCAATGGGCGTCGGCTCAGGCGCGGGCGCGACAGCGGGAATCGATTCCGCCGGGGCAATCGGTGTTGACAACGCCGTCGGCCTGCTGACCGCGATCACCAGCCCAGCCGCGGTCGCCAGCGCGACCGGCAGCGGCACCTCAACCGTCCGCCGCCACCAAGGCGTCACCGGCGAGGCGCCCAGCACCGCGTCGCGATTCGCTGCGCGCATCTCGCCCGTTGGCTCTTGTGTCCGCAGCGGTTCGAAGAGTTCCTTGAGTTCGTCGTCGTTCATGCCTCGGTCTCGTCGGGATGCAGCATCGCTTTGAGTTCTTGCCGGCCGCGGTGGATGCGGCTCTTCACCGTGCCCAGTGGCATGTCGAGCGCCCGGGCCACCTCGGCCAGCGGCAACTGCTCGACGAACGCCAGCACGAACACCTCGCGCGTCGCTTCGTTGAGCCCTCGCAGGGCGCTTAGCGCTCGCTCTAACTGCTCACGCTGTTCAAGCGCCTCGTCCGGCCTGGGCAGCTGCGAGACATAACCAGCGGCCACGCCGAGGGAGCGATCACTCGACCGCTGGCGCCAACGCCGCCGCTCGACGTTTCGCGCGACCGCGTAGACAAACCCTCGCAGTTGCTCCGCCCCGCCGCGCATCTTCGGCAGCGCCCGCACGAGCTCGACAAAGCTCTCCGACGATTGCTCGCCGGCCGTGTTGGCATCGCCGTGGATCGCCAGGAAGTAACGAAACAGCGGGCCCTCGTACTCCGCGACCAGCCTCTCGACCGCCGCCGGCTTGGCCCGTCGCAAGTCGGCGAGGTAAGCGTCGTCGGCAGACAAAGGGGCGTCACAATGCGGGGCGGGCGTTAGTCACCCAGAAGAGCCACGATGCGGCTGGGCGGTTGCAGATTCCGCCAAGAATATCAAAAAGCAGAGCGCCAAAATGAGCCGTCGGCGTTAGCCGCGGGTGAGTCACCGAACGATTCTCCCCGCGACTAAATGGCGTCCCTCAGTGCAGCCACTGCCGGGGCTATCCGAGCCGCGACCGTCAGTCCTTTAAACGAGCTTGGCGGCCGGTTGGTCATCGCCGTGTTGGTGGTCCACCTGCCGGGGCGCCTGCCGCGGCTAGCGCCGACGGCTCAATGTTTCGCGGCTCGGCTTGCCGTTTTTACGCCCGCTCGATTACCGCCGCCACCGCTTGCCCCGTCAGCGCGTAGTTGAGCGCCAGCATCGCGTCACCCGTCGCGGGGCGGTGCTCGCCCGAGGCGTTCACCGGGCAGGCCGGGTCGGGCGTCTCGTAGTTAAGCGTCGCGGGCACAACGCCCTCGCGCCAGCCGATTAGCGCCAAGGCAAGCTCCAGGGACCCGCCCGCCGCTCCCGACGAGCCGATATAACTCGTCGGCGCGGTCACGGGGGCGTCGCCGATCGTCTCGGCGAGCGCGGCGGCTTCCATCGCGTCGGTCTCTACTCGGGCCGAGCCGTGAGCCTTTACCATCGCCAGCTCTCGCGGCTCGACGCTGGACTTCGCAAGGGCGTCCTGCACGGCGCCGGCGATCGCCTTGCCCGTCGGCTTGCGCGAGTCGATGGACGGCTCGCAACGGGTCGAGACCGCTGCAACCGATCCCCAAGCTTTTCCGCCCCGTTGCGCAAAGCCCCGGCGCTCGGCGTGTTCGCGACTCTCTAGGATAAAGTAGGCCGCGCCCTCGGCGGCGACGTAGCCGTCGCGGTCCTTGTCG
>JBGSJY010000431.1:0-2124 GCA_041741515.1 Pirellulales bacterium | reverse complement strand
GCCGGCGCCGCGACCCGTAGCGCTCCCGCGAACCGTGGCGCCGCTAGCAACCAAGCGATCGCGACGCCGCTCGCGCCCAGGTCGAGCGCCAGATAGGTCACGAGGGTGGTCGAGACCAGCCCGTTGCCGAGCGACCAGACCAAACCATTGGCGTAGGTCAGCAAGACGTCGCGGCGGCGGGCGGGGTTCGACGGCACGCAAACAGCCTAAACAGCCGGCGCACCGCTTTCGTTGCATCTTTCTTTCGTGAGGCCTAAAACCGGACGCTAAGGCGTGCCGGCTAATGGCTGTCTCTGTCAGGCAAAAATCAGCCGCGGGGCCTTAGCCCCCGGTTCCCTCAAGTCTCACCCCCCGGGCCTCACGGCGCGCCAGTGCCGCGGCGGATCGGCCCGGCGCCGCGGCAGATCGCCATAGAGCGGCGCCGGCGGCCCTGCTAAGCTCCGCGACCCCACCCCATTTCAACCGCGTCCTCCCGCAGGGTACGCCCGATGCTTATCCGCTTGATCGCCCCGGTTTTGTCGATCCTTACGCTCGCGGGCGCCGCTCTCGCCCAGACGCCGCAGGGCTTTCAGCTCGACGCGATCCAGCAGGCGTTCCTCGACCAGGTGCTCCGGCAGTGGGAGGAGCAGTCGGGCAAGATCGACACCTTCAATTGCGACTTCACGCAGTTTGTTTACGACCCGGTCTTCGGCCCCGGCAACGACGAGTCGAACCAGCCGATCGCCAAAAGCGAAGGCTACGGCGCCGTCAGCTACCAGAAGCCGGACAAAGGGAGCTTCCACGTCAAGGAACTGCTCACCTGGGACGCCTCGCAACAGAAGCGGGTGGCCAACCCGAACTTGATCGGCGAGCACTGGGTGTGCGACGGCCAGAAGGTCTACGAGTACCGTTCCAAAGAAAAGCAACTCGTCGAAACGCCGATCCCGCCGCAAATGCAGGGCCAGAACATCGCCGACGGCCCGCTCCCGTTCCTCTTCGGGGCCAAGGCCGACGCGCTCAAAGAGCGTTACTGGCTGCGCGTTGATCCCCGCGCGCCACAGGGCTCGATCTGGCTCGCCGCGATGCCGAAGCGCCAACAAGACGCCGCCAACTATCGGCTAGTGGAGTTGATGCTCGATTCGTCGAAGATGCTCCCCAGCGCGATGCGCGTCACCGCCCCGGACAGCAGCCAGACGACCTACACGTTCAAGCTCGCCCAGGCGTCAATCAACAACCGCATGGCGGCGTTCTGGAACACGATCTTCCAATCCCCGCGGACGCCGATCGGCTGGACCCGCGTCGTCGAGCAGCCGCAAATGGCCGCCGCCCCCGGTCAACCGCCGGCCCAGGCCCAGGCCCAGGCGCCGGCGCCGGTCGAGCGCCGCTGAAGCGGCGTGAGGCCTGAGGCTTGAGAGGGTGAGGGTTGCGCTGCGTGCTCGCTTGGAAGTCGGCGACTACCGAAGTCCTCAGGTCTCATACCTCAAGCCTCACCCTCTCGTGCGGAGCACGCCGTCGTACACGCCCGCCACGCTGCGCGCCATCGCTTCGGTGCTGAAGTGGTCGGCGTGGCGTTCGCGGGCCGCCAGCGCCATCCGCGGGTAGTCGGTCTCGCCGTTGAAGAGCTCTTCCAGGGCGTCGGCCAGTTGGCGGACGCTGCCGGGTTCGACGAGGAAACCCGTCTCGCGGTGCAGGATTGCCTCGGTCGTCCCCTCGCAACGCGTCGCGACCACCGGCAGTCCCGCGGCCATCGCCTCCAGGACCACCATCGGCAGCCCCTCGCCGAACAGGCTCGGCAGCGCCAGGACATCGACCCGCGCCAGGGCGCCGTTGATGTCGTCGGTGAAGCCGCTCCAGTGGACGTGCTCCTCGAGGCCGAGCTTCTTGACTCGGGCGCGGAGCTGCTGCTCGTACTCGGGGGTCTCGAACGGCCCGATCGCTTCGAGGCGGATGTCCAGCTCGCGCGACCGTAGCACAGCGAGGGCGTCGAGCAGGTACTCGACGCCCTTCCTCGGGCGGAACAGGGCGATCATCGCCACGTTGAACGGGGCGATCGGCTGGCGGCGGCGGCGGGCCTCGTCTTCGGCAAGCCGCGGCACGCCGTTCAGCACGCAGTGCAGTTTGTCGGGCGAGACGCCCATCCGCCGC
>JBGSJY010000430.1:0-21119 GCA_041741515.1 Pirellulales bacterium | reverse complement strand
ACCGCCGCCATGCCGCAGCCGATGTCGCCGCCGACACCGTCGGGCGAGACGAGGCGGCTGGTGGCGAAGACCGTGCCGACCGAGACGCCGTGCGAGAGGTGGGCGTCGGGCATCACGGCAACATGCACCACATCGTCGGCGTTGCGGAGCCGTTCGATCGATCGCCGGCAATCGTCTGGCAACGGGTCGGCGAGCCACTCGTAGAGGGGCGCTGGGTCAGGCGTCGGCATGCGGCGCCTCCCCTGTCGTTTGCGACTCGTGGCGCGCGGCGAGAGCGTACACCAATCCCGGCGCCTTGCGGCGGGTGATGGCGGACGCGACCTCGCTTCGGATCCACGGCGTCAGCTCAGCCAGTCGAGCCGTAATCCAGCGTCGGTCCTCCTCGGTCGTCAAAACCTCGGTCGCAATCGACACCAAGAGCCGTGAAGCGTCGGGCGCCGGCGTCACCGATTCGACGCGGAGCGTCAGCCCTACGTCGCCCAGCGCGCTGGGTAACGAGAGCTCGAGCGTTTGCCGCACCTGCGCGCAGAGGCGCAGCGTGGCGTAATCGTGCTTGTGGCGGTCCGAACCGCCCGTTTGGAAATAATCACGGGGATCGACCCCGTCTTCTTCGTGGATCTCTCCACAGAGCGCGCGCATCGCGTCGCGCTGCTTTCGGCTGAGGGCCATAACCTGCCTGATGGGAACGGAGGGGCGGCGACGCGGAGTGCGTCGGCACGGAGAGACTCGCGCCGCGGCAAGTGCGGCGGCGACTGCAGGTCTCGTCCCGGTCCGTCAGCCGCCCTTTGTAAAGAAGGGCGAAGGCGCAGAACTAGAAGGCGAGACCCGCCGCGACAGAATCGGCAGAAGTGCTATGTGCAAGCATGATCGGTCTCCTTCGGTGGACATGGCGCGTCCTGCGCCGCTAATTGGTATCACTGACAACGATCGGGCCGACGGGTTCGCGCGCGAAAAGTGCAAAAATGCTCGGAAGAAGCTCTCGGTCTCCGTCCTGATGCGATTTACGGAAGTTAGCTTGCCATCCCAGCATGACCTTCCCCCCGTTTCCTGGCCCAAGCGGAGTGCGAGTTTTTTCAGTATCTTGCACTTTGCAGGGGGGCCCAGAGCCATGGGAAGGAAGCGTTACACGGTAGAGCAGATCGCGTTCGCGATCCGCCTGTGATCGGCAGTCGATTACACCCGGCAACGCCAGAATCTTCCCACAGCGAATCGAAGAGGTTGTGATGGACATCGAATCGATTGGACGAACAGTCGCCGACCGCTACCGATTGGATTCACTGCTAGGACAGGGGGGGATGGGGTGCGTTTTCGGCGCCACTGACTTAAGGCTGGACCGGCCCGTTGCCCTCAAGGTGATCCGTCAAGAACTTGTATGTGACCAGGCCGTCCGGACCAGGTTCACGCAAGAGGCGAAGGTCATCGCGCAATTGGCCGCCAATCCCCATATCCTGACAATTTACGATCTGGGGATCGCTGCAGATCAGAGCCCGTTCATCGTTACCGAGCTACTGCGAGGAAGGTCTCTCAAGTCGCACATGAGAGAGCCAAGGCCACCATCTCGCACGTGGGTGGTTGAGGTGGGGATCCAAGTTGCACTCGCGCTCTTGGACGTGCATGGACGGGGTATCAAGCACGGCGACATCAAACCGGAAAACGTGTTCATTGTCGCTACTTCGGTAATCCCTCTGCTGGTGAAGCTGATTGACTTCGGGCTGTCCCAGTCGCCGCAGATCATGGTACGGGAAGGCGAAAATGATCCAAGGTCGTTGGCGGGCACGATTGGGTACATGGCGCCCGAGTTGATTCTCGGGGCAGAGGCTTCGGCCGCGTCGGACATCTTCTCGTTTGGCGTCACCCTCTTCGAGCTTGCGACCGGCGCCCGTCCCTTCTCTTGGTCGCTCGAACAGATGCTTTCATCCGTCGTCGGCAATGCGTCGCCTCCCGAGTTCCCTGCTGCTGACGTCGCGTTTCCCGAAGTATTTCGCGAGTTGGTTATAGCGATGCTTTCTATCGACCCCTCGGCTCGACCGTCCACTCAGGCTTGCCTACGGCGGCTTTGGGCAGCGGACCGAGAGCTCGACCATTCGAAGCGTATAACGTGAAGTCTCATTGCGCCATCGAAGGGCGGTAGGTCCGCTAATGTGAGGTAGGGCTTGTTGCCTGGAGTCTGTTCCGATGAGGCCGACTACCCAGGGGCAGTACCTTCTAGAATCCTGCTTAGGGCCGGCTACTCTGGTTTCGCTTCAGTCGCACACGCACATTGTGACGTCGAATGACCCGAGCCTTACGGAAGCTACGAGCGCCGTGGGGGGCTGGAGTTGAGTCGCTCACGGCGCTCAGGGCGATCATCTGGTAACGAGCCGTGCTTCGATAGCCACGCACTCAGCGACTCCTTGCTCCGCTCCGGCAGGAGATCGATCGGTCGACGACGAACGAGGTCGCATAAAATCGTCCCGTACATCGCCCTCTTCCGGAAAGCGAAATCGTCGACGCCCAAAACCTGCGGACAAGCGGGCTGCTCGTAGGCCACCCGACGCAAGAGGCGGAGCAGGCTATCACCGCTGGTCACCATGCCGAGGCGATTTGCTAGTCGCGAGCCTAGCAGACCACCGCATGCCATCGCGAGGGGTACTTCGATCTGCTGATCCTCATCGGCAACGCCGGAATCGCCAAGAGCCAATCGGTGAAGCGCGCCGTCGGCCCCGCTTCGCTGTGGGTCGAGGGCTCCGCTTCGGCCTTCGGCATTTTCCGAGCGCTCTACGAGAACCGCGGCAAGCCAGTCGTGCCGAACGACTTCGACACCCTCGACACGGACCGCGACTGCGTGCGCCTGCTCAAGTGCCTCTGCCAGACCGACCCGGTGAAGACCGTCTCCTGGTACACCGGCGCCGTGGGTCGCAACAAGGACATCCCCCGCCAGTTCGAGACCACCTCGAAGGTCGTCATCGTCGCGAACGAATGGAAGACGCTCTCGGAGAATGTCCGCGCGGTCGAGAACCGCGGCCACCTGCTCTTTTCTGAGCCGAGCCCGGCGGAGGTCCATCGCAAGGTGTCGGAGTGGTTCTGGGACCAAGAGGTCTACGACTTCATGGGGGAAAACCTGCATCTACTCCCGGGTCTCTCGATGCGGCACTACGTCCAGGCGGCCAAGCTGAATGAAGCGGGGATGGACTGGCTCGACATCCTCCACCGTGAGAGCTTCATCGAGAAGACGGTGCTCTGCGCGAAGGTCAAGAACGACCCGCAGCACCGCACTGAGGCCCAACGGGTCGCCGCGTTCAAGGAGCTCGGCGGCGGCGGCCGCTCGACCTACTTCGCCCACGCCAAGAAGCTGGTGGGGAAGAAGCGGCTCCGCGTCGATCGGGTCACGCTGACCGCCAAGAAGCCCGAGCCGCCGACGCAGCGGAGCCTACGCTTAGTGTCGGGGGAGTAGCCGGCCTCGACAGGCTAGCGAGAGGCGTGCGGGGACGATGTATTTGGGGGTTGGCCGGAATTATAGTGAGCCCTCTCGAAAAAATGACGCTGGTCTTCACTAGGCGCTTGGCATGCCGCACATCGAGTCGGAGCACTGGTTTGACCGTTTCATGGCCTCGGTCCAATCCTCTTCCTTCGATTGGGACGAGTGGGTCGAAACAGCGGTAGCCGAACGCCCAGGTATCGTTCGGGAGCGTCTCCCCGACGGGAGGCTGCCGCTGAGAGCGCTCCTCGAAGTCGGGGATCATCCTGGCATCTTCAGCAAATTCACCGCGGCCGGATTCCAGCACGATATTGTGACGGCCACCGCCGCGGTCGATGTCGACGTCGTCCAGCGGCTGTTGTCCGAACGCCCCGACCTGGTGAGCGAGGTGGATGGTCAAGGCAATACCCTGCTGCACTGGGCTTGCACGTCGAGTTACGCCCTACTTCCGTGCGACCGACCCGGATTGGTCCGCTGCCTCCTCTCCGCCGGGGCCGACGTCAGCGACACCAATGCCGAGGGTGAGACACCGTTGGAACACATCGTTCGGTCGCCGGCGAACGGACTGTGGGAGATCATCGACATTCTTTTGGAGGCTGGCGCCGAGCCGACGGCGGCGGTGGGGGTTGCCTTGGAAGACTACGAGTTCCTCGACGAGATGCTCGCCGAGCAACCGCATCAGATTCAATGGAGAGCAGCGACGACGGGGGAATCCTTGCTGCACGTCGCCGTCCGCTACGAGTGCGGCCAAGAGATGGTCCGCTACCTGATGGCGCATGGCGCTGAGTGCGTGCTGGAGTCAAGGCTCCATGGGCGGACCCCTTTGCTCCATGCTCTCTTTACGAGAGCTTACGACGAAGCGGAAGCCCTCGTGCGAGTCGGCGCCGATCTAACCGCCGAGGAAGTTTATGAAGAAGGCAGCCCCTTAAGGAGCCGCAGCGTCATTGAGCTGGTTGTCTCGAAGGATAGGGTCCGGCTGGCGGAGCTGATTGCCGAACGGGTTCCGCTGCTGAGGAACAGGGCCGCTGGCGAGGACAACCTGCTCTTCCTCGTGGAGAGTCGGGAGATGGCTGAACTGCTGCTCGCGAATGGCTTCGACCCACTCCAGCGCACGGACAGCGGCAGATGCCCGCTCGACATAGCCATCGAAGAGGCCGAATCGGAAGTCGTCGATGCTTATCTGATGCAGCTGGGGGTCGCGCCGTCGTTTTTCGCGCAAGTGGTACTCGGGCGTATCGACAAGGTGCGAGAGTGGATTGAAGCCGACCCGACAGTCGTGCACGCACGCTACCGTTACTTCCGGCTTTCTGCCGAGGAGCGCTGGGCTGCCCGGCGAGAGGCGGAGCAAGGCAGGTCAACGGATCTTTTTGAGTGGCCAGCCGGTTCTTTCGAGGCGACGGCGCTGCACTACGCCGCTAAGACGGGTTCCCCCGCCATGACGCGACTGCTGCTCGAAAAGGGCGCCGACGTCAACGCGAGAGACTCCGCTTTTGGCTGGACGCCCTTGCACGACGCGGTTTACTACACAATTCAGAAGGACCTCCCCCACGGGGAGGAAGTCATCCGGATCCTTGACGCCGCGGGCGCCGACCACGAAGCCGAGTCAACGGGAGAGCAGTACCAGCCGGACGACATTGCCGACCACTTCGGCATGTTTGGCGCGTTGCCAAGAGCCGCCGACGTCTTCGATCTGCTGGCCCAACTTCGCCGGGATCGTCCAGCGGTCTGAATGGCATTGGGGGATCTGTGAGAACTAAAGCCGCGCGCCGGATGGTTCGAAATCCACAGTGACCACACTAGCCAGCCGCGCAGCTGGCTTGCCTGTAAGGGGAATGACCGGCGGCGCCTGGCGTGAGCCTTAAAGAGTGAGCCTCCCCGGTAGCCGGTGCGACGAGCGGACGCATGAAGACGGTCAGCCAGCAAGCAGGCGAAGGTAACAACGCCGCCAGCGAAAGCGGGTCCGACCGTTCGGTGGGTGATGAGAACCGTCGTCGTAGACGCCTCCGTGACAGTCGTGTTCGGCGTGACGCGACGCGTGCACACGAAAGTAGAGTCGCTCAGCGATCTGGAGGATTGGAAACACACCAGCGCTACCCCGCCTTGGTCCGCGAGGGCCCTCGAGCACAAGGCCTCTTTAGCGTACGCGTCGGTCGGATAAGCCCCAAGCGAAGAGAGCGGTCGTCAACCGATCGGCTCACGCCAGTTGTCGATTCGGAGGTCAAACCCCAGCGACTGGATGCGCTGGAAGTGCCTCTGGTTTCCGGTGACTAGAACCAAGTCGTTACAAATGGCGACCGCCGCTATCAGCGGGTCGATCGCCCCGATCGGTTGACCATTGCGAGCGAGGTCCCCACAAATGAGCCCCGCCAGTTCCGCCTCGGCCACACCGACGGGCAGCACTTCGGTCGCCTCAATCGCCCGGCGGAAGTTCTCCAGCTGAGCCGTGCGCTGCGCTTGCCGATAGCCCGCGATGACCTCGGTAACCGACAGCGAAGAGAGCGTGAGCCGGGCGTGCTGGCGGAGGTAATCCCGGGAGCGGGCAGCTACGGTAGCGCTCTTCCCCTTGAGGAGTTCGGACATCGTGTCCGTGTCGAGCAGGGACTTGCTACTCACGGGGTGCCCTCATCGGCAGCGTGCGGAGCTTGGCGGAAGTCTCCGCGATGAAGTCGGCGAGTTCGGGGTCGTCGGCCAGAAGTCCCAAGAGAGGATTGACCGGCTCATCGCCCGGCGAGCCGTGAGTCGACTCGCGGTTGCCGGCGAGCGTCTTGGTCACCGCATCCAGCACGTAGCGCTCGGGCGAGGTCGCCAGAGACTTAGCGGCCTCCTCGACCTTCTTGGCGAGTGGTTCTTCGATAGCGATATGGATTGTCATGAGGTCCTCCTTTGGCCATTCTACCACGACCTGCGCTGGGTAGTCACGAAGTTTCGTGAGGGGGAGCGGCCCCTTGGGCGCCGCTCGTTGATTGGTCTTCATGCGTCCTCCGCTGGGCTAGGAGGCGTCGTGAAGACCTGCTGCTGGAGCGTCGGCAATTTCTCGTTCACCAGCGCCACGACGTTCTTCCACAGCTCTCGTATCTGCGTCGGGGAGATGCTGAGCCCGATGGTGTCGAGCAGCGACCCTTGCTCGATACGGAGCCGCAGGACACGGGCCCCGACGGGATGCTTGGCGAGCAGCTCTGAATCGAGCATCGTCTGACGAGTCGCGACGGCGTGGTCCCAGATGTGGGTCGAATGCTCGAAGCGGTAGCGGTAGGGCTGTGAGTCGAAGTACCCCGCTTCCTTAGCGACTGCGTCGAGCGCCTTAGCGACTTCCTCGATGCGTCGGTCGAGCGAATTGCTTTTCTCTCGGAGGCGGCCTGTTTCTGGACGCTCTCGATGAGGCCCGGGGCTTCTTTGTGCAGCAGCCCGTCTGCGGCCTTCTTGAGCGTCGCCTCGATGCGTTCTTTCAAGGGCTCCTTTTCCTTGATGGTGATGGTCATGTGCTTCTCCTTTGAATTTAGAGTTCACCCGCCGAGAATCGGCCCGGGCGGAATGTCGCCATTCCCAAAAGGGCGAAGCCCGGTTGCGACATTACAGCCCAGACGAGGGGCGAAATAAGAGACGCATCCCACCAGGGAGAAGCCGTGCGATAGACCACCCATAGAGCGGACAACGAGCGACACGGCTAGTGCTCGCAACGAGCCAGTGGCAGGTTCTTGCTTGCCAAGAGGGAAAGCTTTAGGCGTCCTCGGCAGCAGAAACCGCGGCGAGCGGCTGGTCCCGCTTTTCGACAAGCCGAGCGATCGACTCGTCGAGTTGTTCGAGCAATTCCGGCTGCGTCGCGCCGTGCTGAAAATCGGCCGCGTCGAGCAGCCAGCTTGTCAGCTGAAGGATCGGGGGTCCGTGACGCGGATCCCTGGCGACGCCTTCGTACAACAGCAGCTCAGCGCGGTTCTCCTCTGTGAGCAGCTCGAAGGAGAAGTCGAACTGATCGGTGAGGGGGAGTTGGGGGTGAGGTGGTAGTGGTCGCCCATCTCGTCGGTCAGGTTTCTCGAGAGCGCGTAGAAGAACCGCGATAGGTAGCGGTAAGTCTCTCGATTCGCAAAAACAGCGAGTCCGCAGAGCTGGCGTTCTTCGAAGTCTTCGTCATGCCTCTCCCATTCTGGAATGCACGAATGAAGGATGTTGTCGCGGACAAACACCTCGTAGTTGTCGGGCTTATTCGGAAACTGGGGGGCTTTGAGAGGTTTCATCGTTGGTACGCCAAGGCTGCTGAACCGCTGGGTGAGTTGAGAGTTACCGAATAGAGGTGACGGCGGCGGTCTACCGGCAACCGTTCGATCCACCGTTGTGTGAACCCCGAAATCGCCATCGAACGTTGGTTTGCGCTGCATCGGGTAGCACTCATCGCGAATGAGCTAGCGGCTGCAGCAACGGTCGGGCGGTTCGATCAACAGTAGGCGGAGAAGCGCAAGACCCAGCGAACGATTTAGTTTGCGGATCGATCGCCGGAGCGCAGCTGAGACCTACAGACCGGTTTACCCGACGCATTTTTCTAACTGATCGAAGTAAACGAGAGCAAGAACGCTGGTAACAAAGCAAACGGTGCGGGCGAAAGTAGTTTCCGCATTTTCAAGCATGTTGCGCCAGCGGGCTGGCAAACGCTTAGCTGAACCCCGCAAGAGCCGAACTCCACTCCTCCGCAAACTCGGTCGCGGGAAAAACCTCCTTCGCCTCGGCCAGCATCGAAGCCCATTCGGGCGCCGAGTAGCGTTGGGAGAGGTGGATCAGCACCAGCCGCTCCACTCCCGCACGGGCAGCGAGCTGGGCTACCTGCCGGACGGTCGTGTGGTGGTGCTTGGTGGCGAGTTCTAAATCGGCGTGTCGGTACTGCGCTTCGCAGACCATGGTCTGGCAACCCGAGAGCCAAACCGCCAGCCGGTCCTCGGTCGCCGGGTCGAGCAAGAAGTCGGTTAGGTAGGCAACCGACCCCCCGGCCGACTCGGTCCACAGGGCGTCACGTAGTTCGCTCAACCGATGAGACTTTCCGTCGATCTCGACTGACCCGTCGGCGGCGCCTTTGGCGAGCTCCTGCAACCAGGGCCCGGGACGCAATCCGAGCGAGGCGAGTCGTTCCGGCTGGATGTTTCGCCTATTGGGTTCTCGGACCAGATAGGCGAGTGAAGGACCGCCGTGGTTGAGCAGGACGGCCTCCACGGAATAGTCGGCGGTCTGGACGAGCAGCCCGCCGAACGGGGTAACCGAATCCTCATGCCTGTGAGCGAACGCCTCGGCCGCAAAATACCGCGTCGAGCATACGGCTTCCGGGGTGACTTCGTGCACACGCCACGTTCCCGGGCTTCCATCGATCAAGTTCCACCAGTAGCCGCGAAAGCGGTGATGGAGAATCTCCGCGGCGCCCGCCGGGCCCCAGACCTCAACCGGCGAGGCTTCGCGATCGAACGAGCATCGAAAGAACGTATCGAAGCCCCCGACGTGGTCCATATGGAAGTGCGAGAAGAAGAGGTGCGCTGTCTCTGCCAGCTCGGCGAAGCCCAGTCGCGACGCGCAGCCGTCGCCGCAATCGAATAGCAACCGGTGCACCGCCTGGCCGCTATCGACCCGAACCCACAGGGCATTGTCGCAACCAGGTTCACCGAGGACACGGATCGACAGCGACATTGGGGACCTCTTACGACAGGGGCGGAGAAGACGTCTCGCATCAGTTAGCCGCTGCGTCGGGTGCGAGGCGATCTCGACTCCATCGGGCGGAGCACGCTGCGGCGAAGCGACCCGCAAGCTGTTGAATGTCATCGACCCGCGACAGCGACTCGATCCACTCGGTGGGGATCGCCGCGGGACCGAATCGAATCCCTAGCAAGGCGCCGGTGACCGCCCCGGTCGTGTCGGTATCACCACCCAGGTTAACCGCCGCGAGGACCCCGTCGGCGTAGGTCTCCGCTCGCGCGGCACACCACAGGCTTGCGACGAGCGTGTCGAGGACGTAGCCGCCCGACGAAACGCTCTCCGCAGGCGTGTTCTTCAGCCCGGAGACCCAACCGGCCGCGAGCATCGGCGCAAAAGTCTCCTGCTCGCTCGGATAGAACTTGTCAATGTGACGCTCGAAGTCGGTATCGAACGCGTCCAGCATGGCCGCTTCAAGAGCTTCGCCGCGGGTCAGGGAGGCGACTACCTCCATCAGCGCCACGCAAGCCAGCTGGCACCGCGGGTGGGCATGGGTCAGTCGGCTGGCGTACTTCGCCGCCTCGCGTCGATGCTGGCGAAGGGCGTATGCCAGGTAAACCCCTAGCGGGGCGGCTCGCATCAAAGACCCGTTGCCGCAGTCCCACTCTCCGGTTCCACCGGCGTCGACCGGATCGACCCCTTCGGCAAGCCGACCGATCGCCGCTAAGGTGGCGCCGCCAATGTCGAAAACTTCGCCGTGAGGCGTCCAGACTCGCTCTCGGGCCCAGGCGATGAACCGCCGCGCCTGGTCGTGATAGTCGATACCGGCCGTGGCAAGGCTCTCCGCTAGGGAGAGCGTCATCGATGTGTCGTCGGACCACGTTCCCGGCGGTTGGTGGTGTGTCCCGTAACCCCGCATGCCGGCGACCGGGTCGGCAGACAAAGCCTCACGAGAGCGAAACTCGACCGGCACACCCAGCGCGTCGCCGGTAGCCGTTCCGAGGAGCACTCCCATTGCCGCGTCGATCGATGCTTGTGGAATGGTTGCGTGCGTCACGGCTGCCATCACTTCTTGCAAATGTAAATTCAACTACTCGTTCCACAACTCGTCGCTACGACACACCTAGGTTACCCCCTTGCTCGCGAAGTTCCTCGCGAACTTCCATCAGGATTCTCCCAAGCCAGTTCTTCCCATCGCTTCGAGGGCCGCTGCCCCAGAAGTCGTCGCGAGCCGCTTCCTCAATAATCATCTCTTCACCCGTGGAGAGCAGCAGTGACCGAAGCACGCCATGCGCCTGGAATTTTGAGCGTACCGCTCGTCTCATGACGTCGACCTTAATCGATTCCCAATCGGGACGGATCGGGACGGCGCGACTACGTCCAAGCTGAGCCGCGACGCAGGCCCTTTTCGCCAAGCGGATCTGCTCTTGGTAGGACTCTTGCTCGAACTTCATCGCCTGGAAGTAATGCTCGCTTGTGGGCCATTCCTTCCCATCCAGAAAGAAGGGAAAGGGGGCGAAGTTTGAGAACTCCCCGAAGTCACCGCGCGCCGAGTAGAATTTGATCGTCAAGATGACGTGCCTGTGAGATTTTTGCGTTTCGTAAAGGGCCCACAACTTCAGCCAGATCCCAAGCGTTTTCGCCCGAGAATTTATTCGGAAGAGCAACAACTTTTGCGTCGAGATCCTCCGCGACACCCGTAAACAGCAGCACGCCCCTCACGGCGAGAGTAATCGCGCCTGCGGACGTATGTCGATCACATAATCGTAACGCTTCCTCCAACGAAACGAATCGTACCTGTATTCAGCTACCGCAAACCCCTACCAAAATCGCGATCCGCCCACGGGAAGGATGTTTCATCGAATGACGCTGCGTCCTCTAACCCATCCGGCGTCGCCCCCCGTCGCCGTCTGTTTCGAACCAGTTTGGATACGCCTCGCGAGCCGTCATTCCCCCTTTGGCTCGCAAGCACGTGGCGATCTCTTAGTTGCCGCCGGCTCGGGTAACGCGTCTGCTATCAAATCCCATTCGTCGTCCGTCAACAGCAACCGTGCCATCGCCAAGCTCTCCACGGCAGGAAACAAACGTCCCGCAACAACATGGCGCACTAGCTATCAGGCGCAAACACCGGTTTGGGTACAAAGCCCAGAGCCGACACAGATCTTCCCTACCCGCAGCGGTCATGACAAGAATCCGGGGGCTAAATCGCTATTTCGAAGCGATCCAAATCCGTTAACCGTTGGGTCAGCGTCGCAAAGTGCTCAGCGATCGGTAAGCTCGCCCTGGAATTCCCCATCATGACCACGATCCCGCCGCAGTACGCACGGCGCTCAAGATGAAGCCATCGTCGGATCGAAACGAGGATCACCGACTTTGCAGAGTGGCTAAATCGCCTGGCAAGGCCTGGCTCCGATCCCGATTACTCCTTGAATGCCCGCCACGTTAGACTGATTCTAGCCCTTGCCCCTTCTTGACGCTTAATGGCGTGCGTCCAATTTTCTTGAACGACGTTGTCCATGTAAAGCAGAGAACCAGGATTGAGCGAGTATTTCTTTTCTATGCCCGGTTGCTTCTTGGATCGGAAGGTGATGTCACGAACACTCCCCAGGGAAACGATGGCAACGCCGGTTCCTGGCATAAGTCCGGCGGTGTCATCTGAGTGGAATCCCATGGTGTTGTCGCCGGTTTCGTAATGGTTCAGTAAACAGTTGTTGAACTGGACCTGCAACCGCGCGTGGAGCAGATCAACGAGTGGGAGTAAGGCCAGAGGGATTGGCGTTTCAGGATAGTCGATCTGGGAATAGTTATACGGTCTCCCAAAAGAAGCTGTCCGTCGTGCGGCCATGCGATTGTCCCAGGTGACCGACGCGAGCAACTCGTCGAAGAGAGCTTCATGATCCGAGTAGAAGTTCGCGTCGAGTAAAAGTTGTAGTTTCATTCCGGTGATTGCGACCAAGTGGAGAACGACCCGGCTCAACAAGCTCGGGGTCTAGTGAGCTACGCGTCACGCAAAGCGTACATGCCTGCAGGGACCGTTGCATCGAATTTTTACCGCTACTTCTCCACTTCTAGGCCAGAGCGAATTCGCCACGCATGGTTATCGGCGAAACCTGGGTTGTACGGGATCGGACATCGAAGCCTAGCAGGCCGCAGGTCGATGCCGTGTTTGGGCGACTCGCGCGCCTTGATCACCTGGCCGGCACGCCCTCACTCGGTTTGCATCTGCACAGCGACTTTCTGCAGCGCGCCGCCTACAGCGATTCTCAGCCAGCCCCCGCGCTCGGTTAGCTATCTTCCTCCTCGAACCAGTTTGGATACGCCTCCCTCGCTGCCATTCCGCCTTTGGCTCGCAAGCACGTGGCGATCTCTTCGTTGCCGTTAGCCAAAGCGATGTCCAGCGGCGTCTGCGATTTGTGATTACGCCGCATCCGATACCGCATCGCGTTCACCCGCCAGCCGCGTTCGAGCAACAGTTCGACGATCTCCAGGCTCCCCGCTTCAACGGCGTTGTGAAGAGCCGTCTCTCCCATCATGTCGCCAAAGCCGCCAGTCGACTCGCCCCCTCGCGCGCCGGCGTCGAGCAAGAGCCGAACGACTTCCAGACGCCCCCCACTCGCAGCGCACTCAAGAGCCGTCTGACCATGCGACCCGCCCAGATCAGGAATTGCGCCCGACGCTAAAAGCAGACGCACGATCTCCTCGTGTCCCTGCGAGGCTGCCTCGTGCAGCGCAATCGCGCGGCCAACTTCATTCGGGTTAGCGCCGGCGTCCAGCAGGCGTTGAACGATGGCTGGGTCGCCACGCTTGGCGGCTTCGTAGAGCGCCGAGTGACCGTGACGTCCCGTCGCTGAGGGATCGGCCCCTGCCGCCAACAGCCGCTCTAGTTCGCCAACGTCGCCCTCTTTTGCGGCTCGGATGAGCGGTGTGTCCCGCGCCCAGACCCTCAGGCTGCACTCCACTCCGGCAAGATCGTCCGGGCCGTTTGGCCACCTCATTCTTACGTCAACCCAGTCATCCGGCTCAAGATCCACACCTTGCTTCAGCGTGCCCAGGCACTCCCGTCCGTCTTCCAAAACAACCCGCACCTGCTGCACATGGAACAATCGAGGAATCTCGACTCGCGACGCGAACGCGACCTCCCCGGGACCTGGCGAAATTGGCGCCGTAAGCCCGACCGTCTGAATTACGTCGGGACCTTCGGCAAGTAAGGAGAATAGGCATTCGGACATAGCGAGAGGACGACCTGGCAAGGGGTTAGGTTCGGAGGTTCGTGTCGATCCGATGAGGTCCGTGCTTCTTCGCAGCAGTCGGGGCAGAACTCGGTACGCGCTGGTCGATCCTCGGGTCTAAGCGTCGCCCACTCTGCAAGGCTCCAACTCTAAAGTGACCCAAGAGCGTTTCGGCGTGGAGCACCAGCCGGGTCACCGCGGGGGGACGCTGCACGAGAACGTCTTAGCCTGTAGGAGCCCCGCAAGGTCGCCCGCGATCAGAACGCCAACGCCCCGACGCTACGCCGAGAAAGAAACTTGTGACGGAAGTATGACTCGTTCTCCATGCCCCGCCACGAACTCAAACACCTTAGTGCCAATCGGGTAATCAAGGACTGAGCGACTTTCGTCGGATCAACTGCGGTACTTAAGCGAATCGCCTCCACTTGGCGTGACGGTCGAAGGCTCGGGCGGGCGACTGGCGACTGTCTCGCTACGCCGATAGCTCGCCATAGATCTCACGGACGAACGAGCCAACGACGTCGACCAGCTCGCTGTGGTCTTCGGGGGTTGTGAGGTAGTGGTGGCGTCGACGGAACTGCCGCCACTTCTTGGGGCGTTCACGGCTCGAACCGAATCGACCGTCGATAAGTCGCTCAAGGCGCGTTATCGCGGTTTGGCGGGATACAAATGCGAGGCGCAAAGCCGCGCAAGCCGCTTCAACGTCGACGGCGCACCGCTGCAGAATCGCGTAGGCGTCGTAGAGGTGCTTGTAGCGCCAGTTGGGGCGCTCGAACAGCTCATGCACCTTCCACGCGAAAGTGGACTCGACCGGGTAAGCCCAAGCCTCGACCCCGATGTGAGCAAGGCAAACCCGGGATGGGCTCTGAGCGACGGGGTCATCGAACGCGATGTCGAACTGCTGCGCGACCGGCCCGTCCTGGTCTTCAACCGCCGCATGGAAGCGTAGGCCCGGCGATGGCGTATCCTGCTTGATGACTTCTGATTGGATGGTCCGGACCATGCTCAAGCGGTTCGGGCGAGAAACCGCGGCGATGACGCGTTCGCTCAACGCCGTATCCATTGGCGCCGCCGCGACGAGGTAGTCGAGGTCCTCGCTTTGCCGCGCTGCGTCACCGACCCAGAGGGGCATCAGAACTCCGCCGCGAAGCGGCAAATCTCGACCAAACGCCTCGTCCAGGGCGAGAACGACGGCGGCTTGCGCTCTTGATCGGCGTGGGTCCATTCGTCCTAACGTCTCCGCCGGAGTCGGCTCTCGTCAACTCGCCCAGCCGTCGTCCAACGACAGATTATCGTCATAGACGCAGTACTCACCGATTCGCTTGAGCAGCTCGACCCCGAGCCCCTCGACGGCTTGTTGCAAGGCGTCGGCCCGCAACTCGGCGGCGTGACGCCCGACTCCGTAGCTACGGAGGGTGAGAAATCGCGTCGAGGGACCGCCATCCGAAGCACGGAGCGAGTTGCTCGACAAGTGAGCTTGATTAGCCATGGCGGCCTCCCCGAGAGCCGACAACTCGGCCTCTCCACGCACCAGGACCTTGAGGTGGTGCTCGAAGTAGTTCCCTTCCGGGAGCAAGGCAGCCGACGCGTCTGTTTCGGGAACGTCGGCGTTCGTGGGCGCCGCTTCGACCTTCAGCCTGATTGGAGCGTGGCCAGCGCGGCCGAGCTCTGCCGCGACTTCGAGGGCTGTGCTCATCACGCCCGGCAGCGTAGTCGATCGGTAGTAGGCCGATGTCATCGGCTGACTCGGCGCATCGCCCGCGGGTAGCTCGATGAGAATAGGCTTTAGTCCGAGCGACGCGCAGTCGGCTACAAACCGCTCCACCGGCAATCGCAGATCGACCGTTGTGTGAACCTCGAAATCGCCGGCGAACGTCGGGTTGCTCTGCATCGGGTTGCCCTCATGATTAGGAAGCTACTGCCTGCAGCAACGATAAGGCATCAGCGAGAGAGGGGAGGCTCAATACGTAAAGCTCTGCTGTCGATATGGTTTACGTCGCGACAGCCAGAGCGTGATTGCTGACCTGATCGCCACGGTACATCTGGAACGTTAATCTAGCTCCTCAACCTAGCCAAGAGTACGCGCCCAACCAACTGAAAAGTCGGTATTAGCGAAGGTCGATCGCGTCGCTTCAAGCTTGTCGCGTCACTGAATTGGCGAGTACTGGTCGGCATGTGACCGACGATCAACTGCCCGACACGGGCCGCTGCGGCGAGCTCGGCAACCTGCTTCACCGTGGTGGGGTGATTCGCGGAGCGAAAGGGTGGTGGCAGCGCTGCGCCTCGTGTCGAACTCGACGATGGTGGCGGAGTAAGCGGGCAGGCGCTGAAAGGTGAGACACGCTGCGACTAATTGGCGAGTGTTGGGTGCGTAAGCACGATCGGTCTCCTGCGATGGGGACGGCGCGTACTGCCCGGCCTGTCGGTATCGTTGACAACGATCGGGCCGACGAGTTCGCGCGCGAAAAGAGCGAAACGTTGAAAAATAGCTCTTTGCCCGCCGTCCCTAGGCGACTAACGCTATCCGGTCATCTGTCCAACGACGCGCTCACCTGGCACTGGCGGGGACCCGCTATTGGTTGTGACAACATCACCCGAGGCAAACATTCCGGCGAGACTTCGCAAGCCGGCCCTTCGTCGATATCGGCGCGGAGTCGCGGCGTCGCTTCCTTTCAACTTAGACCGGTTCTGCCTAAGGACGGCGGGCAAGGCCCCCTTAGGAACCGTAGCGCAGTTCTCACGCGGCCGCCGCTGCGATCGTCGCGCGATGCAGATCGACCAGCACTTCCTTGGGTAATCGCGTGCCGACGTAGCCGCCGGCCAGCACAAAAGCCGTCGGGATCTGCTGCCGGCGCGTCCACGAGAAGACCTGCTCGTCGCGCGCCCGCACCATGGCCGCGCTAATCCCGGCAAGCCCGCCCACGTCGCAACCCTCGTAGGGGTCCACTCCGGCGTTGTAGAGGCACAAATCAAAAACGATTCCGGTCTCTTCGATGGCGGCCAACTCGCCCTTGATGCTCGTCAGATAATCGGCGGCGTCGGCGACAACGCGCCGTCGGTAACGCTCGGTGGGCTCGTAGCCATCCACGGCGCAGACCGAGACGTCGACTTGCCAAACGCCGTCGTGTCCGTCCAAGCAGCGCTTCGTTCCGCCGCCGCCGTGGGCGTCGAGGTCGATAAGGAGGACCGATCGCGCCCCGTGGGCTAGCGCGTCGAGCGTCGCCACCGCTAGGCCGTTGAAGGTGCAGAAGCCCGCCCCGCGGTCGGGTCGAGCGTGGTGCAAGCCGCTTGAAAGCGATCCCGAGACGCCGAGCTCACGTGCGGCGCGAGCCGCCGCGACCGTCCCGCTCGTCGACGCGAGCGCCGTTTCGAACATCCGGCTGTCCCAGAGAAACCCCTGCGACTCGGCAAGCTCGCGGGGTTCGCCGGACGCTACCGCGTCGACGTATTCGGCCGTATGGACTGATAGGAGTGCCGACCGCTCAAGCAGTAGAGGAGCACTGATCTCGACACCATCGATCGGGTCCTCACGGAGCGACTCGGCGACCCAATGGGCTTTACGGGTCGTGTCGAACTCGAAGCTCGTCGCGGCGTAAGCGGGCAGGTAGTGGACGGGGACCATTTAAGTTTCGGCTGGCTTTGATTTCGGTAACACTCGGCGGCTAACCGGCGTTGATCGGATGAATGAACTGGCAATGGTCGAGCAGATGCTCGACACGATCATCGAGAATCACGTCGGGTTTAGGCAAGAACTGGACGAAGCATTGGGCGATCCCCAGCTGGGTAGCGACGTCGCGTGCGTACGCAGCGCCGCCGCGACTCCAACAGTACAGCTCGTTGCCGGCCTCGAAGCTGGCGCGGACGTAGCGGATGGCGCTGGGGATTGGAATCTGCTTGGCGCCGAAGGACCGGATCAGGGTGTCATCCACATCCACGAAGATGACCGGTTTTTCTCGAAAGTCGGTGTGGTCCATCGCCGTTTTTTGCCTCACAGGAAGTTTTCAACGCGATCGATTGTTCGATCGCTAGTGGCTTGTGGACAGGGGCGTCGCTAACGTCGCCCGCGCAAGTCGTTAGAACAATTGAGCCCTAAGGAAGGTTTCGTAATCGCTTTCTTTAACGAAAGCCCTCGTGAACCGAGCGTGGCTATCACCTAGGGAACGGACAAGAGCGCCTCGCGTGAGTGGGGTTCGGGTGTCGCACCTTAAGAAAGTCGACGGCGAGGATGTGGCCGTTTACCGAGCTGTACGGATCGTGCCGAACACGTCACCCCCCCAAGTGAGTCCGGCAGATCGACGGCGGGTGACCTGGCTCGATCGGTGCGCAACGGTCGTCGACAATCGACGGCGCAAGAGCGGCGCCTTCTGCGCCCTACCAGAAGAGCACGATCATCGGCGGGTCGTCGTCGATTCCAACGCCGATGACCGGGTAGTCAATCCGCATCAGGGTCACTGACCAATCATCGTCATCTCCTTCTCCGTCGTCTGCTTCCTCATTGTCCCGGTTCCCGTCGTCTCCGGTGATCACTTCACCCGAAGCCTCACCGCTATCTTCGCAATCCACGATCTCAAGGGCCTCGTCAGAAGCCGACCCCTCCAAGTCATCATCACGGCCAGAAGCCGAGGTCATTTCCAGCGGCCAATCGCTGCAGGACGCTTCGTGTTTAGCCAATAGCTCGATGAGTTCGGCGATCGTGATGGACTCTGCCAACGGGGGTTCTTTGCTGTCCTCTTCACCAACGCGGATCAGGACTTCGCCGTCGTCGAGGCCTTCGGGTCCCTCGTCAATCCAAGCGCCGAGGACCGGCCAGTAGTTGGGGGGCGCCGTTGCGCTCTCGCGAGGATAAGGCCGTCCGACCACCGGGTAGGCGCCGAAAGCGGT
This sequence comes from Pirellulales bacterium, assembly GCA_041741515.1. Lineage (GTDB taxonomy): Bacteria > Planctomycetota > Planctomycetia > Pirellulales > Lacipirellulaceae > Botrimarina. Next base: position 2,888 of record JBGSJY010000430.1, on the reverse strand, counting down.
GTAATGCTCGCGATAGACCTCGAAGAGCTTGCCAAGGGTCATAATGGCGGAGGGGTGGTCAAGATTGAGGAAGTAAGCAAACCGCCTTCTCGCGTGGTGTCCAGTCGCGCGTCGCAGGCCTAGAGGTGTCCCATGTACCCAACGACAGCGAAGCGAGTCACCGGCTCAACATAACTCGAGACCAGCGCCAGGCACTCGTCCAAGTCGCGATAGGCGTACGGCCCCTCGGTCCGAAGCGACGCGTCCTCCAGGCCGCTCGGCAAAAGCACGCGACGACGCATGGCCCGAAAGTCGTACCCGTCCGCGAGCGGCTTGCACTCGCCCCGCGCCATCTTGCGGCCCGTGCCGTGGCTCATCGAGAACAGAATCTCGGACACGGCCTCAGTCGCTTGGAGTAGCAAGACATCGCCGGCCATGTGCGAAGGGAGGATGGTCAAGTCACCTGGCCAAACGTGGACGGAGCCCTTGCGGACGATGGCGCCGCCGTCGGCGAGACGCTCGTAAGTGTTGTGGGGGAGATCGAGCACCAGTTCCATCGTCCCGAACTCCGCCGCAATCGCATCGTGGATCGCCGCGCGATTATCGGCCGCCCAGCTGACCACGCGGTCGAACTCGGCGTCGAACCGATCGGGATGGTCGATGAGCGCATCGACGTGCCCCGACTCAATGCGCGAGCCCGTGTGCACCAGGAAATGGAGCGGGCCGTCGTCGTAAGGCTCGAGCGCATCGAGGAAGTGGTTGCCCCCGCCGAGGTCCCCCAAGCGACCTTTGTTGCGTCGCAGCCGATTGGCGACCGCGTCCCAACGCGACTGGTCGAGTTCGCTAGGCGTCAGTTGCGACCGCATCAGCCGCATGCCGCAGCCGCAGTCCGAAACAGCGAAGCGACGCCAGTCGGGCTGGCGTGTAAGCACGGCGGTCCCCGTTGGCAGCGGCGACTTGCCCGGACAAGCGTCCGGCAGGAACACAACCTCCTCGGCCTGGAGCCCCGCGGGGAGCCAGGAGTGGAGCCGCCCGAGCGGTTCTGCGGAGAGGTTGGTGAGCTTCATCACGGCGTTGAGAGAGAGCGCGTCCCGATAGGTTTTTGCGGGGGGTCGACGAGCCGGACAACGCCGAGCTGGTTAAGGTTCGTTGTGCCGACACTCGAGCATTCGCTTGGTCGGCGTACAGTCGGATACGGGCGCCTTCGATCATGAAGCCCACTGGTCGTTGACGCAGCGCGGAAGGAATGTTGGCGATCGACACGCCCTTCACGGAAGAATTCGTCGAGGCGACATCGAACTCCCAACCGTTATGGAGCCTGCTGAAATCTCACCGATCCTGTGCAGGGCCTGTTCCGTATTCACGCCGCCTCCACTTTTCGTCATCGGCGTCAGCCGATGACTCAACTTGACTCTCGCTGCCTAAACCTTTGCTACGGCGATGGTTTTGGCGTTTCCGGAGAGTCCTCTTTCCGCCTGTCATTGTGACAGGCGGTGTTCCATTTTGCCCCTTTGAGCCATTTGCGCGATGCCCAGGCGCTACCACCCCCCCGATTGCGGCTGGGCATCGGAGGACGCGGGTTGCGGCGCTTTCGGGACCGGCGGAGGCGGCAGCGCGGCGAGCGCCCGGGCTTGGTCGTCGAGGCCGATGTGGGCGTACCGCATCGTCATCTTGACGTCGGTGTGCCTGGCGAGTTCCTTTGCTTCCGGAAGTGACGCCCCGTGTCGCAAGAGCTGCGTGATGTAGGTGTGCCGCCCCGCGGCGTGGAAGTCGGCCACCCCTTCCTTCGTCCTGTATTGCAAGCCGGCACGCTCCAGATCCTTCTTGACCATGAGCCAGGTGCGTCGCTTTGCCAACAGCGGGAATAGAATCGCGTCTAGTGCGATGCCGGCAAATCAAGCGCGGAGCATGCTCACGAGGTCCTCGTGGAGCGGGAGCAGGTCGCGACGGCGGTGCTTGGAGCATGCCGCCTCAACCGTAACCGTTGGCTGCTCGCCGTCGAGTTGAAAGCTATCCGGATTCAGACTCGCCAGTTCGCCCCGCCGCAAGCCGGTGTAGTACGACAGGAGGTAGTGCCGCGCCCGCGCCGGGCCGTCGAAACACTGGATCGATTCGTCGCTGCCAAGCGCGGAGGCGACGAGCTTGCCGAAATCTTCCGGCGAAAGCGCCCTCCGCCGTCGCCGCACATCGACTTCCGTGTTGAGCCGCTTGGTCCCCGCGACCGGGTTGAACGCCACGCGGCGGGTCTTCACGAGCCACAAGCCGATCTGCTCCATCATCTGGAGGTAGTGGTTGTGCGTGCGGTTGCCGAAGCTCGACTTGTCGCGCATCTGCTGTCCACGGCGTAAGAATCGCCGGAAAAGCCGCGGCGGTCATCGGCCGGATTTTCGACGTGAGCCGATCCATGACTCGCAGACCACCCGTCGATATGTCCCGAAGATGGTAGCCGCATCTTCGCCGCCGCGGTCCGATGTTCACAGGTCGACCAGACCTCGAAAATTACGCATCGGAGTCTCGACGGAGTCTATGTGTCTATTACGCACAAGAGGCAAGAGGCAAACGGCGAAAGAGGTCAGGAGGGCTGACGTCTCCGGATCGCTTGATTCACAAACGAGCTGCCGCAAACGGAACCTAGTAAAAGTCCGATGGACGACGCCTCCGGTACTCCGACGGACTCGGCGGAGTTCATAGTTGCGGTTGCACCGTAGTTCGTCCGCCAAACTATGTAGTCGAAGCGGCCTTGTCGCCTAACTCCAAGTGAAGAGGGGCTGACCTGCCCCAAAAACCTGAGCCATTCGTTATGAGAGTACGGTTTGGGTAAATCCGCTGCCCCCGCGTAGCGGAGCAGCCGCTCGAGGCGTAGCCGAAAGCGGCTGCGGAGCGGAGTGGGGGCAGCGGGCCGCGAACTC
>JBGSJY010000429.1:0-3900 GCA_041741515.1 Pirellulales bacterium | reverse complement strand
AGTACATCCGCGGGCAAGACGGAACAGAACCGAGTGACGGCGACGACAACTTTCGGGTCACCCCTCGTGAGTGAAGGACTTCAGTCCGTAGCTCACGAAACGCTTGAACCCACCGGCTTCCAGCCGGTGGTTTTTCAGTTGATGGACGTAGAGTCCGCGGGCGATCGCTTCCAAGCAGAGGTTGCCAGCAGCCAACCCGAGATCATGGGTTGCGGCGGCGTTCGGCTTTCCATTGCGATTGAAGTTGAGACTCGTACAGCCCAACATCAGGACCGGCGCCGATTTGGCCCATTCTTGATTGCCTTCGACGAGGCAGGACAGCAGCTTGGCGAATCCATCCGGCTCATCCTTCATTGCCAGGATGTAGCTTCAAGGCTGTTCGTTGTACGACGACGGCGCCCATCGTGCCGCCTCCAACAAACTGCACAGGTCCGTCCGTGAGACAGGGCGATCCTCGAACGCGTAGGGACTCCAACGCTTCGCGATGAACTCGTGGACTGGAAAATCCGTGTTGGCTACTTTACTCACGTTGTGCTCCGTGAAAAAGCTGTGAGGGTTTGATAGTACGACTTGAAGTAGCCAGTCGTCAACCAACACATGCTGTTGGTGATGATTCTGGATTGCAGGGACAGTTGCGCGGGGCAGCCGTCGGCGATTTCCATCAGGCGACTGCGCTGAGCGACATCAAGTTCGCCAAGCAATTTGATCACCGTGCCAATACGTTCAGGCCGATGCTTTTTGGCCGCTCTGCTTCGACCCGTAGGCTACATCGTTCCACGCGGTTCGCAGGGCCGGATAATAGTCATCGAGTCGAACGCTCTTGACGGTAGTCCGGGCTCAACGATTGAGCTGGCGCCGCGATGGCCTAGCTCTTTGGGGGGAAGCCCAGAGGTTCGGCCTCTGTCGATCCGCGGTATCGGCAAGCCCCTTTCACACGATCTCGTCCGCCGTCCTCCCTGGCACGGCGTTTGCCCCTCTCCTGGGCGTCGCGACCCGACTCCCGGGGTCGCCCTTCCCGCCCTGGAGCATCGGACCATGGACAACCAATGGGGACTCTGTAAGGACTGCAAGTGGTGGCAGATCGAGCCGGAGGCTTCGATCGCTGATCAGACGATGGGCCTCTGCATCGAAGAGACCTTGCAGGACTACCGCGTGCGGATCTCCGGCAACGGCGGCTGCACGCTGTTCATGCCGGGCAAGCCGGCCCGCGCGGAAGGCTCGAGCGCGAAGCCGTCGAACGCGGCGCCAACGCGATAATCACCCGATGCGATAGTCAGTCGTTGACGGCGGGCGTCCTTGTGCGGCCGTAGTTGTTGAGCCAGACGTTGCGGTCGTCTTCTTCGACGCGGCCGTCGAAGTCGCCGTCGCCCGCCGTGCCGACGGGGACCTCTTTGCCGAGGTTGTCACGCCAGACGGTCGAGTCGGCCGCATCGACGCGGCCATCGTCGTTGAAGTCACCGGCCAGAGAACCATGGGCGGCGTCGCTAGCGGGCGCATTCGGCGGGGCCGTGCGTTGAGTTAACTCCTTCTCCAACTGCTGCCCGAGCCAACTACGCACGGCCTCGACTTGTGTGTCGCTCATGCCAAACTTCTCGACAACTGCCGCGTTGGTGGGGTGGAGGAGGTTGTAAGCCTCCTGGCTGTCGTGGTCGTGGTCGTACAGCTCTTCCGAGCCGTCGGCGTAGCGGAGGAGTCGGAAGCGGTGCGAGCGTACGCTCGTCGCAAGCTCGCCCGCCGTGGTCACCGCGACAGCTCCGGGCCTCCCCCCTTTGAGATCCACGAGGGGAAGCAGATTTCTGCTGATGGTAGTCGTGAGCTCAACGCCGGGCAGCCCTACGAGCGTCGCCGCGAGATCGGCGACACTCACTGGTGTGTCGAGCCGCTGGGCTGCCGTCGAGACGCCCGGTGCGTAGATCATCAGATTGACGTTGGCGGCTGCTTCGCCGACGCCTACAGGGCCCCAGGCCCCGTGCTGGCCGAGTTGAAAACCGCGCTTCGAGACAAAGACCAAGGCCCAATCGTTTTTGTTCTGGTCGTCGGCGTTCACCGTCTCAACCGCATCAAGTACCTTGCCTAGGGCAAAGTCAACGCGTGAGACGCAAGCCAGGTAGGCCTGCAACGCGGCGCGATGGTCGTCCTCTGACAAGGGCCCGAGGAGGAGCATTACTGCCCGCAGGGCGGGAGACAGCCCTGCGGGCGGGCTGGCGGGGGTCGGCGGCAGCGTGATCGTGTCCAGCGGAAAGCGGTCGAAGAAAACGCCGGGCGCCTCAAGTGGCAAGTGAACGCCGTCCAGTTGCACCAGGAGCAATTGCGATGTGTCGGCGGCGTCGCTGGTTGTGATCCGCTCGGCGGCCCAGGCGGCGGCCAATTGATCGTCTAGCGAATCGGTGAGTCGTTCCCAGGCTTCGATCGAGAGGTCGTCGGCGCGCCCTTTGGCGATGGGAACGAGTCGGCTCCAAAGCCGCTGGCCGTCGCCAAACTTCGGGCCCTGCTCGACGCGATGCGGCGCTGCGGCCCGCTGCGAAAAGGGGCGCGTCTCCCACCCCGCGGCTTTCGCTGGGGGCAGACCCGTTTGGGAGATCGCGTAGGCTGCCTTTTTGAGTCGTTGTAACAAGCTCCCCGCTCGCCGGCCGAGCGAGACGACCTCCGGCGGTTCGAGCGTGTCCACCGCCTGCGCATGGGTGAACGTCGCGCCGAGCTTCGCCAGCCGGTCGAGGTTGGGCGTCAGGCGGGCGCGGATCTCGGGGTCGGGCAGGACCTCGTTGGCGCCGCCCAGCGGGGTCGCTAGGTCGCCCAGGCCGTCCACCACCACAACAACGATGTTCGGCTTATCGGCCGCGAAGGAGAGGACCGGCGCCAAGGCGACGGCGGCGGCGAGAAGACGGGCTCGCAACGACATGCGGAATGCGGATTGGGACGGGGGCGGGGCGAGGTAAGAAAACGGAACGCTTCCCATTCTAGTCGCCGCCGCAATCCGACGCCGTCGGCGCCCGGAAACGGGCCCCGTGAGCGGCTACCTCTCTCGGGCAGCGGCAAGTAAAACGGAGGCCTGCGCCGTCATTTGGCGGCCACCAACCTTCTCCTGACCCGTTCTGAGGGGCTCGCGCCCGTGGCTGACAAGTTTGCAATCGGCGTCGATTACGGCACCAACAGCGTCCGCGCGCTGGTGGTCAACACCGCGACCGGAGCGGAGATCGGCACGGCCGTCTACGACTACCCTTCGGGCGACGCCGGCATCCTGCTCGACCCGCGCGACCCGAACGTCGCCCGCCAAAACCCGGCCGACTACATCGAGGGGTTTGTCGTCTCGGTGAGTAAGGCGATTGAGCAGGCCAAGGGAACGACGGGTTTCTCGCCCGACGCCGTTGTCGGCATCGGCGTTGATACGACGGGCTCGACGCCGATCCCGGTCGACGCCGAGGGCGTCGCGCTGGCCTGCAAGCGCGAGTTCAAGGACAACCCCGCCGCCCACGCCTGGCTCTGGAAGGACCACACCTCGTACGCCGAGGCCGAGGAGATCACCCGCAAGGCTCGCGAGCGCGGCGAGTCGTACCTGGCCAAGTGCGGCGGTGTCTACTCGTCGGAGTGGTACTGGTCGAAGATCACCCACTGCATGCGGACCGCGCCGGAGGTGGCCGCGGCGGCGGCGAGCTGGGTCGAGCTGGCCGACTTCGTGCCCGCCTACGTCACCGGCAACGCCGTGCCCGAGCGGTGCGTGCGCGGCATCTGCGCGGCGGGTCACAAGGCGATGTACCACGAGTCGTGGGAAGGACTTCCCAGCGCCGAGTTCCTCGAAGCCGTCGAGCCCGGGCTGAGCCGGTTCCGATACACGTCCAAGGCCGTTCCGTCGGACCGCAAGGCGGGCGCGCTGACGGCCGAGGTCGCCGCGAAGGTCGGGCT
>JBGSJY010000428.1:0-11175 GCA_041741515.1 Pirellulales bacterium | reverse complement strand
GCAGGCGACGCGCAGATCGACGCGCCGCTTGTCGGGGCCCAGGTGGGCCATGAATCGCCCGTCCTGCGCGGCGCGGCGCTCGGCGATGTCCATGCCGGCCATCACCTTGAACCGCGAGACGATCGCCGGGTGGTGCTTCTTGGCGAGCTTGCGGACCGGCTCCAGCGAACCGTCCACGCGGAGCTGCAAGAGCACGACGTTCTCTTCGGCGTCCACGTGGATGTCGGAGGCGCCGCGTTCGAACGCCAACTCGAGCAGCTCTTCGCAGACCTCGACGGCGTTGATCGGCGCGGTCTCGGTCTCGAGGTCCTTGGGCTGCTTGGCCTTCGCCATGCCGAGGAAGCCGCGGCGCTTCGGCGCGGCCTCTTCGCCTTCGGGATTGCCTTTCGTCTTGGCGTCGGCGGAGGTCGTCAGCTCCAGGCCATCGACGTAGGCGGCGATCACCCACTCGTCCGAGTCGGCGTGCCGCACACGGTGCGTCGGCATCAGGTTGCCGGCGGCGGCCCAGCTCTGCAGCTTGGCCATCGGGTAGGGGCCGTAGACCTGCCCGTCACCGATCTCAAAGTACCAAGCGTCCTTCATGAGGAGATACGGGGATGGCGGCGCGGCCTAGTCGGATCGCTGGTCGGTTCGAACCGGCGAAGGCGACGTAGGAGGTTTTAGGAGATGGGGGGATGGCGGCTTTGCCCTGGGAAGGGCGACAGCTGCGAAGGTTCGACGAGCGTGAACACGCAAGTTCGTAAGCCGTTGCGTCAATTGACGCCGCTCACGCCCGGCCGATGGCTTTATACCGCAGGATACACAGCATCGAACCGCCATCCCCCCATCCCCTCGGAGAAATCTTGGCGGCCATACCTCATCGGAGCCTGCCGCGGCTGCAGAAGCCCCGACAGGACCATCCCCCCATCTCCTAAACTTTCACGTCCGACGCCTTGCGGGGCTTGGGGCCGCCGGGGACGGCGTCGCTCGCCGGGTCGAACCAGTCGGGGTTGAACTCGATGCGCCGCTGGTCGGCGATGGCGATGTTCGTCGTCAGCGCGATCACCGCGTCGGCAAGGGCCACCTTCGGGTGGCAGTGCAGCGTTGTGGCGGGCTCGCCGTTGCGGATGCACCAGGCCCAGTGCTCGATCTCTTCCTTGTAGCCGCGGCTTACCTGTTGCGTGACGGCCTCGGCCGCTGGCGTATAGCCGCCGCCCGTCTCGTACGAGTCGAGGGCGTCGGCCTTATCGTTAACCGAGACCTTCGTGCGCGTGTCCGCCCCGGCGTAGAGCATGACGTCCTGCTCGCGCTCAAGGATCAGCGTGCCCGTGGTACCGAGGACCACCTCGCCGTAGCTGCCGAAGCCGTTGCCGTTGATCGACGAGTAAACGACGCCGACCTTCTTATTGGCGTCGGCGACCTTCGCCTTCACGGGGTCGTTGTCTTCGTAGTAGCCCTTGCCGGGGTACTCGTAAGTGGCGTAGACGTGGTCGTCACAATCGCGGTCGTGGGGGAACAGGTAACGACCGCCGACCGCCGAAACGACCAGCGGATTAACCTTCACATGGCCCGCAAACTGCGAGCTGATGAAGATCCCCGAGGCGTCGAGCTGGTGGCTCCCCAGCTCGGCCATCAGGCCGCCGCCCGTGCGGTTCCAGATCCGCCAGCGGATCAGCTCCTCCAGCGCCGAGCGGTGGTAGCCCCCTTCGAGCGTGCCCGCCTCGTAGCCGTACTTGGCGGCATCCACGTCAAAGTCTTTTAGTTGCGCCTCGGTCTGGGCGAGCCGCATCGACAGCTTCTCTTTATCGGCGATCTTGGTCTTCGGGTCGGCGATCCGCTTCTTGAGGGCGACGATCTCCCGCACCAGTTGGTTCTCTAGACGCCACTGGCGGAGTCCCTCTTCGCCGCCGGCGGCCTTGGCGGCCCGTTCCGCGGCGCTGATCTCTTCGGCCGTCATCGGCTTGTTGGGCAACGCGGGGCTCCAACTGTCGTTGCCCGGCAGATTGCCGCGGTGCCACTGGGCGCGGATGCTGTGGATGTCGCCGATCAGGCCGCGTCGGATCGTGTCGACCGCGTTGTCGTACAGCACGCTGTAATGACGCTGGTGACCGGTGGCGAGCAACAGGCCCGTCTCTTCGGCGACCCGTGCCATCTCTTTGCACTGGGCCACGTCCCACCCCATCAGCTTCTCGGTCAGCACGTGCTTGCCCGCGCGCATCGCGGCGACGGCGGCCGGGTGGTGCATCCACAGCGGCAGGGCGATGATCACCGCCTCGATGTCGTCACGCTCCAGCAGCTCGTTGTAGTCCTCGTAGACCGCGATGCTTTTCTCGGCTTCGGCACGGTCCTTGTAGCCGTAGACGCGGCACAGCCCGGGACGGGCGTCGAGCGTGCCGTCACTCGACCAGTCGCCGTAGAAGGCGCGGTGCTGGTTGTAGGGGCGGATGTCGGCGATCGCTTTGACATCGACGAAGTCGGGATTGAGCGCGCCGATGAGGACGTTCCCCTCGTCGCCCGTGCCGATGACGCCGATCCGCAGGCGGTCGTCGAGCTTTTTGCCGTAGCCCCAGTACGCGGCGCCAAATCCGCCCGCCGCTACAGCGCCCGCGAGCGTCACGTCCTTGAGGAAGTCGCGGCGGGACTCGTTGCGGGCGAGCAACTCCCCCGAGACGCGGCGGAAGTTGTCTTGGCCGATGGCCTTCTCTTCGTCGGAAAGGTTCATGGCAGGCGCGTGTGGGCAGGGGGGGCCGCGGTCGTGCGGCATTTACGAGGAAACTACGTGTCTTGCCTGTGGGAGGCGTCTCCGACGCCGATTACGTTCTCCAGTCCGAAACGGCGTGGAGCGCGAAATCGGCGTCCCAGACGCCTCCTACAAGACAGTTTTAGGCTTACTACGTTGAATCAGACAGTTGGTTTCGGTTCTCGCGCCCGGCGCCACGCGCCGAGCAGCACGCCGTCGAGCCCCGCCCAGCGGCCGGCGCCCACCGCGGCGAGCACCAAAAAGGCGGCCAGTTCGATCGACCAGTTGAAAAACGCGGTCATATCGGCTCCGGTGACCCAGGGCGGCTGGGTCATGATCAGCGAAAGCAAGAAGCCCGCCGCGAGCACGCCCGCCACGGGAGTCAGAAACCCCAGGAAGGTGCAGATTCCCGCCCCCAAGACCACGCAGGTCACCACGCCGTCGATCCACTTGAGGCTCGACCGCTCACGCAGTGCGTCGGCGACCCGGCTGGCTTTCACTTTGGCGTCGGCGGCGATCGCCTGGGCCTGTTCCACGAACTGGTCCTCGATCTGCCGCACCGTCGCGATCCAGGGCTGCATCGTCAGCCAGATCTCGTTCTCCTTCCGATCGATCAGGGCCTGGGCGTACGGCGCGGGCTTGCTGCCGGCCGAGTGCCGCAGCTGGACCAGCCGCCACTCCTCGTGCTGGAGGTCCTCGATGTCGGGGTAAATGCCGTAAACGTAGTAGACGACTTGGCCGAGCTTCTCGTCACGCAGTTGGCGGATTTTCTCGAGCGCCGGTTTGTCGATCTTCGACGCTTCCAGCCGCTTGACGCCCTCGTCCCAGCCATTGGCGATGTTCTGCACCCAGCCGGCGCCGGGGACCGCGGGGTCGATTTCGTGGGGGAAGGGCTTGCCGGCCTTGGTCGCTTCGGCGACGGCTTTGCCGTAGCCCGCCAGCCAGCCCTCGATCGCCGATTGGGTTTCGGGCGAACGCGAGCCAATCTCGACGGGGCGGGCCAGATCGACGTGGGCGCCGTACGGCCCCGGAATCATCGCCCGGAACATCGGGGCGAAGGGCCCCTTGGCGGTGCGCAGGAATCCCGCCGACGTGAACGTCGGGTCGAGCTTTTTGACCCCCTCATTGAAGAAATGCCAGCCGCACAAAAGGCGGAGCAGCACCACAGCAGCGATCGCGAGGGCAGAGAGTCGAGTCATTGAAGAGCGGAGGACAGGCAGCGGGCACGTTTCGCAAACCCGGAGTCTAACCGACGCAAAGGCGGGATTCTATTACACCTTTTTGGGCGGCTGGGCTTGGGCGGCTGGGCCATTTTGTCGGTCCCTCCGGTTTTAGCGTGGGTGGCGCCGCGAGAATCAAGCCTCAGCTCTAGCTCCGACAAAGGGGGCAGATCGCCCCTCCGCCATCGCTCTCACCCCGACCGCAGCTGGGGGTGACGGTCGAGGCGAGAGCGACGGCGAAGGGGCTCCGGCGCCAACCGGGTTCAAGTATCTTCCTTCTACAGCCCGCTTCCGTTGAAGCACGCCCCCCGTGAGCCCCTCCCGTCTTCGCTGGCGTATCGAATAAAGGGCGTGTCGGTCCTCACTCTCCAATGGGACCGACGCGACGGCGAGGACGGGTGGGGCGGCCCCCCTCTTGTTGAGCCCGAGCCGAGGGAGACCCAGTCGAGGGAGACCCAGCCGGGGGAATCCACCCACACTAAAACCGCATGGACGCCATTTTGCCCAGCGCCGAGCCATCTCTGGGCTCGACCCGGAAGGCCCCCTTTAGCAGACTCAACGGGCCCTCACCGCTATCCCGCCGCGCCGATCCCGACGACGCCCATGCCCGAACTTGGTTCTCCCGCCGCGGACGAGCGGATCGTCCTCTGCTACCCCGCCCAGACGCAGCACATCCGCCAAATCGAGGCCACCCTCGCCGAGCTGGGCGTCCGCGCCGAGCTGGTCAACGCCGGCCAAGAGCGGATTGCCGCCGAGCTCCCCACGGCGACCATTTACTGCGGCCACGCCAAAGTGCCGGTTCCCTGGGCCGAAACGGTCGCCGCCGGCCGCCTGAAGTGGATCCAGAGCTCCGCCGCCGGCATGGACCACTGCCTCGTGCCGGAAGTGATCGCTTCGGACATCACGGTCTCCAGCGCCTCGGGGCTGCTCGCCAACCAGGTGGCGGACCACACGCTTGCCCTGCTGCTGGGTCTTTTGCGCAGCCTGCCAGTCTTTTTCAGGGCGCAGCAGAAGAAGCAGTTCATCCGCCGCCCAACGCGGGACCTGCATTTCTCACGGATTGGCATCGTCGGCCTGGGGGGCAACGGCCGGCGGCTGGTGGAGGTGCTGCGGCCCTTCCACTGCCGGATTCTGGCCACCGACTGGTTCCCGGAAGGCAAACCCGCGGGGGTTGAGGCCCTGCTAGCGGCCGACCGGCTCGACGAGATCCTCCCCGAGATCGACGTGCTGATCCTGGCGGCGCCCCTCAATGAGATGACGCATCACCTGATCGACGCCCGCCGCTTGGCGCTGCTGCCCCGAGGCGCGCTGCTGGTGAACATGGCCCGCGGCCCGATTGTCGATGAGGCGGCGATGATCGACGCCCTCGAGTCGGGCCAGCTGGGCGGCGTCGGGGTGGATGTCACCGAGGTGGAACCTTTGCCCCCCGAAAGCCGTCTGTGGGAGCAGCCCAATGCCATTATCACCCCACACGTGGGGGGGCAAGTCGCGACCCGGGTCGAGGACGTCACCGACTTCTTCTGCAGAAACCTCGTCAGATACTTCCGCGGAGAGACGGTCCTCAACCTGTTAGCGGACAAGCGGCTGGGATTCCCCCGGCCCGAGCACGCCGCCTGGCGACAGCAAGAGGGATGAACCCGGTTGCTGCGGCAGACGTAAGAGGTTTCCCAGTTCACCGGAATTGCCCAGTCCGCGATAGGCTTTTCCGGCAGTGCAAAAAATGATTTCTGCCTACAATGACGAGACGGCGTGGGTCGCCGCTCGTTTCCGCCCTTCAACTCCTCGACAGGTTACTCCCGACCGGCCATCCCCCTCGGTCGGGGACTGCGCCCTCCTGGGCGGATTGGCTAGAGTCCTCGACCACTTGGCCGCTAGCCTCGCCCGATAGTTTTACGAGTGGCCCCCGCGCCACGACTATGAACACGACGGTCATCCAGCAGAGCAAGACGCTCACGTTCCACGGCGACCCCCCCCGGTCGCGCGAGAACGCCGTTCTCTGCACCCGCTACGACGAGCTGATCCAGTCCGAGAAGCTCGGCTGGACCGAGCACCTCCGCCTCAAGAGCCTGCTGGGCACCGGCGGCCAGGGCGTCGTCTACCTCAGCGAGCGCCGCGGCGCCGACAGCTTCACGCTGCCGGTCGCGCTGAAGTTCTTCTCGCCCGAGCGGTACGCGACCGAGCACGCCTACGACGAGGCCATGCGGCGCATGGCGACCGTCAGCGGCCGCGTCGCCCAGATCCAGCACGACAACCTGATCGACGTCCAGAACTTCATCGAGCGGGACCGGGTGCGGGTCCTCGAGATGGAGTGGATCGACGGCTACGACCTCGACCTACTGCTCACCCCGGCCATGCTCCGGCGGGCCAAGGACCGCGTCAGCACCCGCCGCTGGGAGTACATCAACAACGTCATCGCGACCCGCGGCCCGGTGCGGCCGCGGCTCAAGCCGGGCATGGCGATCGCCATCATGCGCGAGATCATCGGCGGCCTCGCCGCGCTGCACCGGGAGGAGATCGTCCACGGCGACATCAAGCCCTCCAACATCATGGTGAAGCGCACCGGCAACGCGAAGATCATCGACATTGGCTCGGCGATCGACCTGAACGACATGCCCGCCCAGCGCACCTGCACGCCGCAGTACGCCGCGCCGGAGATGCTCGAGCGCGAAGAGTTCACTCCGCGGAGCGACCTGGCGAGCCTCGGCTACGTGCTGATCGAGCTGCTCTCGGGCCAGCCCCTGTTCGCCGGCATCAACGACTACGCCAAGCTGCTCGAAGCCAAGCGGACCCTGCCGCAACGCCTCGACACGCTCCTCCCCGACGAGGTCACCGACAGCGACCTCTTGATGGGCATCTGCCGCCGCCTCACCGCGCCCGACCCGATGCTGCGCTACGGCAGCGCCGACGAAGCCGACACGGCCGAGATGGGCTTCGCCGAGTTCCAACGCACGCTCGTCCGCGGTGACCTAGCGAGCGAGTACGAGAACGAACTGCGCGTCTGGCTCGAAGAGCTGGATTGAAGAAGCGTCAGGCGCAACACGTCGTAGGATGGCGCCGAAGGCCCATCAAGCTTCACGAGTGGTGAGCGTCTCGTAACACACTCCGGGCGCTAACGCATTCCGGCTCTCCACCCAAGTAGTGGTCAGTCCCTCGTTGCGCAGGGAGCCGGAACGCGTCAGCGCCCGGAGTTGAACGCGGGACACGCTTCGCATTTCCAGGAGAAACCCACCAATCAAGCTTGTGGCGGGTCATGACGGACGTAGCCGCACCCTGTGCATCGATCGCCGATCGGTGGGAGGGACGCATCGCCGCAGCACCCGCACTTACCAGCGTTTGTTCGCCTGGTGTACTGATCATGCAGCGAGCGTAATTGCGAAAGCAACGTCGCTACCTCCTCGTGGCCGTGCTTGGTGTGGGTGACCACTAGGCTCATCAATTTCTTGTCGGCCTTGATGCTATGCGTAGCGTTCGGCGAATCGCGCAGGACCTCTGACTGAATATATTGGATCAAGGAAGCGTATTCGGGCTCGGTTCTCTCTGGGTCCCACGAAACGATGAGGTCACGAACGGGATAGGTAACACTCGTGACACTCGTGTCGTCGATGTCGTCGCCAGCCGATCGGTTGCCGTGTTGATAGCCAGCGAAATAACTGCAGGACGCAACGACCACCGCCAACAGAGAAGCAACCAAAGATTTCCAGCGGACGGTTCGCATACGACGCTCCTAGTCGGGTACTGGGTGTGAGAACGTGCGTTTTCTAACTCGTGTGTCCATTGTGCGACAAGCTCAGCCCGACGCATTCTTATTTGATACATTCCCATGGGCGGGTGGCGGGGGCGCTCCCGGTAGGGAAGCCCCCCTTGCAGCGCGAACCGGGTCTCCACTTCACGGGGGCTTCCCTACCGGGAGCGCCCCCGCCACCCCATCAGCTAGCAAAGATTGCGTCAGCTCAAGCCCGTTCCCCTCGATCCCCGTTGCTCTTGACGCCGCACCGGCGTCTGGCGACTTTGATGGCTAGGCAGTCAGGAAGACCGCCATTCCCCGCCCGAAAACCCGTGTCGCGGAGACGCAAGGATGCGTTTCGTACTGCCGCTCGCGCTTGCCTTGTTCGCCGCGCTGTTAACGGTGCCGGCCTCTGCCGCCGAAGAAGACCGCTACGGCGGCGACGCCTCGACGTACGACTTCGGCGGGTTCGATAAGCTGCCAAGCAGCAGCCCGGCCGCCGGCGGCTACCGCAGCCCGACCTCGCCCTCACCGAGCTCGTCGCTGCCGCCCAGTTCGCTGCCTTCCTCCTCGCAACCGGCGCCGCGGCCGACGCAGCCAACTTCGTCGATGGGCTCGTCAACGCCGGGCGCGTCGCCCGCGAACGACCTGCGTCAGCCGCCGTCGACACAGCCGCCCGCTAGCTCGTCGGCCTTTCCGCCGCGATCGCAGAGCGTCCCCCTCAGCAGCCAGTCGTCTGCGATCCCTTCGCAAATAAATCCGACGCAGGTCACGCTGCCCAGTTCATCCCGTCCGCTCTCGGCGACGCAGCCCTCGCCCACGACGTCCACGACCGCGCCGCGGCCCTCCGACCCCTACGCCGGCCTGCCAACGTCGTCCCCGACGGGGTACGGGGCGAGTCCGTCGGCTCCGCGGCCCGGTACGGCTAGCCCTTCGTCCAGCGCAACGGGCTCGTACCAGCCCAGCTCGAGCGACTTCCGCAGCTTCTCGCAATCCTCGCCGAACCAATCGACGAGCAGCCCCTCATCAGCAATCCGCTCAAACCCGCCAAGTCAGCCCAGCGCGTCGATGGCAAACCCGCCTCAGCCATCCGCCGGCGGCGCGTCGGTGCTGACCAGCCGCGTCGGCGGCGAAGTCGATCCGCTGGCGGCGTCGCGCGAGCGGAAGACGCACGAGATGCTGCAGAAGATGCTCGCGCCGCGCCGCGGATCGCAGCTCAGCGGCACGCCGATGTCGCTGGCGTCGGTCGTGGGCTCTGCCGAGAGTCGTGATGAACAAGCCAGACGCGTCGAGGCCTACTGGGCGCTCACCTCGGCGACTGCCGATTACTACCTGGGCCTCGACGAAGTGGTCGAGATGTCGCGGCTCCGCCAGACGCTGCCCACCTACAGCAACGTGCTGGACGCGGCCGAGGCGGGGCTGAAGACCCGCCTCGACACGTCGCTGAAGGCGGCGCGGGCGGCCCAGTTTCGGTTATCGAATCTGATGGGCGGTGGCGTGGCGCCGCTTCCCGCCGACATCCCTTTCACGGGCCCGTACGCGACGCGGCTGGCGTCGGTCTTCCCCGACGGAGCGCCGGCCGAAGCGGTGCTGATCGCCGAGTTGTTGCCCTCACGACTCGCCGAACTGCAGAACGCGGCGGCCGACCTGCTCGGCTCCGAGAACTGGGTAGACACCGTCCGCAGCGACCAGCACAACGGTTCCGACGGCCAGGGGGTCGTCCAGGCCCTGAAGCTCAACGCGCTGAGCCGCCGGGCGTTCGTGCAGATCGCCCGCGATTACAACCTGCAGATCAACCGCTTCTCGCAGTTGGCGACTCCTGACCGCATCGACACGGGGCGGCTCGTGGCTATGCTCATAAGGACCACGCCCAATGGCGCGGCGTCGGCCGACGACGCAATGATCGCCGGCTTCTCGGCCGGAGCGAATAATTCGGCCAGCCGCGCTCCATCGACCAGCGCCCCCGCGCGACGCTAAGACGACGTCCGGCGGCGGCCTTTCCCAAGCAGCCCGCCATGCCGAACGGGATCACCGCCATCGCCCCCCGCAAGCCGCTCGCCGGCTTAGCGCCGTCAGCGATCGACACGGCGCTCTTACCGCTGGTGGAGCCGCTGCGGATCGGCGACCTCGTGGTCGATCCGCCGATCCTCCAGGCGCCGATGGCGGGCTATACCAACTACGCCTTCCGGCAGATCGTCCGCGCGTACGGCGGCGCGGGGCTGTTGGCGACCGAGATGGTCAACGCCCGCGGCTTCATCTGGATGGACCGTGAGCAGGCCGAGCACCCCGACCGCCTGTGGGGCGTCGCCGACGAACCGCGGCCACTGGCGGTGCAGATCTGGGACAACGACCCGGAGACGCTCGCCGCCGTCGGCGCGCGGCTGGCCCATGAGTACAAGGTGTCGGTTGTCGACATCAACTTCGGCTGCCCCGTGCGGCAAGTGACGGAGAAGGCCCACAGCGGCTCGTACCTGCTGCGCACGCCCGACCGGATGGGGCAGATCATCGAGCGCGTCGTCGCCGCGTGCCACCCGACTCCGGTGACCGCGAAGACGCGCCTCGGCTGCAGCCGCGACAAGATCAACATCATCGACGTCGCCCACATCGTCGAAGGCGCCGGCGCCGCCGCGCTGACGGTCCATGGCCGCACGGCCGCCGACATGTTCCGCGGCCAGGCGTCGTGGGACCTGATCAGCACGATCAAACCGCACCTCAAACGGATCCCGCTGATCGGCAATGGCGACCTCGACACGCCCCAGAAGGTCGTCGAGGCGTTCCGCCGCTGGAACGTCGATGGCGTGATGATCGCCCGCGCGAGCCTCGGCAAGCCGTGGCTCTTCCAGCAGGCCGCCGCCGCGCTGCGGGGCGAGCCGATCCCGCCCGATCCGACGCTCGAGGAAGAGCGTGAGCTGATGGTTGAGCACTTTCGCCTGGTGTGCGAGCGCTTCGGCGAAGACCGCGGCGCCGTGCTGATGCGCAAGTTCGCCTGCTGCTACGCCCAAGGCCGCCCCGGCGCGCGGGAGTTCCGCAAGCACGTGGTGGGTGTGGACACGGCGGCGGAGTTTTTTGATGTGGTCGAGCGGTGGTTTCCGCGCGGTTGACTCGTAGGCCCTTGAACGCACGGAAGCACTGCTTTGGAAGCCACCGAAGAGGCAATCGACGAGGCCGACGTCCTTGAGCAGTTGCAGAAGCTGCTCGAAGCGGACCAGGGGCCCACGGCGCCGCTGACCGAGCTGCTCGAAACGCTCGACGCCCGCGAGACGGCGCGGGTGGTCTGCGAGTTGTCGGTCGAGCAACAGGCCGAGCTATTGGGGCGCCTCACTCCCGAGGCGGCGGTCGAAGTGCTCGACTCGCTCCCCGAGGTGACCGTTGTCGAGGCGGTCGAGGAACTGCCCGCCGGGGTTGCGGCGGCCATCGTCCACGAGCTCGCCAGCGACGACCAGGCCGACCTGATCGGGGCGATGGACTCGGCGGCCGCCGCGGCGGTGCTCGCCGAGCTGGCCGACGACGAG
>JBGSJY010000427.1:0-1855 GCA_041741515.1 Pirellulales bacterium | reverse complement strand
TTGCCGTCGAAGTGGACGTAGCCGCCGGTGGGGCCTTCGATCCGCTCGATGCGGGCCAGCTTGAAGACCTCGCGGATCTTGTTCTCGAGGTCGTCCTTGATGTCGCGGAGCGTCTTGCCCTTTTGGCTGGGGGACGGCTGGTCCCACAACTCGTCGGCGTTCTTGGCGCCGGGGCCGGTAGCGAGCTGCTTGGCGAGGTCGTTCGCCAGGGCGACGACGTCGTCGTTGCTGGCGACGGGCGCCGACTCGACCTGCAGCTCGATGATGGCGCCTGCCGGCTGGTTGACGCCGGCGAACACCGCGACGCGGCCCTCCTCGGTCGCCCGGTCGGCGCGCGAGCCCATCAGCTTGACGCCCTTCTCGCGGAGCGCCTGCTTGGCCGCTTCCTTGTCGCCGCCCGCTTCGACGAGCGCCTTCTTGCAGTCCATCATCGGCAGCTGCGTCTCGTCGCGCAGCTCTTTCACCATCGCGGCGGTGATATCAGCCATGGGGATTCCTCGGGGGGGGACGCCGCGCGGTAACTCCGGCGTCCAACGTTGATAGAAAGGGGAAAGGGGAATGCCGAAAGGGGAAGGCTGAGTGAAGGGCATTTCCCCTTTCCACTTTCGCCTTTTCCCTTTCGCGTGGCGTTAGCCCGCGGTAGACGGCTCGACGTCGGCGTCGGCCTTGGCCTTCGCCTCGGCGGCCGCGGTTTGGGCCTGGGCCTTCTTGGCTGCTTCCCTTGCGGCGCCCTCGTTGGCCATCTGCTGCTGGATGGCAGCCTGCGCCTTGCCGGCGGCGATCGCGTCGGCTAGCAGCCGGGTGATCACCTCGATCGAGCGCATGCTGTCGTCGTTGCCGGGGATTGGCAGGTCGACCGTGTCGGGGTCGCAGTCGGTGTCGATCAGCGACACCACGGTGATGCCGAGCGCGCGGGCTTCTTTGACGGCGTTCTTCTCTTTCTTCGGATCGACGACCACCAGGCACTCGGGCAGGCGGGTCATCGTCCGCATGCCGTTGAGGTTGCGGTAGATCTTGCGGTACTCGCGGCCGAGGGTGGCCTGCATCTTCTTGGAGTACGAGTTGATCGCTTCGCCCTGGCGGATCGCCTCAAGCTGCTCGAGCCGGCCGAGCCGGTCGCGGATCGTGCGGTAGTTGGTCAGCGTGCCGCCCAGCCAACGCTCCGAGACCCACGGCATGCCGCAACGGGCCGCCTCGCGGGCGACGGACTCGGCCGCCTGGCGCTTGGTGCCGACGAACAGAATCAGGCTGCCGCGGCCGGCGACATCGGCCAGGTACTTCTTGGCCCGCAGCAGACCACGGATGGTCTCGCGGACGTCGATGATATGGATCAGGTTGCGGCGGGCGTAGATGTACGGCCGCATCTTCGGGTTCCACCGGCTGGCGCGGTGACCGAAGTGAACGCCTGCTTCCACCAACTCGTTGACTAGCGACACAGTAACTCTCTCCTTGGGCACACCGGCGAGCCCTCGCAAAGCCCTCGAAAAGGCTTTGGAGCCGTCAAGAACGCCTGGGGGCGTTGATGCGGGCCAGCGTTAGCGTTTTCCGGCCGGATGCGTTACAGCCCCATCGGGGCCCCTTTCGGGAACACGTCGCGAACCCTTCGGGCCGTTCGAGGGTCGCGAGTCTGGCCAGAGTACCGATCTTTTGGCTGGGGGTCAACGCAGGGCGGCGATGCGGGCTGGGCACGGTGGGGTGGTTGAGTGGTTCCTCCGGGAGCTGACGCTTCCCGGCTCGCAGGCAGGCCATTCGGCTAACCACTCCGTTTCGTCCGCCTGCGAGCGGGGTGGCGTCAGCCCCCGGAGTGCCCCGCCAGTCGGCCCCGCCGCCCCTCCCCGCTGGTTGCGACCGCCCC
>JBGSJY010000426.1:0-5435 GCA_041741515.1 Pirellulales bacterium | reverse complement strand
GCTGTTCGTCGCCGGCTTCACCGCAACCGACGGCGCCTGGGAGCGTCACACGGGCACACGACGGACAGCGGTTGACGCCCTCCAAGCCGAGCTTCGCCCTGGCGATCGGGTCGTCGGCCCTCCGGCGGCGACGCTCGGCGGACAGCCGCTGGAGCCAACCGCTGAAGCCGTCTTGCAAGTCGCCTGGCGCCGCTGGCGAGAGGGCGCTGTCGATAGCGTCTTCGCCCTAGCGCCGCAGTACCACCGCCTGAGCGCCGCGGAAGAGAAGCTCGTAAGCTGAGCCGTCGGCGCAAGCCTCGGGTGGACCCGCGTACTCACTCCAACGTTCGATTCGTAGTGAGCCGGAACGCGTCAGCGCCCGGAGTTGCGCTACGATTGATACGCTTGGTGAGATATTTGGGGGTTCACTCCGGGCGCTAACGCGCTCCGGCTCTCTGTCTCTTGGGAAATGGAGCAGGTACCAGGGCCACCCGCGGCTAGCGCCGACGGCTCAGTCAGCATATGCCGACGCGGCGATCGCTTCCTTTGCCGCCGCGACCGTCAGGGCGATGTCTTCGTCCGTATGCGCCGCCGAGACGAACAGCGCCTCGTACTGGCTGCAAGGCAGGTAGACGCCGCGGTCGAGCATCTCCCAGAAATAGCGCCCGAATCGGGCCGTGTCGCACTTGGCGGCGTCGCCCCACGACCGGACAGGCTCGTTGTGGAAGAACAAGGTCACCATGCTGCCGACCCGCTGCACGACGTGCGGCGCGTCGGCCGCCTTGGCGGCGTCGGCGAGACCCTTTTCGAGCTTGGCGCTGAGCTTCTCAAGCCTCTCGTACGGCGGGTTTTCGCGGAGCGCCCGCAGCGTCGCACAGCCGGCGGCGGTCGCCAACGGGTTGCCGCTGAGTGTGCCAGCTTGAAAGACGGGTCCCTCGGGGAGAACCTTCGCCATGATTTCCGAGCGGCCGCCGTACGCGCCGACGGGGAGTCCGCCGCCGACGATCTTGCCGAGGGTCGTCAGGTCGGGCTCGAGGCCCAGTCGCTCCTGCGCGCCGCCAAGCGCTAGGCGGAAGCCGGTCATCACCTCGTCACAGACGAGCAGCGCGCCGTGCTCGCGCGGGAGGTTGGAGATGGCTTCCAGGAACGCCGGCG
The DNA here is from genome assembly GCA_041741515.1 of Pirellulales bacterium. Lineage (GTDB taxonomy): Bacteria > Planctomycetota > Planctomycetia > Pirellulales > Lacipirellulaceae > Botrimarina. The sequence continues at coordinate 4,301 of JBGSJY010000426.1, read as the reverse complement.
TGGGGACGACGACGCCCATGTTGCCGCACACCGGCTCGAAGATGACCGCGGCGATGTCGGCGCCGTGTTTGGCGAAGGCGTCCTCGAGAGCCGCGGCGTCGTTGTACGGCAGCACGATCGTGTCGGCGGCCGTCCCCGCGGTGACGCCCGGCGAGTTCGGCACAGCGAGCGTCGCCGCCGCGCTGCCGGCCGCCACCAGCAGGCTATCGACGTGTCCGTGGTAATTGCCGGCGAACTTGATGATCCGGTCACGCCCCGTATAGCCGCGCGCCAGCCGGATGGCGCTCATTGTGGCCTCGGTGCCGGAGTTCACCAGCCGCACCCGCTCGACACTCGGCACACAGTCGACGATGAGCTGCGCCAGTTCGCTCTCTCCCTCGGTCGGGGCGCCAAAGCTCGTGCCACGCAGAACGGCGGCTTCCAGGGCCTCGACGACCGCCGGGTGCGCGTGGCCAAGGATCATCGGCCCCCACGAGCCGATGTAATCGAGGTAGCGGTTGCCATCGACGTCCCACAGCCACTGCCCCTGGGCCCGCTCAATGAACAGGGGCTCACCGCCCACGGCGCCAAAGGCCCGCGCTGGGCTGTTCACGCCGCCGGGCATCAGGGTCTTGGCCCGGGCAAAGGCGGCGTGGCTGCCGGAGTAACGAGAGTCGGAGGAGGGCATGCGTTTCGCCAAGTCGGTTGACCAGTGTCGGTAGGCGGCGTCTCCGACGCCGCTGAAGCGCACCATACCGTAATCGCCTGGCGTACGTAATCGACGTAGGAGAGGACTCCAACAGGTCGAGACAAACCCTAGGGCGACTCTGGCTCGGCCTCGAGAATTCGTCGCGCCTGTTCGATCACCGCCTCCGTCTCCGGCGACGGCGGGGCCAGGGCGATCACCGCCGCGGCGACCGCCACCCTGTCCTCTGAACCGTCGGCCTTGGCGAGCCGTTCACGGAAATACTCGGCAAGCTCGCGACGCTCTTCCGCCAGCTCATTCCGCAATCGATCGGCTTCGCGCTGCGCCACCTCGGCTAGCGCGACGGACTCATCCGCGGGTTCGTCGCCAGATCGCAACAACTTGCTGAGCGCGGAAAATGCCTCGGCCCCTGCGATGGGGTCTCTGAGGGCGATATCGCTGGACCTCCGCATTAATAACTCCTCGGGCGAACCGCCCGCGCCGCCGATCCAGCGCTCGAGCCGCATCCGCCGCCGGCGTTGCTCCGACTCGATCGAAAGCCCCCAGTCGGCGACCTCTTCGACGCGGGGATCCTCCGGGAAATCCTGCTGATACCGATCGATCGAGGACTTCAAGCTCGATGAGGACTCCCCGCGTTCGATGCTTCGCGCGATGCGATCGTAGGCTTCGTCAGCGGTGGGGGTCCGAGTGAAACGCCAGCCGAAGAACCCAATCATCCCCGCCGCGAGAACGGTCAACGCCACCGGCCCTACCAGGGCGACCCAACGCGACGCGTCGTCCCGGCTGCCGCCGGCGTCGATGTGCGTGTACCGCGTGTCGGGAAGGGGCGCCAACGACTTCCGCGCGAAGGCCGAGGTCTGCGCCAAACGTGACGACGGCGAGTCGCCCTCGGTGGCGTCTCTTGTCACCGCTAGCGCGAGCGATTCTGCTTCGCCGCTCGGGGGGTCGGTCTTGGCCTCAGCCGTGTTGTAGAGCTCAAAGTCGTCGGGGGCGACCCGGGCGAGGCCTTGGCTCATTGCCTCCAACCGCCGTGCTACGATCCAGGTGTTGGGGAAGCGGTCGGCGGGGTCTTTCTCGAGCAGTTTGCCGATGATCCGTTCGAGCTCTTGCGGCGTGTCGGGGGCGAAGCGCCGCACGGGCTCGGGGATCGCGAAGCGTTGCAACTGGAGCATGGCCCCCATGTCGGACGCGCGGAACGGCGGCCGGCCGGTGAGCAATGCGTACATCACGCCGCCAAGGCTGTACTGATCGCAACGCGCGGTAACCGGCTTCCCGGCCGCTTGCTCGGGGGACATGTAATCGGCCGTCCCGAGGACGCCCCCCGCAATCGTCACCCCGGTCGAACCGAACATCCGCGCGATGCCGAAGTCGGCGAGCTTCGCGTTGCCCGTGTTGGTGAGCAGGATATTCGCCGGCTTCAAGTCGCGATGAATAATGCCGTGATCGTGGGCGTGCTTCAGGGCGCGGCAGATTTGGATCGCAATCTGCGTCGTCTCGCGCCAGTCGAACCGCCGGCCGCTCCGCAATTCTTCTTCGAGGCTCGGTCCCTCGACGAGCTCCATCGCATAAAAGAGGACGCCGTCTTCTTCGCCGTACCCGTACAGCCGCACGATACCGGCGTGCTTGAGGGCTTTGAGCGACTCGATCTCTCCCTCGAATCGGTCGCGGAATCCTTCGGCGACCGCCAAGCGGGGATTTAGCACTTTGACGGCGACCAAGTCCCCCGTGTCCCGATGCGTGGCGTGGTAGACCGAACCCATGCCGCCCTTGCCGAGCGGCTTGCCGAGCTTGTAGGGGCCGAGGGTGTCGTGTTGCATGCCGTTACGGTTGGTGACGGAAACCCTCAGCGTAAACCCCCACGAGCCCAGCAGCTAGCAGAGCCTCCTTTCTCCAGCCGCGCCTCCGCCGCGGGCGGCAGCCCTCGGCGCCGAGTGGGGACTCGCCGAGCACCAGGGATCCTCCGGAGGCTGCCGCCCACGGCTGGGGTTGAAAAGTGCTAGCGGGGATTTGGGTTGCGTCGGGTGCGACGATGCCACTACAAGCCGTAGCGATTCCGTGCTCCGCCTACCGTGTCGCTAACGTGGGAAGATGGCGATGACTCTAATGACGCTGGTACTGATCGCTGCGACCGCCCAGGCAGATTGGACGCCCCCGGCGGACGCCACGCCGATGCCGACGACAACCCCATCGGCAGAACCCTTGCCGTTAAGCGGGACTGCGCCTGCCGACGTGGCGACGCCCACGCGCTACGAGACGGGGTCCCTGCCGGCGACCACGTCGGCGGTAGCCCCGACTCCGGCGCCCACACCTGCCGAGCCCGCCGCGAGGACGCCCGCGGCGCGCCCCTCAACGGGAACGGTCCCCTTCGAGCAGCGGCTCGTCGCGTTGGAGCTCGCCCTCTCGACGATCGTGGTCGAGAGCCCCAGTTTGTGGCGTTTCGACCGTCTCGACTCCGAGGCCGCCGAGCTGCTCACCCTCGCTTCTAACGACGCCCAACGCAACGCGGTCCGCGACGTGGCCGCTCGGCTCGACAACTTCCGACGTTTGGGAGTGAAGCTCCGTGGCGGCGCTGACGACGCATCGGGCTGGCGATCTCCGTCGCAAGTAGCCATCGCCCCCGCGTCGCGGCGGTCGGCTCCGACACAACTGACACCCAGCGGCAGGTTGGAAGGCTATGCCTCCAGCGCCCCACGGGGCCAGGACACCAGGGGCCATGACGCCAGCGGCGTGCTCCGGCCGGTCGTGTCGCAGCGGCCCGACGCGCCGAAGTACGCGGTCATCGATGACGAGGGCCGTATCGCCGCGCTCGTGACGCCGACGCCCGAGATCGACGCCCGCCTCAAAGGAATGGTCGGCCAACGGGTCGGCCTCGACGGCCAACGAGGCTACCGCACCGACCTTCGTCGCGATCATGTGGTCGCCGAACGCGTCACGCCGCTGGACACGCTGCGGAGGTAATCGGGCTCTCATCGCAGCCGCTCGCGGATCGGCTCTGCTAACCGCCCGACCCGCAGGTCTCGATCCGCGGTCGCGAGTTCAAGAGCTTTCGCGACAAGTTCGCGGCTGGTCGATCCGCCGAGGGCCGCGATGGCCGCCGCCCGTACCGCGGGCGATTCGTCTCCGGCCATCAGCAGCAGCACCCGCGCGGGGTCGCCCTTGCGGTCCGTGAGCAACTCTTCGACGAGCGCGACGCGCGCCTGCGCGCCCGGAGCGAGGAGCCCTTCTACCTGACGCCGGGTGACAGCGCCGTAACCGCGGGCGACCAACTCGACGCGGACTTCGTCGAGCCGGGCGCGCGTCGCCGCCTCGGCTTCCTGGTCCATCGCCGGATGGTTAAGCGGCGTGGGGACACGCGACGGCCCCATCGCTCGGGGCTCTCCCTCGGCCGAGATCGACAGCAGGCTCTCCGCACGAAGCGCCTCGCTCAGCAGTTCACGGTCACTCAGCGACGGCGGCGGCGTTGTGGCGAGGCGCAGCTCGGCCGGCGCAGACTGCGGAGTGGGAACGACCGGCGCCGCCGGCGCCTCACGGTGCGGCCGCAGCCACTTGGTCGCTACCTTCGGTGGCGCTGGTTGCGATGGCGGAGACGTGTCGGCGCTCTGCGGCGGAGGCGATT
>JBGSJY010000425.1:0-3335 GCA_041741515.1 Pirellulales bacterium | reverse complement strand
ACCTGCTCGGCCGGTCGAACTTCGAGCTGGTGCGGCACGATATCACTCACCCGATCTGGCTCGAGGTGGACGAGGTCTACAACCTCGCCTGCCCCGCCGCGCCGGGGCACTACCAGTACAACCCCATCAAGACGATGAAGACCTCCGTCCTGGGGGCGATCAATCTGCTGGGGATGGCGAAGCGCTGCAACGCCAAGATCCTCCAGGCCTCCACCAGCGAGGTCTACGGCGACCCCGAGGTCCACCCGCAGCCCGAGTCGTACCGCGGCAGCGTCAATCCGATCGGCCTTCGCGCGTGCTACGACGAGGGCAAGCGCGCCGCCGAGACGCTATTCATGGACTACCACCGCCACAACAGGGTGAACGTCCGCATCGTGCGGATCTTCAACACCTACGGCCCGCGGATGCACCCGTTCGACGGCCGCGTGGTGTCGAACTTCATCCGCCAGGCGCTGGTGGGCGAGGACATCACCGTCTTCGGTGACGGAAGCCAGACGCGCTCGTTCTGCTACCGGGATGACCTCGTCGAAGGGATGATCCGCATGATGAACGGCCCGGACGATTTCGTTGGCCCGGTGAACATCGGCAATCCCGGAGAGTTCACGATCCTCGAGCTCGCGGAGAAAGTGATCGCCCGCACCGGCTCGAAGTCAAAGATCGTCCACCGCCCGCTCCCGTCCGACGACCCGACGCAACGCCAACCCGACATCACGTTGGCAAAGGCGAAACTCGGCTGGGAGCCAAAGGTGAAACTCGACGAGGGCCTCGACAAAACGATCGCCTGGTTCAAGTCGGTGAAGCTGAGTGACTTCCGGGCGCCGACGCCGAATTATTAGGAGAGGGGCTAGGGACTGAGGGAATAACGGGATAGTCGACGGCCGACGCCGTTGGGCGAGGCACGGACGGAGAGGGGAGTGATGGTTCGCTATTTCCTTATTACGCTGACCGTTCTCTGGCCCTCCGCTGCGCCGGCGCTGACGACGCTACTCGACAACGGGCCCTCCGCCAACCGCGTCGATATTGTCTTCCTCGGCGACGGCTACACGCAGGCCGATCTCGATGCGGGCGTCTACACGGCGCACGTGAACGCCTACCTGGATTACATGCTCGGGACATCGGCGCTGGCGGACCCTTTCCCGCGTTATCGCAACTTCTTCAACGCCCACGCGATCGAGGTCGTCAGTAATCAGTCGGGCGCCGACCAGCCGCCCAACGGCATCTTCTACGACACGGCGCTCGACGCGAGCTACTTCTCGAATGACACCGAGCGGCTGCTCACGGTGAGCACGTCCAAGACGAACGCCCAGCGGACCCTCGGGCTCGCCGGCACGGGCGTCGTGGCCGACATGCAGTACGTCGTGGTGAATGACACGAAGTACGGCGGCTCGGGCGGGACGTACGCCGTCTTCGCGGGCGGCAACTCCAGCGCCAAGGAGATCGCCCTGCATGAGGTGGGCCACTCCTTCTCCCGGCTGGCGGACGAGTACGTCAGCTACAACAGCCCGTACACGGGCGGCGAGCCAACCGAGCTGAACGTCACCACCGACCCCGGCGGGGCCAAGTGGAGCCGCTGGATCGGCTACGAAGACCCCCGCGGATCGAATCTAAACGTCGGCGTCTACGAGGGCGGTAAGTACTACGAGACCGGCATCTACCGCCCGTCGCTGGACAGCAAGATGCGGTCGCTCAATCGGCCCTTCGACGCGGTCTCGCGGGAGAAGCTGATCCAGGATATTTACCGCTACGTTGACCCGCTCGACGGCTTCCTCAGCAATGGCGGCGTGCTTTTCGACCCCGCCGAACTTTGGGTCGATGTCATCGATCCCGACGTGATTCTTGTCGAATGGTCCGTCGATGACCTGATCAGCACGGCCAACGCCGGCGAACTCTTTGATGTCTCTCTTGAAGGACTAGCGCCCGGCAGCCATACCGTCATGGCGCGGGCCTACGACGAGGTCCTTGACTACGCCTTCTCGGGCGGACCGCTCGACCTCGTCCGCAGCGGCTTCGCAGCGCTGGAGCAGAGCGTCACTTGGACGGTTGTGATCCCCGCCGCGGGGGATTTCGACGGCAACGGCGTCGTCAATACCGCCGACTTCGACCTGTGGAGCGTTAGCTACGGATCGACGGAGTCCTTGGCGGCGGACGGCAACCGTGACGGCGTCGTCGATGCGGCCGACTACACGGTATGGCGTGACGACTTCGCCGCCGCGGGGTCCCTGAGGGTCCCCGAAGTCACGAGCGGGACGCTGCTGCTCGCCGCGGCGGCGATGCCGTGCCTGGCACGCGCTGTTAGGCATGGGTAGAGAGCAGAACGCCGACCATCCGTGCGAACTGCTGTTTGTCTACGGCACGCTGATGAGCCGCTTCCACAACGTCCATGCCATCGCTCTGCGGCAAGCGGCGACACTCGCGGGCGCCGCGACGTACCGCGGCAAGATGTACCGCGTCACCGGGCCCCGCGGCGCGCTCGTCTATCCCGTCGTTACCCCGTCGGACGATGACACGGATGTCGTCCACGGCGAGCTCTACCGTCTGAAGGACCGGCGAGTCCTGCAGCGTCTCGACGCGTATGAAGGGTGCGCCGCCGAGAGCTCCCTACCTCACGAGTACCGGCGCGAGATCGCCCGGATAACGCTCGCCGACGGCGCGACGACAGAGGCCATGCTCTACGTCTTCCAGGGCGACGTTACGACGCTGTCGCGGATCGCGGACGGCGTCTTCCGCTAACGCGCCCTCAGCGATCGTTGCTGATGCTGACCGTCCCGGCAGAAGCGACCTGGCTCACCTTTGGCGTCGCGGACGACGGCGCCGCGGACGAGTACGTCAGGGCCACAATCCCAGCGACCCAGGCGAGCACAAATCCAAGCGTCTCGCCGTAATAGACGAGGCCTGTCCAGCTCATCCAGCTCTGGCCGGTGGCGGAGTGGCGGGACATAGTGGCGGGGGTCGTGTCGCGGTTGGGGGAAGGAGTGCGAACGTCGGTCGGTAGTGCCGCGTCCGGAGATTACACAGGACCGCGGGGATTTGAGCAAGATCAGTGCCATACGCGTTGGAGAGCGGCCCAGAGCCAGGGCGGTGCTAGCAAAAGCCCGGGGGCTGGCGGCACAACGCGGCGGAGGTATACTGCGAAGCTCGCCGCAGCGGTCTCGCCGCAGCGGGCGAAGGGCGCGTAGCTCAGTTGGTTAGAGCGCTTGCTTGACATGCAAGAGGTCACAGATTCGAGTTCTGTCGTGCCCACTTGACCTAAGTCCTTACGGTGTGGGCAGTTGCCCAACCTGCTGACGGTCAGCAGAGCCGCCAAAGGGATGCATCGAACCCGGTAGTACTACCGG
>JBGSJY010000424.1:0-1626 GCA_041741515.1 Pirellulales bacterium | reverse complement strand
CGGCTGACGCGAGGCAACGGCGACGACGGCGCCGGCGAGCGCGGGGTCGCGGCCCGCCTCGTGGTACAGGGCGCCGTGGAGTTTGAGGTAGGTGAGGTCTTGTCCGTGTCGGTTGGCGATGGCGGCGAGTCGCTGGACCTGCTCAGCGACGATCTGCTCAACTTGGGACGCGGTGACGCTTAGTTCGCGTCGTCCGAAGTTGGCGCGGTCGGCATGGCCCGGGTGCGCGCCGATCGCCGCGCCGGCGGAGTACGCGGCAACGATCGCGTCGGACATCGTGTGCTCATCTCCCGCGTGGCCGCCGCAGGCGATGTTCGCGCTGGTCACCAGCGGGATCAGCTCGGCGTCAGTCGCGAGGCCTTCGCCGACGTCGGCGTTGAGGTCGATCGTTTTCATAGGAAGGATTGAACCACGACGGACACGACGGGCACAACGAGTCAACCGGTAGGCAACGTCCGTCGTGCTCGTCGTGTCCGTCGTGGTGAACTATTTAAAGAACCGAATGCCGACGGCGGCGATGGCGAGGTCGCGTTCGACTTTCTTACGAAGGTAGACCGCCTCGTCGAGCGTGACTTCGGCGAAGCGGACGGGGTCGCCGGGGGCTAGTTGACCCAGCAGCGACCAGTCGGCGGAGATGACCGCGGCGATGACCGGGTAGCCGCCGAGGGTTTGGCGGTCGGCGCCGAGGACGATCGGCTGGCCGTCGGGCGGGACTTGGATCGTGCCGGTGGCGACGGGTTGCGAGCGGGTCTGGGCGGCGCTGTTGGCGCGCAGCTCAGGGCCTTCGAGGCGGACGCCCATGCGATTGGATTGGGGGGCGACGCGGTAGGGTTCCGTGAGAAAGGCTTTCCAGGTCGCGTCGTTGAACAAGTCGCTTTGGGGGCCGCGGAGGAGGTGGAGGGTCGTGACGTCGCTGGCGAGGCTCCGGCGCCTTCCAGCGCCGGCTAGGACGGCGCTGGAGGGTTGCGGGGTTGGTTGGTGGCGAAAGCCTAAGAGATCGGCTTGCGAGAGGGGTCTGGCGACGCTGCCGTGGAAGCCGCCGGGGATAGCGACGTAGGCTCGCGCGCCGCCGGTTAGTTGTCGCAAGTCGAGCTGCTCGCCCGCGCGGAGCGTGACGCAGCGCGCCATTGGGACGGCGCCGGCGAGGGCGAGCGTCACCGGTTCGATCGCTTCGAGGACGGGGCCAGTGAGCGTAGCCTCGATGGCGGTGGCGTCGGGGGCGTTGCCCGCGAGCATGTTCGCCAGCCGGAGGGAGGACGTGTCCATCGCGCCGCCGGGGGTCACGCCGAGGTGTTGCTGGCCATAGCGCGGCAGGCCTTGCAGGGTCGATTGCACGCCGGGGCTGATAACGCGGAGCAGCGGACACAGGGGCGGAGATTCGATGGGCTTGTTTAGTTGGTTGGCGGCGGCGAGTCGCTTGAACTCCCCGGCGTCGATCGCGCGGAAGCGGACGCGGTCGCCGTAGCGCAGCAGCGAGGGCGCTTCGCGGCCTTCGTCGAACATGACGAGCGGGGTCTGCCCGATCAGATTCCACCCGCCCGGTGACGCTTGTGGGTAGACGCCCGTGTAAGGGCCGCCGATGCCGACCGCGCCGGCGGGCACCGCGGTGCGCGGCGTATCGCGGCG
>JBGSJY010000423.1:0-2278 GCA_041741515.1 Pirellulales bacterium | reverse complement strand
GTCGCCCGCCCGTTGGAGGGGGCCGTCCGCCCGACGCACTTCGCCGGCGTGGCGACGGTCGTAGCCAAGCTCTTCTTAATCGCCCCCGCCGACCGCGCCTACTTCGGCCAGAAGGACTACCAGCAGGCCGTCGTCGTGCGGCGGATGGTCGCGGACCTTAACCTGCCGATCGACATCGTCATCTGCCCCACCGTCCGCGAGCCCGATGGCCTCGCGATGAGCAGCCGCAACGCCTACCTCTCCGCCGAGGATCGCCAGCGCGCGCTGTGCCTTTCGCGCGGTCTGCGAGAAGCGGAGCGGCTCTATGCGGCGGGCGAGCGCGATGCTAGCAAGCTGCGTGACGCGGTCTGTGATGGGATCACCAACACCGAGGGCGTCGAGTTGCAATACGTCGCGGTGCTGCGTGACGGCACGATGGACGAGGTCGAGTCGATCGACGCCCCCGCCGTGATTGCCGTCGCGGCGCGGGTGGGGCAAACGCGGTTGATCGACAACGTGCGCCTCGCGTAACGTCGCGGCCCACAATCCACGATTTGGTATTCCACTGCATTTAGCCCCCGGTCAATGACCGGGGGCTAAATGGGCAATCGATCGCAACACCAACTCCATGCTCAGCGAGCTCTTCCGCATCCCCGTCGAAGCCGGCGGCGTCCCGATCCTCGGCGCCGGCGTGCTGCTGGCGCTGTGGGTCGTGGGGTTCGGCGCGGCGATGGCGTGGCACGCGTCGCGAAAGGGCGTCGATGGCGAATTCTGGGCCTACGCGCAGCCGCTGGTGGTTGGCGCCATCGTGCTGCTGTTCGCGCCGCGCTTCGCGCCGGAGGGGGTCCCGATTCGCGGCTACGGCGTGATGCTGCTGGTGGCGATTGGCGTCGGCATGGCGATGGCCGTCCACCGCGCCCGGCGGCACGGCATCGCGCCGGACACGGTCTTCGCGTTGGCGTTCTGGCTGTTCGTCGCGGGGATCGCCGGCGCGCGGGCCTTCTTCGTGATCGAGTACTGGGACGAGCGCTACGCCGGCCGCCCGCTGGGCGAGACGATCATCGACGTGCTGCGGTTTACCGAGGGGGGGCTTGTTGTCTACGGCTCGTTGATCGGCGGCTTCTTGGCGTTCGTCTGGTTCGTGCGGCGTCACCAGTTGCCCCTGTTGGGGATGGCGGACATCCTCGCGCCGTGCGTGCTGGCGGGGATGGCGATCGGCCGCATCGGCTGCCTGCTCAACGGCTGCTGCTACGGCGGTGTGTGCGACCTGCCGTGGGCGGTGACGTTCCCCGCCGATAGCCCGCCGTTCATGGACCAACTGGTCCACGGCGAGTTGCACGGCGTCCGGCTGGTGGAGAGCGACGGCGTGCAACTCGTTAACAGCGGCGCCGCGAAGAAGGTCGTTACGATCAACGGCGAGTGGGTCGCATCCCTCAATGACGCTGCCCAAGTGTTGAGCGAAGCCTACACCAAGTCCGAGCCGGTCGAGTTCCAACTCGCCGACGGCAGCCTCGTCGAGCGCCCGGCCGCGACCCGCGCCCGCAGCCTGCCGATCCACCCCACGCAGCTCTACAGCACGATCGACGCGGGGCTCGCCGCGTGGCTACTCTGGGCGTGGTTCCCTCACCGCCGCCGCGACGGCGAGGTCGTCCTGCTGATGTTCACGATCTACCCGGTGACGCGGTTCCTGATCGAGGCGATCCGCACCGACGAGGCCGCCATCTTCGGCACGGGGCTCTCCATCTCGCAGAACGTCAGCCTGATCGTCCTCGCGCTGGCGGCGGTCGGCTGGGTCCTCTTGCTGCGGACCCCCCCGGGGCGGCGCCTGCGGGAGGTCCCCGAGCCCTTCTCCGAGGATCGAACCGCTGCCGGGACTGCCGCGTAGACGGTTTTTGGACGGGATCGACAGGATTTACAGGATAGTTTTCGAACTCTTAATCCTGCCGATCCTGTAAATCCTGTCTAATTATGCCTATCTCGGCGATCGGTGATTAGCGTCGATTCGTGTACCCCCCCAACGACCCCTGATTGAGGCTTGCCAAACCATCATGCGTGTCCTTGGACTTCTCGCTGTCGCCGCCGCGGCTCTGGCTGCGGTGCAAACGGTCTCGCCATCGGTCCTCGCCCAAGTCAACGTTGAGGTCGACACTGCTCCCGCCGAAGAGGGGCCCGTTGAAGAGGAAGGGACGATGATTCAGATCGGCCCCGACGGCGGGGTCGACGTCGATGTCGATGTGGACGGCGACCGCGCCCGCCGCCTCCGCGAGCGGTTGCAGCAGCGTCGCGCCGATCGGCAGGG
>JBGSJY010000422.1:0-2652 GCA_041741515.1 Pirellulales bacterium | reverse complement strand
GCGGCTAGCGACGCGGTGATCGGCGGCCTTTTCAGCCCCACCGAGTTGGGCGTCGATCCGCGTGAAGTGATCGCCACCGCACCGGGATGGCTGGCGGACCGCTACGGCGTGACGCTTGAGTTCGGCACGACCGTGGCCGAGATCGATCTTCCCGCCGTCCGAGCGACCGACGGCCGCGCCTGGGAGTTCGACCGCGTCACGGTCGCTAGCGGCGGCGACTTCGCGACACTCTACCCCGAGGTGTTCGCCAAGCACGCGCTCGCCCGTTGCAAGCTGCAGATGATGCGGACCGGCCCCCAGCCCGGCGACTGGCGAATCGGCCCGATGGTCGCCAGCGGTCTGACGTTGCGCCACTACCCGACCTTCGAGGTGTGCGCGGGGATCGCCGCGCTCAAGAGGCGAATCGCCGAAGAGACTCCCGAGCTAAACCGCTTTGGGATCCACGTGATGGCCGCTCAGAACGGGTGCGGCGAAGTGGTCCTGGGGGACTCGCACGAGTACGGCGATGCGATTACCCCGTTCGACTCGGAGGAAATCACCCGGCTGATGCTCCGCGAGCTGCACCGGCTAATCGATCTTCCCGACTGGCGGCTCGCCGCCCAGTGGCACGGCGTCTATCCGATTCAATCGGCGGACGGCGTGCAGTTCGTCCACGAGCCCGCCGAGGGAGTAACGATCGTCATCGCCACCGGCGGTTGCGGGATGACGATGTCCTTCGGCCTTGCCGAGCAGAGAATCGCCGGACGCACAAAGAGCGCCCTCTTGGTGGAGTCAGCCCCATGATCGAGACGCACAGCAATCCGGCGAGTTTCCTGCCGACGCGTCTGCGAGCCGCGGTACTCGACTGGGCTGGGACGACAGTTGATTTCGGCAGCCGGGCCCCGATCGCCGCGATTCTGGCCGCCTGCGAGCAAGCCGGCGTGCCCGTTTCTGAAATGGAAGCCCGCGCGCCGATGGGTCGGGCCAAACGCGACCACCTCCAGGCCCTGCTCACGCAGCCTGCGGTTGCTGCTCGATGGCGGAACAAGCATGGTCACGAGCCCACCGCGACCGACATCGACACCCTCTATCACGACTTCCTCACCCTCCAGGCCGAGTGCGTCGTCAGCCACTCTGGCGTAATCGAGGGCTGCGTGACGGCTATTGAGGCGGCTCGTCAGCTCGATTTGGCGATCGGGTCGACGACGGGATACACAAAAGAGCTACTCGCGCCGGTTGCGGAGCGTGCTCGGGCGGAGGGGTACGTCCCCGACGTGATGCTATCAGCGGACGACGTCTCGCCCGGCCGGCCGGCGCCTTGGCTTTGCTGTGAGGCGGCCCGTCAACTAGGGGTTTTCCCGATGGCGGCGGTTGTCAAAGTGGATGACACTCCGGCCGGCGTCGCGGCGGGGCGTAACGCGGGGGCCTGGAGCGTCGGCGTCGTCGCGAGCGGCAACGAGGTCGGACTCAGCGCCGCGGCTTTCGCTGCGTTGCCAACGGAGCAACGGGAAACTGCCCTTGTTACGGCCCGCGCTCGCCTCACCGAAGCCGGCGCCCACTTTTTGATCGACACCATCGTTGAACTTCCGGCGGTGGTGCGGCGGATCAACGAGAAGCTTGCCGCCGGCGTCGGGCCTGCTAGCGAGTCCGGGCCAGCGCGCTAAACGGCCGCCAGGCCGAGCACAACGATAAGTGAATCTTCGAGGCGTCCTAGCAAGTCATCACAGACGGCCTTGTCGTGGGCTAGCGACAGATAGAGCTTCGTCCCCATCGGGTTGAGGAAAACCCCGTGTCGGAACAGCTCCAGCATCAGGTTGCGGGCGAGCGTCTTATCGCGGTGCTGACTCGACCGGTAGTCGCGGGGCTCGCTGGAAGTCAGCGCGATCTGCGCTAACGGTCCGTCGCCGAGCACCCTCGCTTCGACCGAGAGGTCCGCGAGCAGCGATCGCATGCCGTCGCGGAGGTAATCGCCCAGGCCGTGCAACCGCTCGTAAACGCCGTCGCCGCTGAGCACGTCGAGCGTCGCGAGCGCCGCCGTCGCCGAGATCGGGTTGCCGCCGAGCGTGGACGCCGTCCAGACATAGGTTGCTTGCCCGTGGCGGTCCTCACGCGCGAGATCCATCACGTCGGCCCTGCCGCCGAAGGCGCCGATCGGCAGGCCGCCGCCGAGGGCCTTTCCATACGCGACGAGGTCGGGAACAACCCCGTAGTACTCCTGGGCGCCGCCGTACGCTAAGCGAAAGCCGGTCACGACCTCGTCAAAAACAAGCAGCACGCCGTGCCGCTGGGTCGCTTCGCGGAGCGACTCCAAGAACCCCGGCTCGGGCGGCAGGCACCGCTGCAACGGCTCAACGATCACGGCCGCCAGATCATCGGCGTGTTGGGCGATCAGCCGAGCGGTCCGCTCAGTGTCGTTGAAAGGCGCCACCAGCACGCCCCCTCCTTCGTGGGCGGTGAGACCATCGCTGGAGGGCTCCGCCGCCGGGAAATCGAGCCCCTGCGACGGGAACATGCTGGTCACGCCAACATCGTGGGCGCCGTGGTACGCCCCCTCGAAACGCAGCACCCTGCGGCGCCCCGTCGCCGCCCGCGCCAGCCGCAGGCAGTACATCGTCGCTTCGGTCCCCGACGCGCAGAAGCGAACCCGCTGGCACGCGGGGCTGATCCGCAGCA
>JBGSJY010000421.1:0-14667 GCA_041741515.1 Pirellulales bacterium | reverse complement strand
CTTCGGGGCTTGGATCGTCCGCACCTTGCCTTCGCGCGAATCGCCGCCGGGCCGCCGGAGCGGACCCGAGGACGACGCCGGCGCCGAGGCGGTTGCGGTGGCAGTAGCGGCGCTGCTGCCGCCGAGGAGGTACTCCTTGACCCGGACGACCTCATCCTCGGACAAGCTAGCCAGGGCGGACCCCTTGCCGGTCACCCCGGCACGGGTGCAGATATCGACCAGGTCTTTGCTGTCGACATCGAGTTCTTTCGCGAGTGCGTAAATGCGGACCGCCAAGACTCTTTACCTCGTTAAAACCGTCTTTCCAAGCCACCACGCGCCCCGGTACTCGGGGGGCGCCTTTTGGGCCCGATCGTCGGCGACCTAGTGATTGAGCCGGGGCGGGCCAGCGGGCCTTCAACAAGGCGTCGGCGTGGCGGGACGGTTCGCGCCGCTCTCACGAGCCGCTGGGCTACCGAGCCACGGGGCAAGCGAGAACGTATTTCCGAACGAGGATCACGAGACCATTCCGCACGCCTCCGGTTGAAGGGAGCCGCCCGGGCGAGAACTCCCCACCCGGGCCCCTAAAATTGTTTTGCAGACCCAACAGTATGCCATCGTATTGAGCCGCGTGGCGAGGGGGGCGCCAAGAAAACCGGTGAAATCCGGCTAACCAGCGCCAGCGGTCCCTACCGCGAGTCATTACTCTCCGGCACGCGACCCTGCCACGCCGCACCCACACGGCCCCGGCCGCGTATCCGTCGCGACCGGGCATGGCAGCGACGCCAATCAGGCCTCTTTCCCGGTCGGCCGGGTCGCTTCGTCGTCGGCCTCCCGAGCGGGCTCCTCGTCCGCCACATCGGCTGCTTCGGCCTCGACAGCGGCGTCCTCCCCCTCGAAGGTTTCCCCTTCCAGGGCGTCTCCGCCGGCGGCCGCTTCGCTGGCCTCACCATCGGCAAAGGCGTCTTCGGCGGCTTCTTCTTCCCCGTCTTGCTCGCCGTCTTGCTGCCCAGCCTGTTCCTCACTGGCTTGGGCCTCGGCGAGCTTGTCCTGCTCACGCTTCGCCCGCCGGGCGTCGGAGGCGGCCTTTTCGGCCTCTTCGGCCAGGGCCTCGGATTGTTCGACGATGGCGTCGACTTGTTCTTCGGTAAGGCCGCCCATCGCCATCAGGTCTTCGGGCTCGATGATCGAGAGGTCGTCGTAGCTCAGGAAGCCTTCCTCAACAAGCTTCTCGGCGACTTCCATCTCCAGGCCCTCGATGCGGCTGAAGCCCTCGATGGCCCGGTCGATGTTCTCGGCCAGCTCTTCCTGGGTCATGATCTCGATGTCCCAGCCCGACAGCTTGCTGGCGAGGCGGACGTTCTGCCCGCGGCGGCCGATCGCCAGCGAGAGGTTGTCCTCCTGCACCAGGGCGATCGCCCGGCCGAGCATCTTGCAGAGGATGACCTGATCCACCTCGGCCGGCTGCAGGGCGTTGGGGATCAGCACCTCGAGGTCCTCGTCCCAGCGGACAATGTCGATCCGCTCGCCCGAGAGCTCATCGACGATGTTCTTGATGCGGTTGCCGCGGACGCCCACGCAGGCGCCGACGCAGTCGATGCGGTTGTCGCTGCTGATGACGGCGACCTTCGAGCGGTAGCCCGGCTCGCGGGCCATGGCGCGGATCTCGATGACGCCGTCGGCGATCTCGGGGATTTCCTGCTCGAACAGCCGCTGCACGAGGGCGGGCATCTTGCGGCTGAGGATCACCTTGACGCGGCTGCCGGCCTTGCGGGCCTCGTAGACCGTCGCCCGGACGCGCTCGTTGACGTGGTGCGTCTCGCCCGGGATCTGTTCGCTCCGCGGCAGCAGGGCCTCGACGTTGTGAAGGGCGACCGTCGCGGCGGCGCCCTCGTTGCGATGGATCACGCCGCTGACCATCTGGCCGACCAGTTCGTTGTACTCGTCGTAGAGGGCGTCCCGCTCCGCCTCGCGGATCTTCTGGATCATCACCTGCTTGGCGGTCTGGGCGCCGATGCGGCCGACGACCTCCTCGCTGTCGAGCTGCTCGCCGTCGCACGTCGCGGCGACTTCGCCCGTTTTGCGGTCGATGACGCAGGTGATCTGGGCCTCTTCGCCGTAGTACTTGGCGAGGGCCGACGTGAGGGCCGCCTCGATCCCCTCGAAGACGATCTCTTGGTCGATGTTCTTGTCGCGGTGGATCGCATCGACGATGCGGAGGATTTCGGCGGCGTTCATGGCGGGGATCCTCGGCGTTATGCCCTGCCCCCTTCGGGGGAGGATTAGCCGAGCGGCCTTTCGGGTTGTCGGGTTGTCCGGATTGTCACGGCGGGGCTATCGAGGCCTCTCCGTAGGCCCCAAAACCACGCTCACCGATAGAAAAAGCCGGCCACGGGGCCGGCTTCTCCTCGGTCCGTCGGCGGCTGCGCCGACGTCATCCCGAAGCGTAGGTCGCGCGCCGAGGAGTGTCAACCCGCTGGGGACTGTCCGCTGTCCGGACCGTCGTTGGCGGTTGGAGGCCTCGCCGTACGACGGCGTCCAACCCACGGCCCCACGGCGTACGCTCCGAGCTCAGAAGGGCGCCTTCGCCAGCGGCTTGAACTTCGAAGTTACATTGCCCGAAAGGCCGAGGTCGTCTGGATTGAGCGTCTGGACCGGCGCCCCCGCGTCGAGATCGAAACTCGACAGATCGGCCCAGATCACGTTCGGGGCTGTCGTCAGTTCGAAGTAGTAGCGCAGGCCAGTTAGGTTCACGACCGTCCGGTACTCGGTGTTGTAGATGCCGAAGCCTTTGTACGGCGCGCCAAAAGGCACCGATACATTGCGGGCGATCGCGAGCACGCCGGCGACCGCTTCCCGCTCGTTCTTCGGGTCGGGGAGCAGGGCCGAGTAGTACGACGCCCGGGCGAACCGATCGGTTGGTCGCACGTTGCCCGGCAGCGGCGTGTCGCTTGAGGGTTGGGAAAAATCCCACTCCTTCAGCAGCGCGAGTTGCTCGTCGTAGGTGGGGTCGTTGGTCATCACCCGGAACTCGGGGCCGTGATGGATAACCGGCATGCCCACGTACTCGATGATGGCCGAGTCGCCGCTGGCGTCCTCGATGGCGAGGTGCACAAACGTCTTGTGCCCCCGCGCGGCCGCCATCACCACCTGGATCGCATCGTGGAGCTTGAGGGCCTCTTCCACGGTGGCGGCGTTGTCGAGCAGGTACTGCGCCCAGAGGCCGGCGTGGACGCCCGGCTTGGTCGCGTCTCGCGGCCCGAAGTCGGCCGCGTTGAGGTAGAGCATATGGGCCGCGAAGCCCTTCTCGTTGAGGCCATCGGCGGTTCCGATCCCGTAGATTGTCGTGACGAGGCTGCCGTACTTGCTGGTCCACTTGGCCGGATTGTCGGCGACGATCGTTTCACCGCCGATGCTGCCCCCGTCACGATGCATCCCGCGGGGGAAGACGGTGAGCACCGGCTCGGTCGATTCGGGCCAGTCCATGGTCCTGGAAACAACCACGGGACCGGACTTGTTCCAGAGGACGCGCGTGCACGCCGGCGCCACGGTGACCGCCCCGAAGACGAGGCCAATCATCAATGCGACCCAACCCTGCTGTAGCCTTGACATAGAGAGACCCTCGTTCAATTAGGCGATGATCGACACGGACACGAAGTGCGTAGAAATCTGTAGGTCGAAAGACAACCCTGTAACGAATAGAAAACCCGCGAGTGACGCCAGTCAGGACACCGGACTCTACCTCATTCGCGCCGATCGGCCTCTTTCGCGGAAAAAAAATGATGACGGGATGAGGGCTTCGACGCCCCTTGCAAACGAACTTCTCGTCTGCCCCTCACTGGCCGCTCTGGAAGTAAACCTCTTCCATCGGCTGGATCACGACAAACCCCTCGCCCTCGAATTGCATCTGGATCGAGTCGCCGCTGCCGCGGCCGAGGAAGGTCTTGAATGAGACATCGGTGCGGAGCGTCGGCTCGAGCGTCCCTGACCAGGCGACGGTCGCGTTGGGATCGGTAAAGACGGGGCGGCCGGGTGAGACGCAGAGCGTCACCGGGTCGTAGTGGGTGGTGATCGCCAGCAGGCCGGTCCCCTGCAGCCGCACGTTGAAGAGCCCGCCGGCAAGGAAGCCCGAGATCCGTTTCATCATCTTGATGTCGCTACGGATCGGCGTCTCGAAGGCGAGCACGTCGTTGCCGTTGACGTACAGCGCCTCGCCCTGGAGCTGGAGAACCGTCACCTTCTTGGCCGCGTCCGCCAAGTAGACACGGCCGACGCCCTCGGCCTTGGTCAACCTCGCCCCCTCGCCGCTGACGGCCTTCTTGAGCAGGTTGCCGACCCCTTGGTCGAGGAGCCCCTCGCGCGTGAAGCGGACCTGGCCGGTGTACCCGACCATCGAACCGGCCTTGATCCAGGCCTCGCTGGGCAGGGACGGCGCGCCAAGGTTCAGCTCGAGCATCCGCTCGTTCTCGAGCTCGAACAGCCCCTGCTGGCGGTCGGTCTGACGGGTGGCGTCGAGAAACTCATCGAGCGTATAACGCGACATGGCAGGGCCTATTGGGGGCACACAAGAACGTTGTCTCACGCCTCATCCGTGAGATCTATGCCATGCGTGGTTCCCTTTTTACCACGGAGCCACGGAGGGCGCGGAGGTTGACACGGAGGACGAGCGCTGCGGTGGGTGAACCTATCGGCGGTTTAATTGCTCTTCCGTGGCGGAGCCGCAATCGCCGGCAGGACCACCCACCCTACGGGGCCGGCGGCCGGGGCGTCGTAGTTCATCGAGACACGGTCAGGTTCTGCCCGCGCGGCGTCGGGCGAAGGCGCCCACCATCGCCAGGCCGAATAGCGCGGTGGTCGTTGGCTCTGGGACCAGGAGCGTCGCCGTCACGGCGGTATCGACCGACGTGCGAGTGAGATAAATCGCGTCGAAGGAAGTGGCGTTTGCTCCCGGCAGCGTAGTCGCCGTCGGCATGAACTCAGGGGGAGCTGCGATCGACGTTGAGAAGCTAAACGCTTCGCGAGGCACAGCGACGCCCGTCTGCAGGCTGAACGAAAGCCCTTGATACTCGAACTGCCCGCGTGAGGTGATGATGTCGACGCCGGGAGGGTCCCTGTCAGGAAGGTGGGAAGGCTCGTCCCAGAATTCGATGAAGGCAGAGCTCGACACCAGAGGCTCGGGGAAGCCGTCCAGCCACAGCAGCACTTGAGCGTTCTGGTAATTCGCCACGCGGACAGCGACTTCGATGGTGTCGGTCTCATCCGACCGCACGACGGCTCGCCACGTGAACGGGACCTCCGAGCCGCCGATTCCCAGCGGGTCCTCTCCTTCGAGGCGGGAAAGCGTCGCCGACCATTCGTAGGCAACCGACTCGACGCCAAAAGCTGTCTGGCCGGTCGTGCCGACAAGCGCGGCGGCAAGTAAAGCCACTACTCCTCGTTTGAACATCGTTCACTCCTTTGGGATGTCCTCTTCATCGCGTTCCCGCGACCGCGGTCGTAATGACCGGGCCGAGGGACGGAGGCCGTCGCCGACTCCACCGTCGATGCGGCCCAGCAGCAACGCCCCGGCCGCGAACCGCGCGACCGGGGCGTCCTCGTTCATCAATACGTCGTCGCGATCAGCCCGCGCGGCGGCGGGCGAAGGCGCCTGTCATTGCTAGGCCAACCAGTGCGGCGGTCGCCGGCTCGGGAATCACGTTGATGCTCGCCGTTAGGCCCGAGGTGGTTTGCCCTTGTGCGGCGACGAGTCCAAACGCTTGGAGCGTCCCCATCCCGGAGTACCCCAGCGTTAAGAAATCGTAGGCGCCTGGGGATACGATCCCCGACCCGTACGAGGCAAAAACCTGGCCCAGTTGCAGATTCGTCCACAACCCGATCGAGTCGCCGCCGATGGGAGAGCCCGGGATGAACGGGTTGTTGCCGGGATTCGCCACGTCGAACACCGACGTGTTGATCACGGCGCTGGTGATCAAGAGGCCGGGGCTCGCGGCCACTTCCACCGCGAGTTCGGCGCCGAGTGATCCGTTCGCCGTCGTCACGACCTGCAGCGTGACCGTGCTGTCGAGGTTATCGACAAATTGAATCGATGGCGCCGCGCCGACAGGCGACGCGAAAGCAACCGCCGCGACGGCGGCGCACAGCAAGATAGACCGCTTCATTAGACGCTCCTCAAGAGTGTGAATGCCCCCGAAAGAAAAAACGAATAAGAAGCTATGAGACCGGCGGTGGGGCGGCACGCCGCGAACGTTATCCGCTGCGCAGCATTCATCGGTCAAGTAAAAACCGCGGCCTTCACCGGACTTTCAACGATTTAAGCCGGGGCCGCAGCGACAAGAGAATGTCACTCAAAAAAATTTAGCCGGCTTGGTGCGCGCTAGTTCACGGGGCCAATCGTGGAAGTCTCGCGCAGAGACGCCAAGGCGCCGAGGGCATTTCGCGAAGACTCACGCCAAGGCGCAAAGGCGCGAAGAAAAGAACCTTTTGAAGAAAGAACTCTGTCGCGGACGATCGCGCTATTGGTCGTCCTTCGCGCCTTGGCGTGAGTCTTAGAGACCTGCGTCTTCGCGTCTCCGCGCGAGACGCTACGCCTTAACTACAGTCGGCGCAGCGAACCTTACGTTTAATCGAGCCCTTCGTGCGCGACCTCGGGCCAGTACTTCTGGAAATCAAAGTCGGGTGAGTTGTCGAGGTCGTGGCAACCCAGGCAGTTGTTCACCACCTTGCCGAGGTTCTGGCCCTTCATGTTGCCCTCGTTCTCGCCGATTTCGAGGTGCAGCGCCTGCCGCAGGGCGAGCTCTTCGGCTTCGTCCACTTCGATGTCGCCGTTCTCCACCGCGACGTGCCGCGCGGCGGGGCCGTGGCAATTCTCACAGCCCTGGCCGTACTTGTCGGGCGTCTCGGCGTAGCCGAGCCAGCCCGTCTTGAACGGGTAGTACTTCTGCGGCTCCCAGCCGACCGCGTGGCACGCGATGCACTCGGGATCAAAGTGCCGCGCCGGAGCCCGCGCAACGAGCGTCTCGGTCGTGTGGATGTGGGGCGTCTTCTCGTAGACGTCCCACGCGGCCGTGTGGCAGTCGCGGCAGGCGTCGGACCCGGCGAACTCGCGCTCGGTCGGGTGCTCGGCCGGCTTCAGCCCGAGGCCCTGCCAGCCGAGCTGCTGGAGTTCCGCCTCGTACTCGGCGAGGTTCTCGGCCATCGCGGGCGAGTCGGCCCAGCGGTGGTCGAGCGGTGTCCTTTGATAGCGGGCGTCCCAGCCCTCGCCCGGTTTCGACGCGGCGCCCTGGCGGTAGAGACCGATGACGACGGCGTACATGCCCTTGTGGCCCACTTCGACAAGTTGCGACCCTCCGCCGCGGGTCGTCCCCTCGATGCGGTTGGATTCATCCAGCATGTGAGGCGGCTCGTCGGCGCCGCGGGCCGCGACGACCCAGTCGAAGAGGTCGAACTTCTTGGCGAGTTCTCGCGCCTCGGTCGGCGTTCCGTAGACCATCAGCACGTTCTGGTCGCAGGCGTCCGCCTTGATCTGCGGCGCCAGCTCGGCGAGCGCGGCCTCGGGATCGACCGTGACGAGGTCGTCGCTCGGCGAGACCTCCGCCAGCGCGCTCTTGGCGAGGACCTGCGTCACGCCGATGCGGACGGGCTTCTCTTCACCGACCTCAACCACGCGCCAGCGCTTCGTGAAGCCGCTATCGAAGTCGAGCAGGCCGACGTTGGCCGACGTGAGGGGGTTCATTGCTTCGTCGAGGTTGATCGCCATCCCCAACAGCTCGGTCCGTAGGTCCTTCACGCCGAAGCCGACCGCTTGGTAACCGATCTCGATCAGGGCCTCGATCGTGCGGCGGTGCTTGATGTCGGCTTGGGGGCCGAAGTAGCGAACCTGTTCGCCCACGTCGAACAACGCCAGCGGCCACCCCCACTTGTCTCGCAGCGTGCGGACCATCGTGTGGCGCCGCTTCAGGCCCCCCTTCTGGTTCTCGAGCCCCGCGCAGCCGCACGGCTCGAGGTAGCCGATCTGCTCGCCGGTGAAGACGATCGCGGCGTCGGGCTTGGGCCATGGTTCTCCATTGGGCAGCGTGAAGACCTCGCCGTTGGCCCTCACGGGGTCGGGCTTGGGATGCGCCTGGTGCTCCACCAGCGCGTGGTGCGCTTTGCGCAGCCGGGCGAGGGCTTCCTCGTCGAGACCGAATTTCTTCGCAACCGCGGGCAGTTCGCTCTCGTCGACAAGGTACTTGGGCGGATTGTCGCCACCGGGCTGTTGATCGAGCGGCGGGGCGGCGCCCCCCGCTAGCATGACAAGCGTGCCGATGGCGAACGTCGCCGTCGTGAAGACCAGGGCATTGCGAGAAGGCACGGCGGATGTCGTTCCGGAGGTTAATCGCGTTGTGCGGGGCCGAGCCCTATTGCGCTATCACAAACCGAACCCTCACGTCTAGCTCAGGCGTGCTGGGGTTGTTGGTCTTGAGGCGGATGCGGGCGTCGCCGTCCCCCTGGCCGCCCCCTTCGGCGCCGGCGCCGCTACGCACCTCGGCGGGCCGGTGGGGGGGAATCGTCACCTTCATCGGCTGGTGGGCGACTCCTTCGCGAATCACTTTGGGTTCGCCGAGCTCGACCTCGAGCCACTCGGGGTCGGTCGAGATCACCTCGGCGCGGGTGGTCGCGGCGTTGTCTCCCTTGAAAGACAAGAACAGCTTCTCTTCGGCGCCCTCCCGGCTGGCGACCGAGCCGAAGTTCAGGAAGTCGCGTTCCTTCGACCAGTGCGCGCCGCGGACCGAGATGTCCCCCTCGACGACCGCCAGCAGCGGGACTTGCAGCGTGTCGCCGTCGAGCTTGTCGCCCTTGGGAACCCCGTCGTGGAGGTTGGTCTTGACCGACACCCACTCCGTGACATGCCCGATCGGCAGCCCCGGGCCCGCCTTGACCGTCAACTTGACCCCCGACACGGCGCGGTCGAGCGGGAGTTCCTCCGCCGCGACCTGCTCGATGTCGAACTCGTAGCGCTCGGCCATCGTCGCCTTGGGGTCCATCACCGCTTCAGCGACGATCGGGTCGTCCCCCTTCTCATAGGTCGTCAGAAAGACCGACGCGGTTGATACCTGATCCGCCGCAATGCGGCCAAGCAGGAACTCTTCGGGCGTCAGGCCAGAGGTCTCGGTGATCATCCCCACGACCGACAGGTTGACCGTCGGCCGCCGGGGGTCGTTGGTGAGGATGGTCGCCTCTTGGCGGAACTCGCCCGGCAACGATTTGGCCACCCACTCCAACCGCACGGGCGTCGATTCGCTTGGCTCAAGGGGCTTTTCCGAGACCTCGCCGAGCGTGCATTTGCAGGTGGTGCGGCCCACTTCGAGCGTCAGCGGCTCGGTGCCGGTATTGGTGAAGATGAACTCGTGCGACTTGGTGACGCCGCGCTGCATCGTGCCGAAGTCGTAGATCGCCTGATCGACGTTCGCGACCGGCCCATTTTCGATCTTGAATGGGCCCGACGTGGCGACGCTAGCCAGTTCACCCTTGCGAGGAGGCGGGGCGAAAGACGTCTCGACGTTGCCCACCTCGACATAAGCCAGGGCGACGCCAATCCCCGCCCCCAGGGCGAGCGACACAAGAGCGATGGGGAACAGCTTCATAACGAAAACTCACAGCGGACGGCGGAAACTGGCCTTACCCACTATACCGAACGAATCACCGCGGAGTTCGCGGAGGTTCCCTAATCATAACCTCCGCGCCCTCCGCGCTCTCCGCGGTAAAAACTATTCAGTAGGCCCGGGCGAAGACGGCCCGCCGCTCACTCCGCTCGCCGGTGAAGAGGCACTCGCCGGGGGTGTCGTCGCCCATCAGCGGCTCGAGCGGCACGCAGCGCGGCGTGACCTTCAGCTCCTTGCACTTGGCCTCCATCTCGGGGCCGTCGGTGAAGTGGGCATAGGCGAGGCCGCCGGGCTGCGATTCGGCGAAGAACGCCTCGAAGTCCGCCAGCGTGTCGATCACGACCGACGCCTCGTCGCGGGCCTTCTTCGCCTTATCGAACAACTGCTGCTGCATCTCGGCGAGCATCTTCGGCGTGTCGGCGATGAACTTGGCCCGCTCGACACCGACGCCCTTCTCCATAAGCCGGGTAGCGGCGAAGACGCTCCCGGAGGCCACGTCGCGGGGGCCGACCTCCACGCGCAGCGGCACGCCCCGTTTGACCCACTGCCACTTCTTCTCGCCGCCGCGGAGGTCGCGGTCGTCGATCCGCACCCGCATCTTTTCGCCGTCGTACTCCTGCGCGGACAGCTCGCTCTTGAGCGACTCGCAGTACGGCAGCACCACGGCGCGTTCGTCGTCGTTCTTGTAGATCGGCAGGATCACCACGTGCGACGGCGCGAGCTTCGGCGGGCAGATCAGGCCGTCGTCGTCGGCGTGCGACATGATCAGGCCGCCGATCAGCCGGGTGCTGACGCCCCAACTGGTGGTCCAGGCGAACTGGATCTCGCCGGCTTGGTTCTGGAACTTGATGTCCTGCGCCTTGGCGAAGTTCTGGCCGAGGAAGTGGCTCGTGCCGGCCTGCAGCGCCTTGCGGTCCTGCATCATCGCTTCGATGGAGTACGTCGCGGCCGCTCCGGGGAAGCGCTCGCCGGCGGTCTTCTCACCCTTGATGACGGGCATCGCCATCGCTCCTTCGGCGAACTCGGCGTACACGTCGAGCATCTTGCGGGTTTCCTCCTGCGCCTCCTCGGCCGTCGCGTGGACCGTGTGCCCTTCTTGCCATAGGAACTCGGCCGTACGCAGAAACATCCGCGTCCGCAGCTCCCAGCGGACGACGTTTGCCCACTGGTTGATGAGGATTGGCAGGTCGCGATAGCTCTGCACCCAGCGGGCGAACGTCGCGCCGATGATCGTCTCGCTCGTGGGCCGCACGATCAGCGGCTCTTCGAGCTTGGCGCTCGGCGCCGGCTGCAGCCCGCCCTTCCCGTCAGGCTCCAACCGATGATGGGTGACGACCGCACACTCTTTCGCAAAACCCTCGACGTGCTGGGCCTCCTTCTCCAGGAAGCTCATCGGGATGAAGAGCGGGAAGTAGGCGTTCTCGTGCCCCGTCTCTTTGAAGCGCGTGTCGAGCCGCCGCTGGATATTCTCCCACAGGGCGTACCCCCACGGCTTGATGACCATGCAGCCGCGCACGTCCGAATTCTCAGCCAGGTCCGCCGCCTTGACGACCTGCTGGTACCACTCGGGGTAGTTTTCGGAGCGGGTGGGGGAGATTGCCGTCTTGGCCATCGTTGAAAGGGGAAAGGCGAATGCGGAAAGGGGAAAGCGGTGGATTCTATGCCGCCCAGTGCCTTGCAAGGAATGCCGGCCCCCAGCCCCTCACCCCGCCATCTGATAGACTCCGGCTTACTTTCCGCCTTCCACTTTCGCCTTTCCCCTTTCTGTAATGTCCCGCTTCTTCGTCTCGCAGTTGCAGCACAACCAGCAGGTTGACCAGGTCTTTCTCGCTAGCAACAAGCAGCTGCGGCCCAATCGGCAGGGGAACCTCTTCCTGCAGATCGACCTCTCCGACCGCTCCGGCTCGATGCCCTGCCGGATGTGGAACGCCACGGAGCGGGATTACGGGGCGATCGAGAACGGCGACTACGTCTACGTCGACGGGACGGCGCAACTCTTCCAGGGCTCGATGCAGCTGATCGCCCAGTCGATCAAGCGGGCCGAGCCGGGCGACGTCGACGAGTCGGACTTCATGACCCTGCAGACCAGCGAGGTGCAGGAGCTCAAGGAGCGCCTCGTGAAGACCTTGCGGGGCATCAAGTCGAAGCCGTTGGCGGCGCTCGTCGAGGCGTACCTCACCGACGACGTCTTCATGGATAAGTTCTGCCGCGCGCCGGCGGGTATCAAGAACCACCACGCCTACAAGGGCGGTCTCTTGGACCACGTGGTGAACCTGATGGACGTCGCCCAAGCGGTCGCGCCGAAATACCCGCAGGTGGACATGGAGAAGCTGCTGGTCGGCGTCTTCCTCCACGACTCGGGCAAGGTCGATGAGCTGGAGTACGAGCGCGACCTCGCCTACACCGATGAGGGCCAGATGATCGGCCACATCGTCCAAGCCGCGTGCGTGCTCGACCGCAAGGCGCGCGAGGCCGAAGGGCGCGCGCAGCTCGCCTTCCCGCCGATGCTGCTGATGGAGCTCAAGCACATGGTCCTCAGCCACCACGGCCACCTGGCGTTCGGCAGCCCCAAGCTGCCGATGACACTCGAAGCGGTTGTGCTCTCCGCCATCGACGACATGGACGCGAAACTCGCCAGCTTCACCGGCCTCATCAAGGAATGCCCCAACGCCG
This sequence comes from Pirellulales bacterium, assembly GCA_041741515.1. GTDB lineage: Bacteria > Planctomycetota > Planctomycetia > Pirellulales > Lacipirellulaceae > Botrimarina. Next base: position 2,374 of record JBGSJY010000421.1, on the reverse strand, counting down.
ACAGCCGCTGGACGCAGTACTTCCCCAATATCGACCGAAAACTATGGAAGGGCGTAAAGGGCGATTGAGGCCTCCCTATTCGAGCGAAGCAAAAAATGTGGGAGGCGTCTCCCGACGCCGATGACGCGCTCCATGCCGTTTCGGAATGGATACCGTAATCGGCGTCGGGAAACGCCTCCCACATTTACTTAGGGACTAGGTCGAGGCTAGATCGCCTCTTCGAGAATCGGCGCCGCAGTCCGCCGCGCCGAGGCTTGATGGCGGCGTTTCTTGGCGATCGCGTTGATGCGTTCACCAGCGACGCGTTTCGCGCGGGTGAGGGCCCTGCCGATAGCAGTCGCTACCGATTCGCTTTGCTCCTTGACGATAAAGCTCTGCCCGTTGCGCATCGACACCTGCACGAGGCAGGCCTGATCGCGGCCGCCGCGGGGGCCGTTCTCGTCGCGTAGCCGGACAAGGACGTTGTCGACCAGCGACGCGTAGCGCTCGAGGCCGTCCTCGAATCGCTGCTTTATGGAAGGAAGGGAAACTTTCGACGCCGACTTCGAAAACACCGAAACTCGCATCACATGCCTCCTAATCACGGTGAAAAGCAGGGCCCGGCCGCCGAGCGGCGGCCCCAGTATTTCTACGCGGTTGGGCCTCTCCGGGTTCCCGGGGGTGGGGTCCGTCAAGTCGTCACCGAGCGAACCTTCCGCGGCCTAACCCGTAGAGCCCGCCAACGCCTTGCCGTAAATCCGCTATAGTAAGGGGCTTACGCCAGCGACCCCGATCTCTCCCCCTAACCCCCCCATCTACTCCACCTGCAGTAAAGCAGTAAAGAACCACGGATTACACGGATGGCACGGATAAGCGCTGCAGCAGCGATCCGTGAAATCCGTGTCATCCGTGGTTAAAACCAAGCGTCACTTGGCGCGCCAACAACACGAACAAAGCTTCCATGGACGACCAGCTCCGCTCCGCCATTCTCTCCTACACCGGCAACCCCGCGTACACCGCGGTGAAGCCGAAGGTGATCGCCGAGCGGCTCGGGCTCGAGGGCGACGCCGCGGCGCACTGCAAAAAGATCGTCAAGAAGCTGGTGCGTGAGGGGGAGCTGGAATTCGGCCCGAACCACCTCGTCGTGCCGATAGACCCCGCGCACCCTTCGCGCGCCAGCCTAATGCCGTCCGTAGCGGGCGAGAGCGGCCACCCCGTCGCCGACAGCACTCTTTCAACAGGAAAAGCAACGCCGACAGCCGACAGCCGCCGCGAGCGGGCTGAAGATCGGGGCAATTACGTTGTCGGCACGCTACGCCGCATCAGCTCGGGCGACGCTTTCGTGCGGCCCGAGGGGACGCCCGCCTCGGCCGAGCGCGATCTGGATATTTTCGTCCCCGGCCGGCAGTCGGGCGACGCGGCCAGCGGCGACGTGGTGCGTCTGTCGGTCTCGAGCCGCCCCGGCGCCTACGGCAAGCCGACCGGCAAGGTAGTCGATGTCGTCGAGCGGGCGACAAACGTCTTCGTCGGCACGTACCTCGAGGCGGCCGGCTCGGCGCTCGTGGAAGTGGACGGCAAGGTCTTCGGCCAGCCGATCTACGTCGGCGACCCCGGCGCGAAGGGCGCCAAGGAAGGGGACAAGGTCGTCATCGAGATGGTCCGCTTCCCGTCGCAGGTCCGCGACGGCGAAGGCGTCATCTCCCGCATCCTCGGCGACCGCAGCGCGCCGGGCGTCGATACTTTGTCGATCAAGTACGAGTTCAACCTGCCGGGCGAGTTCCCGGAGGACGTGCTCGAAGACGCCCGCCAGCAAGCCGCCAAGTTCGACGAGTCGATCCCCGCGGGCCGTCGCGACTTGACGGGCGACGTGATCGTCACGATCGACCCGCTCACCGCGCGCGACTTCGACGACGCAATCTCGCTAAAGAAGATCGACAACGGCCACTGGGAACTCGGCGTCCACATCGCTGACGTCTCGCACTTCGTGCAGCCCAAGTCGCCGCTCGACCGCGAGGCCTACGACCGCGCCACCAGCGTCTACCTGCCGGACGAGGTGATCCCGATGCTGCCGGAGATCATCAGCAACAACCTGGCGAGCCTCCAACCCGACCGAGTCCGCTACGCGGTGACGGCCCTCCTGGAAATGAGCGCCGAGGGGACGCCGATCAACTGCGAGGTCTTCAAGAGCGCGATCAAGAGTCGGCGGCGATTTACCTATGAAGAAGTCGATCAGTATCTGGCGGCGAAAGGGCTAGTTAAAGCAAGCGAAGCGAGCCAAGGTCCCCCTCCCCCCAAGGGGGAGGGGCTAGGGGAGGGGGAGAAGCGGGTACCAGGGTCGGGGGGGGGGGGGGGGGGGGGGGGGGGGGGGGGGGGGGGGGGGGGGGGGGGGGGGGGG
>JBGSJY010000420.1:0-4063 GCA_041741515.1 Pirellulales bacterium | reverse complement strand
CGCCGAGCTGGCGACGCACCTCGGCGAGGACGCGGGCGTGCCCCTCGCCGGTCGCTTCGTCGCGCGGGAAGACCCAGTGGAGGTCGATGCCGTCGTACTTCCCATCCACGACCACCCGCACGAGGTCCGTAGCAAGCCGGGCGACCGCCGCTTGGTCTTTAGAGAGTTTCTCGAGGGCCCCCAGCGTGTGGGCGCCGCCGCCGATCGTCACCAGCACCGGGACGCCATTCCGACGGCCTTCGGCGGTGAGTGCGCCGTTGGGGATTGCGTCGCTCGTGACGAGCTTCCCCTCCTCATCGAGCGGCAAGAACACGTGGCAGAGGTGCGTGAGCCCTTTCCAGGGGATCGCTTCGACCGTCAAGTCGCCGAACGTTGCGTAGTAGCCGACCATCACCCTCTCTGCGGCAGCGGGGAGGGCGAACATCAAGCCGCTCAGGGCAATCAACAGCGAGCGAATCATGGCACGGGCCTTGGGTCGGGAGGGAACGCCTCTATCGTGACCTCGGCCTTCCACGCGTTCTAGCCCTGCGGCCGGCGGAGGCAGCCCGCGATCAGCGTCCCTACGACAGCGAGCGATATCGCCCCGGGCGCTGGCACGGCTGTCGATGGGGGAACGAGACTCACGGCGTCACGCCACACGGTATAGTCGGCCGCATCGACAACACCGTCGCCATTGCCGTCGGCGAGCGGCGACGCGCCTGTGATGCCATAGCTCTGGGCCCATGAGGAAAAGTCGTCCGTATCGACAACGCCGCTGCGGTCGTAGTCGCCGTCGATTAGCGAACAGATCGAGCAGTTCTCTTGGCGGATCAGCACAAAGTCGGCGAACGCCGCCGTGGTCTCGCTAGCCGCGGCGGGTCGGATGAGCCAGGGGCCTTGCAGCGGGTCGTCGGAGCGTGGGTCGAATATCGCTCCGGGCTGCGGCTGGGCGAAGAGCAGCTCGCGGTGGTTGGCGACGTCTATCGTCTCGCCAGCCGCTTCCAGAGGGACTACCCACTCGCCCCAGCTGAAACTCCAGCGCATGGCCTCGTCGGCCGCCCATGGCGCCGCGACGCCGTACTCACCGTCCACCTCCGGCGCTGGCAGACTCACGGCCGAGCCCGCGGGCGTCGGGTTAGCCGCGTTCAACCACTTGTTGCGCGCGAAGGTGAATGTCTCCGGCTCGGTTTCGCCGCCGGCGTTTACGACTTGGCTCCAGTTGGAACCCGCGCCGTTGAAGCTCACGTAGTTGTCGGTAAACACGCCGCCCCGGGTGTCAACAATCGCCGACCCCTGATTCTCGTTAAGGATCCGCATCGCCCAGCGGCCCGGGTTGCGGACGTCGTTGTGGTGGAAGTCGCCGCCGTCGATGTTCACCCAGTTCATCGCGCTGGTTCCACCGACGATGCGATTGCCGTACGCGGTGATGTCGGCCGCCTCGTACCCGCTGTCGCCGTCGACGAAGCGGAAGAACGGCGTGCCGGTCGAGCCGCCAGCCTGCATTGCCCGCCCACGGTTGACGGGGAGCTCAATCAAATTAGCGCGGATGATGATGTCTTTGCTCCCTCCTTTGGGCCGGATGCCGCTGCCGTTGTCGTTGAGGTTGGTGCTGCGGAACAGCGAGTTCTGGATCACCCCATGGTGCGAGCCCACCGGGTCGATGGCGCTGCCGCCCGCGCCCCAGTTGAGCACCCGCACGTTCTCGATGAGGAACCCGGTCACTCCCGACAGCTTGATGCCGTCGTTGTTCCCGGTCACCGGCATATCGCGGACGGTGACGTGCCGCAGCGTGATGTTCGTCGAGGGCGTCGCGAATGAACCGCCGTCGTCGATGTTCAGGCCGTTGATGGTCTGACCCGCGAATGTCAGGCCCTCGAGGGTGACGTCGGTGGCGTCGGAAAGCTGAATCCCGGTCCCGCCCCCACGGATAACGACGGCGTCAGCCGAGACGTTGTCGGCGCCCCGAATCGTAACGCCGGCGAGGCCGCTTCGATACAGCCCGCCATTATACTCGCCGGCCGCCAGCACGATGGCGTCGCCGGGCTGGGCCGCCGCGAGGGCCGCGGCGAGTTGCGTCGAGTCCGACACGTTGCGCGTGGCTGCGTCCGCGTAGTTGGCGGCGAGCGCCAGTGCCGCGGCACAGCACTTCAGCAGGAGACAGATCTTCATCGACGCGTTCCTTCAAGGCAGAAAAACAGCTTCCCCATTCATTCGCTGCGACGCCACGCGCGTCAAGCGTTGGGGCGATCCAAAACACTGGCCGGCACCCTATTTGCAAGCTAGCTATCAACACAGTCCAATGACGCTCAACGATTGACTCTCTCCGGAATCACGCGTTTCTTCCTCGCAGGACTCTTCTCATGGCGAATGTCTCTCTTACAAAGGTCAAATCCCTCACCACTTCGGCCGAGTACGACCTGGTGAAAGCCAGCCGCCGGCCGGAGATCGGTCAGCTCGACGCCCGGGCGCTCAAGAAGCACGTCACCCAGGCGCGGAAGCTCCGCGACAAGTGGCGGGACCAGGCGACCAAGCAGCGGCGAGACACGCACGAGCGCCACAACGCCCGCGTCGCCGATGGCGAGAAGCGTAGCGAAGAGAAGGTCGAGATCTTCGACGCGACGCTGGCGGCCTTCCAGAAGCAACTTGAGAAGGTCTCCGCCGAGGGCGGCGCTTCGAGCAGGGGGCCGGCAAAAAAGAAGCCCACTAAATCGGCCAAGGCGCCGGACCATCGCGCGGAAAGGGCGTCCAAACGGGAGTCGCTCGAGGCCCAACGCGAAGAGATGAACGCAGCCGGCTCAGAACCGGAAACATGGCAGACGACCAGAAAGAAGGTCGTCAAAAAGAAGACCGCCAAGAAGGCCACTGCGTCTAGCGGCGGACCGAAGAAGAAAGCCGCCAAGAAGAAATCCGCCAAGAAAGCTGCGAAGAAGAAAGCCGTCAAGAAGACGACCGCGAAGAAAGGCGCCTACGCCGCTCGGGCGAAGAAAGCGGTGAAGAAGAAGCTCGACAAGGGCGCCGCGGCGTCCACCGACAACCAGGGATCGCAGAGTAAAGGCCTCGTCGGCCCGATCGTTGAGAAGAAGCAGATCCGCGCCGAGACCGCTATCAAGCAAGGCCGAGTTGATCGCAGCGGCCTGAGGTCACGCGTCAAAGGGCACGTCTCCGCACGCGGCCGCCGCGCCCAGGGCAAGCGGGACTCTCGCAGTTAGGTCATAGGCCCGACCAGGGCAGCGCAGCGTCGGCACGGCGTGCTGTAGAGCAGAATCTTGCTCAGCTGCATGCCGTGCCGGCGCTGACGCTTGTTGCGGCCGAGAGCCTCTTACGCGCGGTACGCACAGCGGAGCTCACTCACGCGACGTTGTGGAACTTCGCGATCAGGTCCCACGCCTCTTGCGGCGTCTCGGCGTAGCTGATCAGGTCGAGGTGCTCGTCGGCGATGACGCCCTCGTCGGCGAGCGTTTGGAAGTTAATCACCGAGTCCCAGTACGCCTTGCCGTAGAGGATAATCGGGATCGCCTGCATACGGCCGGTCTGGCGGAGGCAGAGCGTGTTGAACAACTCGTCGAGCGTGCCGTAGCCGCCGGGGAAGACCACCAGCGCTGCGGCGCGGAGGATGAAGTGGAACTTCCGCATCGCGAAGTAGTGGAACTGGAAGCACAGCTCCGGCGTGATGTAGGGGTTGGGCTCTTGCTCGTGCGGCAGCTCGATGTTGAGGCCCATCGTCTTGGCGCCGATCTCGAACGCGCCGCGGTTGCCCGCCTCCATAACGCCCGGCCCGCCGCCGGTGGTGACGACGAACTCGCACTTGCCATCGACCTGGCAGCGGCCGCTGACAAGCTTCGCGAACTCGCGGCACTCGTTGTAGAAGCGGCTGTTGCGGAGGCGCGCCTCCGCACGGACCACGCCGCGTTGCGCCGCGTGGCTGTCGGGGGCGGCTGCGCGTTCGGCTTTCGCGGCGGCGAGTTTTGATTCGGCCTCTTCGCGCGGGACGATCTGTGTGCCGCCGAAGACGACGACCGTCGATTTCACGCCAGCGCGTTGCAGCAGGACCTCGGTCTTCTGCAATTCGAGCTGCATCCGCACG
>JBGSJY010000419.1:0-12653 GCA_041741515.1 Pirellulales bacterium | reverse complement strand
GTGCGCGGCCGTGCGTTCCACGGCAGGGTCTCGGCGGTGTGCGACCCGGACCAAAAGCGCCTGGCGGAAGCGGCGAGCTCGGCCGGAGTTGCATCGAAGGACGCAGTCACCGACTTCCGCCGACTGCTGGACGACCCCGCGATCGACGCCGTCGTGATCGCCACGCCCGATCACTGGCACGCGCCCGCGGCACTGCTGGCGTTGGCGGCGGGCAAGCACGTGTACGTCGAAAAGCCCTGCGCGCACAACTTCCGTGAGAGCCAGTTGCTTCTCGCAGCTGCCGAGAGAAGCGGCCTCGTCGCACAGCACGGCACGCAGTCACGCTCGCGCCCCGCGATGCAAGAGGCAATTGCCCGGCTCCGCGACGGCGTCATCGGCGAAGTGCTCGTCGCCAAGGCGTGGAACATCCAGCATCGCGGCTCGATTGGTCATGAGAAGCCCTCGGCGCCCCCCGTCGGCGTCGATTACGACACGTGGGTCGGTCCCGCCAAGTGGGCGCCCTACCAGAAGAATCGCTTCCACTCCGATTGGCACTGGTGGCATAACTTCGGCACCGGCGACATCGGCAACGACGGCGCCCACGAGATCGACTATGCCCGGTGGGGGCTCGGGGTTGATACGCTGCCATCGCGCGTCATGGCGATCGGAAGCAAAAGCTTTTACGACGACGACCAGCAATGGCCCGACACCGCCACGTGTGCCTGGGAGTACGATGTGCCCGGCTCGAAGCCGAAGCAACTCCTCTTCGAGATGCGGCTTTGGTCAACCAACTACCCAATGAACTGCGACTCGGGGGTTGAGTTCTACGGGACCGAGGGCCAGATGCTGCTGAGCAAGCGCGGCAAGCTGCGGATCCTGGGGCCCCGGAACGCGAAGATCGACGAATCCGCCTTCGGTCGCGAACAGGGGTTCGTCCATCTCGACAACTTCCTGGAAGCCGTACGCGGCGCCGCGAAGCCCAACGCACCGTTGATCGAGGCCCACCGCAGCGTCGCCCCGATCCATCTAGCGAACGCGGCGATCCGCGCGGGCGCCTCGTTCGACTTCGATCCCGCCAATGAAACGATTGTCGGCGATAGCCCCGCGGCGGCGTTCCTCAGCCGCGACTATCGCGCCGAAGGTCACTGGGCGATCCCGGAGAAGGCTTGATGCAATTTGCTGTTCGATGCTGGGCCGCCATGTTTGCCGTCGTACCGGCTGCTGCGCTAGCTGCGGCAGGCTGGTCGGTCGATGATACCGAGGGGTCGGTGCGTTTCTTTTGGGAGGGCAAGGCCGTCGCCCGGTATGTCTATGGCGACCCGAAGACCCCGCGACCCTACTTCGCGGACGTCTGCGCGCCGTCGGGCGTTCAGGTGACGCGCAACCACCCGCCCGTCGCCGGCAAGGATCGGATGGACCATCCAGAATTCCATCCTGGGCTGTGGCTTGCGTTTGGCGATCTCAACGGCGCCGACAACTGGCGGTTGAAGGCGCAGGTCCGTCATCAATCGTTCTCATCCCAGCCGACAGTAGAAGCCGACGGGGCTCTGGGCTTTACAGTTGAGAACCACTATCTCGACGCTGCCGGCGACACGGTCTGCAGCAGCACTGCGAGCCACACGCTTCGAGTCACTCCGCTTGGATTGTTGGTCACGTATGACGAAACTTTCCAGTCCGGGCGCGAGTTTGTGTTCGGCGACCAAGAAGAAATGGGGCTGGGATTCCGTCTCGCCACGCCGCTGCGTGTGGAAAATGGCGGTCCCGATCCGGCGCCCTCGGGAACCGGAGAGATCCTTGCCGACGGCGGCCGGCGCGGTTCCGCTGAGATTTGGGGCCAACCTGCCCAATGGCTCGATTACCGCGGACAGATCGAAGGAAAACCAGCCGGGATCGCTCTTTTCTGCCATCCCGACAACTTCCGCCCCTCGCGGATGCACGCCCGCGACTACGGGTTCGTCTGCGCCAATCCCTTCGCGACCGCCGCCTTCAAAGCGGGCGAGGCGAGCCGCACCGTGATCGCCGCCGGTGAGTCGCTGCGGCTTCGTTACGGGGTGCTCTGCCACAGCGGCGAGCGTCTGACCGTCTCGCAGCTCGACGAGGCCTACGAGGACTACGCCGCTGGCAGGCGGCAGTAGCCGGGGAACTTATGGCGGGGATGCAAGCGATCGACTGGGCGGTGCTGCCGATTTACCTGATCGGCATCACGCTGCTCGGCGCTTGGACCGCCCGCAAGGTGCATTCGTCGGGCGACTTCTTCATGCCGCGCCGTTTTGGAAAGGCGATGATGATTACGTTCGCCTTTGGCACGGGCACCTCGTCGGACCAGGCTGTCACCGTCGCTTCGAAGACGATCACCAACGGTCTTTCCGCGATCTGGTGGCAGTGGGTCTGGCTGCCGGCGACGCCCTTCTACTGGCTGCTGGCGCCGATCTTCCGCCGCCTGCGGGCGACGACGACCGCCGACGTCTACGAGCTGCGTTTCGACCGCAGCGTGGGCGTGCTCTTCGCCGTCGTCGGCGTCGTGGGACTCGCGGTGAAGATCGGCCTGCTCCTGAAGGGCGCGGGGGCGATGGTGGACTCGTGCACCGGCGGGGTGATCGACGCCAACCTGGCTATCGCCATCACCACGGTGCTATTTTTGATCTACGGCATGGCGGGTGGGTTGGGCGCCGCGGTGGTGACCGACTTCGTCCAAGGGCTGATGACGATACTTTTCTCATTCCTGCTGCTCCCGTTCGTGCTGCAAGCGACCGGCGGCATCGCCGGCGTCCGCGCGACGGTCGAGGCCTATGACCCTGCAATGCTCTCGCTCGTGGCGCCGCAGTCGATCGGTCTGTTCTTTATCACGATGTACTCGATCCAGGCGCTGGTGGGGATCGTTGCTCAGCCGTTTATCATGGGCGTTTGCGGCGCGGGACGCACCGAGATGGACGGCCGCGTGGGATTCATGGTCGGCAACATCGTGAAGCGTATCTGCACGATGGCGTGGAGCCTCACCTCGCTGGCGGCGGTAGCGTGGCTTCTCAACCGCGGCGTGGAGCTATCGACCGTTAGGCCCGACTACTTGTACGGCGAGGTCGCCCGCGCGTTCTTGCCGACCCTGCTGCCGGGGCTTCTCGGCGTCTTCTTGGCGTGCCTGTTGGCGTCGATCATGAGCTCGTGCGACGCGATCATGATCAGTGCGTCGGCGCTCTTTACGGAGAACCTCTACCGGCCGCTGCTGCCGGACCGGCCCGATGGCCACTACATGACGGTCGGCCGGATCGCTGCGGTAGTCGTGGTCGCCGTGGGGGTTGCTTTCGCGTACTGGGTCCCTTCGGTGGTCAAGGCGCTCGACATTTGGTTCAAGGTCGCGCCGCTGGTGGGGATCCCGTTCTGGATCGGCCTTTTCTGGCGCGGCGCCACGCCCGCCGGGGCGTGGGCGAGCGCGATCGTGGCGATTTTGACTTGGCGACTGGCGACGCTTCCGAGCGTGGTGGCTTGGCTCTCGGGATTTCCCGAACTCGTCAGTTCGGGTGTCGTCAGGTGGGACGGAACCGACGGCGCCGCAGTTAGCGAGGCATGGATCATCGCGGCTTATCTCGTCGCCGGCGTGTTTGCCTGTGTGCTGGTGAGTCTGGTCACGAGGCCGACGCCCAAGGAGCGGCTCGACCGCTTTTACGCCCTCACACGCACGCCCATTCAGGAGGGCGAAGTTGTGACCGCCTCTTGCACGTTGCCGCTCGGCGCGGCGCCGCCGACGCGGCGGATGCTGCTCACCGCCTGGGGCCTCGAAGTTCCGGCGCCATCGACGACCGCGGTCGTCGGATTCTTGGCCGGTTGGGTAATGGTGGCCGCATTGGTAGCGGGCTTTATGATGATCGTTGGCTGATCTTGTCTTCTGTGGAGTTCTCGATGGCTTATCGCCCCTTGCACGTCGCCCTACTGCTGCTCGGCGCCTCCTTCGCCCACGCGGCGACGGCGCTGAAGGTCCAGACGCTCCAGTGCGAGCAGTTAACCAATCCTCAAGGCGTCGACGCCCTAGCGCCGCGGCTCAGCTGGACCTGCGCCTCGACCGAGCGGGGCGATAAGCAAACGGCATATCGGGTCCTCGTCGCAACGACGTCCGAAAAGCTCGCCTCGAACGAAGGGGACGCGTGGGATAGCGGCAGGGTCGAATCAACCGACAGCGTCCTTGTCCCTTACGCGGGAAGCGAACTGAACAGCCATCAGCGGCTGCACTGGAAGGTCCGCGTTTGGGACGCCAGCGGGCAACCGTCCGACTGGAGCCAACCGGCAGAGTGGCTAATGGGCATTTTGAACGGTAAAGCGTGGGAGGCGGAGTGGATCGGCCAGCCCGTCCCCGACCGCAAAGGCTTCCTGAGCGGAGCGCAGTGGATTTGGTTTGACGAGGGCGACCCGCGCGAGTCGGCGCCGCTCGGCCACCGCTGGTTCCGCCGTTCGTTCGACTTGCCTGACAGAGCCGGAAAGGAAGGGGCGTCTGTCACGAGCGCCGTGTTCCGCATTACGGCCGACGACCAGGTCGATATCTACCTCAACGGCCGCTTGATGGGCTCGCGAAGCGGGCACACCTCGGCAAAAGAGCTCGACGTTACGCACCTGCTGCGTCCGGGCCGCAACGTCATCGCCGCCCGGGCGGAGAACCGCGGCCAGAACCTCAACCCCGCCGGTCTCGTCGCTTGGTTGCAGGCCGAACTGGCCGACGGGACGTCCGTCGTGGTGACGAGCGACAAGGCGTGGCGTTCATCGAACGAAGAAATCGCCGGTTGGGAGCAGTTCGACTTTGACGACGCTGGATGGACGCTGGTGAAGGTGCTCGCCGAGGTCGGCGCTGCGCCGTGGGGCTCGGTGCGTTTTGCCGAGTCCCGCCGCCTACCGGCCCGCTACCTGCGAAAGGAGTTAACGCTCGACAAGCCTGTCGCCAGAGCGACCGTTTCTTTCTCGGGGCTCGGCGTGTCCGAATTGCTGGCCAACGGAACGCGCGTCGGCGACCAAGTGATGTCGCCCGCCATGTCGCAATACCCCGAGCGGGTCTACTACATCACGCGCGACGTGACCGAGCAGCTGAAGCGGGGTCGCAACGCTCTCGGCGTGACGCTTGGCAATGGCCGCTTCTACGCGCCGCGGAGCGACGTCTACGCCGGCATGCCCAGCTACGGGCCGCCGATGCTGCTACTGCGGCTCTCAGTGGAACACCCCGACGGATCGACGACGGTCGTCACGAGCGACGGGTCGTGGAGGCTCACCGACGAGGGGCCGATCGTCGCCAACAACGAGTACGACGGCGAGAGTTACGACGCCCGCCGCGACCTGGGCGACTGGTCGAAGCCGGGCTACGACGACAGCTCATGGGACGGCGCGAAGCGGCTCGATTCGCCTACCAAGCGTGTCGACGCCGAACCGATCGCACCGATGCGCGTCACCCAGACGCTCCCGGCCGTGGAGATGACCGAGCCGAGGCCGGGCGTTTTCGTCTTCGATCTGGGCCAGAACATGGTGGGCTGGTGCCGCCTGCACGTCCGCGGGCCCGCGGGAACCAAGGTGAAGCTCCGCCACGCCGAACGGCTCACCGATAGCGGCGATCTGTACGTCGAGAACCTCCGCGGCGCCAAGGCGACCGACCACTACACGCTCCGCGGCAGCGGCGAAGAGGTCTGGGAGCCGCGGTTCACGTTGCACGGCTTTCGCTATGTGGAGGTGACCGGCTACCCCGGCCGTCCGAAGCTGGACGCCATCGAGGGCCGTGTCGTCCACGACGACATGGAGCCTGTCGGCGAGTTCGCCTGCGCCAACGAAACCGTCAATCAGGTCTACCGCAACGCCGTGTGGGGCATTCGCGGCAACTACCGCACCGTGCCGACGGACTGCCCGCAGCGTGACGAGCGCCAGGGCTGGCTCGGCGACCGGCTCGAAACGGCCCGCAGCGAGAGCTACGCCTACGATATCGCCGCGTTCTATCGCAAGTGGCTCACTGACATACGCGATTCACAGGAAGACAACGGCAGCCTCCCCGATATCGCTCCGATCCACTGGCCGCGGTTCAGTGACAACGTCGTCTGGCCGAGCACCTCGGTGCTGTTGCCCGAGATCCTCTACGAGCAGTACGGAGATCGACGGCCGATCGAAGAGCAGTATGCGTGCAACTCCCGCTGGATCGATCACATGGCGGGATTCCTGCGGGAAGACGGCCTCATCGCCCGCGATTCCTACGGCGACTGGTGCGTGCCGCCCGAGTCGCCCGAGCTGATCCACTCGCGCGACCCGGCGCGGATTACCGACACGACTTTCCTGGCGTCGATATTCTTCTACTACGACCTCAAGCTCATGGAGAGGTTCGCGGAGCTGCTCGAGAAACCCGCCGACGCCGCCCTTTACGGCAAGATGGCCGCCCAGCTCCGCGCCGCGGTGAACAAGTCTTACTACAACGTACAGGCGGCGCAGTACAGCAACGGCACCCAGACCTCCAGTGTCCTGCCGCTGGCGTTCGGGCTGCCGCCGCAAGGGCAAGCCGACGCGCTCGCCGCGACACTGGCCCGCCACGTCGAAGGGCGCGACGGCAGCGCCATCGCCACGGGGCTCGTCGGCGCGCAGTTCCTCTGCCGGACGCTGTCTGACATCGGGCGTTCAGACCTTGCGTTCGCGATTGCGTCGCGGGAGGAGTACCCGAGCTGGGGCTACATGGCTAATCACGGCGCCACGACCATCTGGGAACTCTGGAATGGCGACACGGCCGACCCGGCGATGAACTCGGGCAACCACGTCATGCTGATCGGCGACCTCGTGACGTGGCTCTACGAGGACTTGGCGGGGATCGCCGCCGACCCGAGCGAGCCCGGCTTCCGTCGCATCCAGATGCGGCCGCAGATGGTCGAGGGGCTCGACAGCGCACGGGCGAGTTTGCGGTCGCCCTATGGCCGCATCGAAAGCGAATGGCGACGCGACGCCGGGAAATTGCGCTGGCGAATCGTCGTGCCGCCGGGAGCGACGGCCGTTGCGCATCTGCCGACGGCGGACGCAGCGACCGTTACCGAGTCGGACAAGCCGCTTGCCAATGCTGTGGGAGTGAGCAAACCGCGAACGGTCGATGGTCGAGTGGTAGTCGATGTCGCTAGCGGGACTTATGCGTTTGTTTTGAACGAGCGTTGACCACCGCTCTTGTAGGAGGCGTCTCCGACGCCGCTTACGGTATTCATTCCGAAACGGCATGGCGTGCGCAATCGGCGTCGGAGACGCCTCCTACAAAAGTATTCACCACCCATGCCGATCGCGTAGCCACCGAATCTGCGCCGTGTGGTGCCGGGCGTGCCAAGGGTAGTAGTTCAGCGCGGTCCAGAGAGTGACGGTCATGCCCGATTGCGGGTGGTGGAACGCTTTCGCAAAATCCTCCGCGCTCATCGTGTCCAGGAGCTGTGCCCACTTGGCGTGCAACGCTTCAAAGAGCGCTAGCGCCGGCGCCGGGTCGCCGTGTTTTGCATCGGCGAGCTCGACCCAATCGGCTTCCTCGTAGGCCTTGATCGTTGGCGTCGCTTCGGTGAGCGTCCACTTGAAGCGGATGTAGACGTGGGCGTGGCTGTCGGCGAGGTGGTGGGCGATCTGGCGGATCGTCCAGTTCTTGTAACGCTGGTCGAGCTGCTCGTCCGTAAGCCCCGCGATCGCCTCGCGTAACTGTGACGGCGCTGAGCGGATCGACTCCACCAACGCGAACTTTTCAACGTCGCTGTAGGGCGGCGTCGGCGACAGAGGACCAGCGGGGCTATCGGGAGGCGTCGGCATCTACGGCTGAGCGTTAGCGGAAGTGTGCAGCGGGGAAAGGATAACCTATCCGGCCGGCGCCGGCCGGTCATGGCGCCAGACGGGACCGCTGCGTATCGTTGAGCAGGAAGGGCCTGCGATTGATGGCGGCCTTTCTCTCAGGGCCTCAAGGTCTTCCCGGAACTCAAGGAGGTTGTGTGATGAGCGACACGGTCAAGAAGCAAGAAGGTTTCGTCTACGTCCAGGACGGCAAGCCGATCACCATCGAGCAATTCTGCGAGAGCCAGTCCGAAGCCGAAGAGAAAGCGACGGCGTTCGCCAAGAACAGCCACCTGCCGGTAATCGTGCTGCCAGCGGTGGTTTACACGCCGTGACGGGGGCAAACCGGGGGACGGTTCAATGATCCGGCGATACCAGACTGGCGATCACGTGGCGATCGCTGCGATCTTCACCAGGGCGATCCACGAGGTCGCCTCAAGGAACTACACGCCCCAGCAGTGCCAGGCTTGGGCCGACCGCAAGCCGGATGCTGAGCACTGGGCGGAACGGTGCGAGTTAAAGCAGCCGTTGGTATATGTCGCCGACGAAAAGGTCGTTGGCTTCCTCGAGGTTGATCCCGACGGCCACCTCGACTGCCTTTACGTCCATCCGGCGTACGGCCGGCGGGGGATCGCGACCGCGCTGGTTCGGCAGGCGATCGCAACGTGTTTCGCAAAGGGCCTCGAGCGGATCGAGGTCGAGGCGTCTTACTGCGCTCGCCCGCTGTTCGAAAAGCTGGGGTTCGTGACGGTTCGTGAGAACGTTGTGCCGATCGGTGACCAGCGGCTGGTGAACTACTCAATGGAGCTGCAAGCTCCAACTGCAAGCTGACGGCCGCTTCCATGGCGGTCTTGCGCGATAGGCGGCTCGCCTAAAGCTCGATGTGCATCACACCGCCGACCTCGTCGAAGTGGGCGATCTTGTGCAGCACGCCGGGCTGGCCGGGGAACTCCGCCACGAACGCCGGGTCGCAGACCGCGACGGCGGGCGTGATCGCGATACTCCACTGGTAAATGTTGTAGGCGTGCCAAGCGCCCATCGCGAGGGTCGCCCACCAGGGAGACGACCCGGCGGCGAGCATCAGCAGTTGGTCACGCTTCGCTTGCGAGAGCTTCTTGTCGATGCTGTATCGGTCGATCACCCTCGCCTGCTGGACCGGGTTGGTGAGGGCGAGCATCTCGTCGAACGTGCAGCCATTGGTGCGGCAGCGGCGGTGCATGCTGGCGGCGTCCATCGCGGTTTTGCGCCGCTCGAACTCGAGCCGCGCTTGGAAGGCCGCGATGGCTTGCTGACGCTGGCGCACGTAAAAGTTCATCACGTAACGCGGGACGGCCAGCGCGCGGTCGGCGACCGCGGCAAGCGCGTCTTGCGTGCGGCGGAACGGCGCCCGGCGCTTGTACTCGTCGAAGATCTCGTTTTGGACCTTGGCGATCACGGCCATCAGGTCCTCGCGCGACGTGAGGATCAGGTCGTCGCCGACCTCGACACAGAGCGGCTTGAGGTAAGAGACCCGCAGGCCGGGTTTGTCGCCGTGCTCGTAGAGGAACTCGTCGAGCCGCGACTGCACCGCATCGGGAATTGTCTCAGCGATCTTGTCGAAGTGCTTCTGCTCGGTGACCGCGACGAAGAACTTGCCCTCGGGGAGTCGGATCGAGGCCCGGGGCAGGTTGATCTCGCGGACCTGGGTGAACTCGTTCTTATGCTTGCGGACAACCGCCTCCCAGCGTTGCTCCATCGAGGTAAAAGGCCGACTGAGCTTCACCATCTCATCGGCGAGGGTCTCGGCAGAGTCCAGGGGCGGCGCCCAGATCGGGTCGCCGGCCCACGCGCCGAAGGTGTCCAATCCAGGGCGCGGCGCCTGCCGTAATGGCTCTTCTCGGCTGACGGCGCTCGGCCTTATGGGATCCAAGTCCACTACGCTGCGGCGGACTGCACTTCGATCGAGAACCAGGGGCATGCGAGACTCCTTGGCGACAGCGGGAAGGGCTCTGCACCGCCGGCGTTCGGGGACGGCGGCAGCGAAGGAGCCGAGGCTTAATCAAAGGAGTATTCGTCGCGGGTGATTTGTTCTTGTGGTAGCCGATTTTTATTAAGTAGTCCAAGAGATTCGCCTCGGCTAACCCGTCTGGGGGAGGCCGAGGTGCAGGTGTGGTTACCTGCCCGCTGGAATCACCACGACGGAATTCGACAGCGCGTCACCGAAGCGGTCGAAGTCCTTGAACTGCCAGACCACGCGTTTGTCACGCGTTACCTCGAGAATCTGAGGTTGATTGGGGCCGGCGTGGCAATTGCCCAGGATGAGATTGCCGTTGGCCCGGGGCTGGAGCGTGGTGACCCAGGCGAGCGTGACGCCGGGCAGGTCGTGCTGCTGCAGACGCCACACAATCTCTTTCTCCGGCGTCACTTCGATGACGCTGTGCCCGTTGCCTGTGGCGATGAGCGTGTTGCCGCCCCCGAGTCGTTCGGCGGCGAAAACCGCGTTGCCCCATGCTGCGGCGCCATGCCCGCCGCGGGGCTCCTGGCCAAAGAGGGGGACCGGGTAATCCCAGACGACATTGCCCTCCCGGTCGTACTCGCGCACGGCGCCGTCCCCTTCCTGAGCGACCAGATAATTCCCGCTGGCGAGCTTGCGCACGAGGCGTGTGTCACGGTGCGGGTCGGGAGTGTCAATCTTGAGCTTAAGCTGCCGCTGGATCTGCCCCTCCGCGTCCACTTCGATGATTCGGCCCCGACCAGACTCGGCGATCATGGTGTCACCGCTGGGCAACCGCTGGAAGGAGTGGACCTCGACCCGCTTACCCCGATTGCCATTTTGCGTAGACGCGTCGTACTCCCAGACAACGTCGCCCTTGGAAGGATCAACCTCGACGAGGCGAGTCCACGTCGTCTGGAATAGCACGTTGCCGCCCGGGAGAAGCTGCAGGTCGTGGATGGATTCGATCGGGTGCTCCCACTCGAGGGCGCCATCGGGGCCGATAATCGCGATGCGTTGCGTGCTGTAGTCGGCTGCGACGACGCGACGCCCGGGCGCGGCGGGCATCTCGGCCTGGGCGCTGCCTCCCAGCGCCATCGCGCTCACGACAGCGAAGCTCAGTAGCCGGCAGAGGTAGAGCATTGAATTGGGGGGCCGTGGTCGAAGGTTGGCGGGCTTGCTCGGCGATTAAATCCGCATGGACTACTCAACCGCAAACTCGTAGGCGCCCGATTCGATGCGGAACGCTACTCGGCCATCCTTGTGCCCGATCGGCTCAACCCCTTCCGCCTCCGCGACTGACTTGCCCGATTCTGTGACGGTTTGTTTTTCGGTGGCGGGAAGGTAGACCGTTGCCGTCGTGTTGGCGGGAATGGTGACGGCGAGCCTGAACGCGTCGCCCTCCTTGTCCCAGCGGACGTGAATCGGGCCGCGGACCGTGTCGTGGGTTGCTGCGGCCCACTTGAGGTCGCCGACGGGTGTGGGGCGGATGATGATCTTCTCGTAGCCCGGTCCGGCGGGGTCGGATTCGATTCCCACCAGGTCTTTGTAGAACCACTCGGTGATGTGGCCGAGCATGAAGTGGTTGTGCGAAGAGTTGTGGTTGGCGTCCCAAGCTTCGGTTAGGCTCGTGGCGCCTTGGGCGAGTTGGTAGCCGTAGCCCGGGCGCTCGGACTGATTGATCATGTCGTAGATCACGTCCGACCGGCCGCCTCGGGCGAGGGCCTGCAGCAGGTAGCGGAAGCCGATGTCGCCGGCCGTCATCGTGTCGCCGCGGTCGCGAACGTCCTTCACCAACGCTTTGAGCGCGGCATCGCGGTCGCGGTCTTCGGCGAGCCCCATCACCAGCGCAATCGCGTTAGAGCACTGCGAGCCGGTGGCGTACGTGCCGTCGTCGTTGCGGAACTTCTTACGCCAAGCCTCTTTGATCGTCGCGGCGTGCTTGTCGTACTTCGCCGCGTCGTCGTCGTAGTTGAGGAGCTTGGCGATCTTCGACATCGTCTGCGTGACTTCGTAGTAGAACGCGGTCGCGGTGACCGCTGGCGGCGTGAGGTGCGGGAAACCGGGTCGTTTTCCTGGCAGGATGTCGTACCAGTCGCCGAGGCCCTCTTCCACGATCGAATCCGTCGCCTGCGAGTCGAGGTACTCGACGTAACGTTGCATCGTCGAGTAGTAGGTCGAGAAGAGCTGCTTGTCGCCGGTTGCTTGGTAGTGCTGCCAAGGGACGAGCACCACCGCGGCGCCCCACTCGGCGGCCGCGCGGAACGTGCCGTCGAACTTGACGTACTCCGGAGCGATATTCGGCACGAGGCCCTCGTCGGTCTGCGAGTCGGCCATGTCACGCATCCCTTTGATGAACAGGCGGTGCGCGTCGAACTCGTAGCGGACGCCCGGTCCGTTGAGATGGTACTGCTCGAGCCAGCCGAGTTTCTCGCGGTGGGGGCAGTCGGTGAGCACCGACACCAGATTCGAGCGTTGCGCCCAACGCACCAGCGTGCGGATGCGGTTGAGCAGGCTGTTCGAACAGGCGAACTCGCCCGCCGGCGCCGCAGTCGTGTGGACAACGACGCCCTCGACCGCGATCAGCTCTGGCAGCTCGCCCCCCTCCCCTGCCGGCATCAGGTCGGCCTGCAGGTAACGGCAACCTGCGTAGAAAAACTTCGGGAACCACGTTTCTTCGCCGTCGGTCGCTTTGGTGTACTGCCAGTACGCTGGCCCGCGGTTGCCGCCGCACGTGCCACGGTCGATCTGGCCCTCCTCGTCGAGCACCTCGGCGTGGGTGAGCCGCACGGAGCTGCCGGCCGGGCCGCGAACGGTGACACGCGGCATGAAAGACGTATTCTGGCCGAAGTCTAGGACGCTCCGCGTATCGCTCGAGCGGCTCAGCTGTTGGGCCGGCATCGCCTCGATC
>JBGSJY010000418.1:0-3052 GCA_041741515.1 Pirellulales bacterium | reverse complement strand
GCCAAGCGCCGATCGCCGCCGGCCTGGCGCCGCGGCTGATTCCCGGCGCCGCGGAGGTCTTCAACCCGATCGGTGAGACGTGGGAGCCCCTGCCGCTATCGGAACAGAGGGCCACGCTCGTCGCCTCGAGCGGCCGCCTCGTTGGCGTGACGTCCTCCAGCCGCAACGCGGCGACGGCATTCCGCTTCGCGGAGTGGCTCGTCAGCCCCGAGAACAGCCGGCTGATCTCGACGGCGAGCGACAGGGTCGCCAACTGCCGGGGGTCGTTGGCTCGCTCGCCGGACGCGTGGCGGGCTGCGGACGACCGTGACTTAGGTCGCCAATTCGCCGAGGCCCAGGCCGAGGCCCTACGGACGCCGCGGTTCCTGCTAGCCCCCCGTCTGCCGGGGGCGCAGGAGTACCTGAAGGCGCTCGGGGCGCGCGTCCGCGAAGCCCTCGCAGGCCGCGCCCCCGCCGAGGCCCTGCAACAAGTGTCCGACGAGTGGGAGGCAATCCACCGCGCCCGGGGCTGGGACGAGCAAAAAGCCGCCTACTCCCGCAGCATCAACGCGGCGGCGTTTCCCGAAGAACGCCGCTGAGAAGTTAACTGCTTAGGCGAGCCGGGAGCGTCAGCGACCGGAGTGAAGCTGGTACCCGGCTCCCTCCGGTCGCTGACGCTCCCGGCTCGCCATCGGAACGGTCGCCCGCCCGCAATCCGCCGCCCCGCGCCGCTTGCCAATCCGCCCCCGCGCCGGTAGCCTCAACAGCTTCCTTTTGGGTCTGACGGACCGATAAACGTAGCGCCCCCCACCCAGCGTTTTCCACCCCTTGCCGCTGCCGACCCACCGCGATGACGAGCCAGGCCAGCCCGACCGACCGCATCGTCATCACGGGCATCGGCCTCACGTCGCCCAACGGCAACACGCTGGCTGAGTACCGCGACGCCTTGCTCAACGGCCGCAGCGGCGTCCGCGACTACGAGATCCGCTACGTCGGCAAGACTTTGGCGGGCGTCTGCGACTTCGACGAGCTCAAGTACCAAAAACGCAAAGAGGTCCGCCGCGGCACGCGGGCCGGCGGCGTCTCGATCTACTGCTCGAATGAAGCGATCCAGGATTCCGGTATCGACTTGGCGAACTTCGATCGCGAACGCGTCGGCGTTTACATCGGCGTCACCGAACACGGCAACGTCGAGACTGAGAACGAGATCAACGAGATCAAGAGCTACGACTACGACACCAGCGTCTGGTCGCACCACCACAACCCGCGCACCGTCGCCAACAATCCGGCCGGTGAGGTGACGCTGAACTTGGGCATCACCGGCCCGCACTACACCATTGGAGCTGCTTGCGCGGCGGGGAACGCCGGGCTGATCCAGGGCGCCCAGATGCTCCGCCTCGGCGAGTGCGACCTGGCGATCTGCGGCGGCGTGTCGGAGAGCATCCACACGTTCGGCATCTTCGCCGGCTTCGCCAGTCAAGGCGCGCTCGCCAGCAATTCAGACCCCACGAAGGCCTCGCGTCCGTTCGACAAAGACCGCAACGGCATTGTCGTTTCGGAGGGCGGGGCTATCTACATCCTAGAACGCTTCCAGGATGCGTCGGCCCGCGGCGCGAAGATCTACGGCGAGATCGCCGGCTACGCGATGAACTCCGACGCCAGCGACTTCGTCCTCCCCAACCCCGTCCAGCAAGCCCGCTGCATGCACATGGCGCTGGCGAAGGCGGGGCTCAACGCGGACGACATCGACCTGCTCAGCACCCACGCCACCGCCACCCCCAGCGGCGACGTGCAAGAGTGCGAGGCCGTCCGCACCGTCTTCGGCAAGAGCACCCGCACCGCGGTCAACAACACGAAGAGCTTCATCGGCCACGCGATGGGCGCTGCGGGTTCGCTGGAGCTCGCCGGCAACCTCCTGTCGTTCGTCGATGGCGTGGTCCACCCAACGATCAACGTCGATGACCTCGACCCCGACTGCGCCGTGCCGGGCCTCGTGGTCAACGAGCCCCGCGAAGGCCACGAGGTCAAAGCGATTCTGAACAACTCCTTCGGCATGCTGGGTATCAACAGCGCGCTGATCGTGACCAAAGTTTAAGAGCGGAAGGCTGTCGGCTGTCGGCTGTCGGCTATCGGCTCGAATGAAGAGACCACTACGGAAATAGTTTGCTAAGGTTCCTTCGGGGGCCACGACCTGGAACAAATGAGGAGCGGTGAAGCTGATTGGCCGAGAGCCGACAGCCGAGAGCCGACAGCCAAGCATGACCCGTGACGAAATCCGCGACGAAATCCTCGACATCCTCGGCGACATCGCTCCTGACGAGGACCTTTCAGAGCTGAAAGACGAACAGTCCTTCCGCGAGCAGATGGAGCTCGATTCGATGGACTTCCTCGACATCGTCATGGAGCTCCGCAAGCGCCACCGCGTGCAGATACCCGAGGACGACTACGTTGAACTGGCGAGCATGAACTCGACGGTCAATTATCTCGAGCCACTGATGAAGGATATCGTCAAGGCCTGACGGCCCGAGTTGGCAGAGGGCAGCAGGCAGACCGCGGCAGAAAACGCCAGCCGCTCTGCGACTGGTTTTCTTCCTGCCTCCTGCCCTCTGCCTGCTGCCTGCTCATGTATGACACGATAATCATCGGCGCCGGCATGAGCGGGCTCGCGGCGGGGATTCGGTTGGCGATGTACGATCAGCGCGTGTGCATCCTCGAGAAGCACACCACCATCGGCGGGCTCAACTCGTTCTATCGGCTGCGCCGGCGTGACTACGACGTTGGCCTTCACGCGCTGACGAACATCACGCCGAAGGGGACGAAGAAGGGACCGCTCGCGCGGCTACTGCGGCAGTTGCGGTTTAGCTGGGACGACTTTCAGATCTCGCCGCAGATCGGCTCGCAGGTGGTCTTCCCCGGCCATCGGTTGCAGTTTGACAACAACCCCGAGCTCCTCGCCGAGTCGGTCGCGCGCGAGTTCCCGGCGCAGGCCGACAACTGGCGAAAGTTCATCGCGTCGATCGCCGACTACGACGACCTCACCGACGAGCACCAGCAGCAATCGGCCCGCGCGGTG
>JBGSJY010000417.1:0-4321 GCA_041741515.1 Pirellulales bacterium | reverse complement strand
CAGGGGCGCGAGCGCGGCGGGGCCGCCGGTCGGCGCCGAGAGGGAGCAGCGATGATTCGGCTGCAGGGCATCGCCGTCTCGCCAGGCGTCGCCATCGGCGAGGCGCTGGTTGTCGATAACGAGGGATTCAGGATCCCCCGGCGGTTCTTGCCGCGCGACGCCATCGAGCGTGAGATCCAGCGGCTCGGCGCGGCGATCGACGAGACCACCGCCGAGATCAACGAGAGCCGCCGACGCATCTCCGAGCGGCTGGGCGACGACTACGGGTCGATCTTCTCCGCCCACGCGCAGATGGTGAACGACCGCAAGCTCCGCGGCGAGGTCGAGGAGCTGATCCGCGATCGGCACTACTCGGCCGAGTACGCCGTCAGCCGCGTGCTGCGCCGTTACGCGAAGGTCTTTCAATCGCTCGAAGGCGCCTACATGGCGGAGCGGGCGAACGACATCTTCGACATCGAGAAGCGGCTGCTGCGGCGCCTTCTGGGCGAGAAGCGTGAGGAACTGGCGCAGGTCTCGAGCGAGGTGATCGTCCTCGCGCGGAACCTGACGCCCAGCGAAACCGCCGCGATGAAGCCGCAGTTCATCCGCGGCTTCGCCACCGAGACGGGCGGCCCGGGTAGCCACACGGCGATCGTCGCCGAGGGCTTGGGCATCCCGGCGGTGGTCGGCGCCGGCGCGTTCTTGTCGGACGTTTCGGGCGGCGAGATGGTCATCATCGACGGCGATGAGGGCCTCGTCATCCTCCGCCCCGACGAGGAGACGGTCGCCCGCTACCGCCACGAGGTCGCCGAGCAGAAGACCCTCGCGGCGAAGCTCGACGAGCTGTCGGACAAGCCGTGCGAGACGCTCGACGGCGAGCGCATTCAACTCTTGGGAAACATCGAGTTCCCCGCCGAGACGAAGCTCTGCATGCAACGCGGCGTGGACGGCATCGGCCTCTACCGCACGGAGTTCTTGTTCCTGACGGGCGACTCCATCCCGACGGAGGAGCAGCACTACGCCGCGTACAGCGAAGTTGCCCAAGCGATGGAGGGGCGCCCCGTCGTGATGCGCACGCTCGACCTGGGCGCCGACAAGCTGCCGCTGTTCCCCGCGCCGGACGACGAGCGGAACCCGTTCCTCGGGCTCCGCAGCATCCGCCTGGCGCTGAAACACGTCGACATCTTCCGCATGCAACTGCGGGCGATCCTGCGCGCCAGCGCCGTCGGCGACGTGCGCGTGATGTTCCCGCTGATCAGCAACGTGATCGAGCTGCGCCGCGCGCGGATGGTGCTCTCCGACGCCATGGAGGACCTCGAAGAGGAAGGGATCGAGTTCGACCGCAACATCAAGGTCGGCATGATGGTCGAGGTCCCCGCCGCCGTGGTGATGATGGACCACTTCGTCCACGAGGTGGACTTCTTCAGCATCGGCACCAACGACCTAGTGCAGTACACGCTGGCCGTCGACCGCAGCAACAAGGACGTCGCCGCGCTGTACACCAGCGCCGACCCGTCGGTCATCCGGCTGGTGAAGATGGCGATCGACGCCGCGGCCGCGGGCGGCAAACCGATCAGTCTTTGCGGGCAGATGAGCGGCGCGCCGCTGTACACGATGCTGCTGGTGGGGCTGGGCCTGCGCTCGCTGAGCGTGACCCCCTCGGCGGCGCCGGAAGTGAAGCGCGTCGTCCGCAGCACGACCGTCGAGCACTGCCAGCACGTCGCCGAGCGCGTCCTCACGCTGGAGAGCGCCCGCGACATCAAGACTTACCTCCGGGAAGAGCTATCAAAACTCCTGCCGGACCAACCCGTTTAACGAGTAACAAGGTGAGCCGTCGGCGCTAGCCGCGGGTAGCGCCACCAAACAACGCACCCCATCCATCCATTCCCATGAAAAGTGTAGGCCGTAACCAGCGCTAGCGCAGTTACGGCCTACGCTACTCACCACCACGAACCCACTCCCACAAGTTCGTCGTCACCGCCGCCACCCGCGGCTAGCGCCGACGGCTCACAGGGAATACCCACGAACAACTCATCCGCCGCGATCAACGCGGCCACACCACACAAACAAACCAAAAGACACCCTATGAAGACCGAGATGCTGATCAACGTCTCGCAGCCGGAGGAGTGCCGGATTGCGGTCGTCGAGCACGGCGTGCTTGAAGAGCTGTACACCGAGCGCGCCAGCCAGGACAACTACGTCGGCAATATCTACAAGGGCCGCATCGTCAACCTCGAGCCGAGCATCCAGGCGGCGTTCGTTGACTTCGGCGTGGGCCGCAACGGCTTCCTGCACATCAGCGACGTCGAGGCCCAGTACTTCCGCCAAGGGGGCTACGACCCCGACATGCCGATCGAGCGTGACGGCTCGCAGCCCGGCGCGCGCGGCGACGCCTACGGCGCGGAGTTCGAGTCGGACGAGGACGCCGACGAGGAGGAGGATGAGGCCGACGAGGGCGAAGGGGGGTCCGCCACCCAAACCAAGGCGCGCTCGCAGCAACGCCGCCGGCCGACCGGCGCGCGGCCGCGCGTGAAGCCGCCGATCGAAGAGATCTTCCGCCGCGGCGACGAGGTGATCGTCCAGGTCATCAAGGAAGGGATCGGCACCAAGGGGCCGACGCTCTCGACCTACATCAGCATCCCCGGCCGGTACCTCGTGCTGATGCCGGCGCTGGGCCGCATCGGCGTGTCGCGCAAGATCGAGGATGAGGACGCCCGCAAGCGGCTCCGCGCGATCCTCCGCGAGCTGAACCCGCCCAAGGGCCTGGGGTTCATCGTCCGCACGGCGGGCACCGACCGCACGAAGCGCGACCTGTCGCGCGACCTCGCCTACCTGCTCCGCTTGTGGAAGATGATCGTCAAGCGGATCAACACCCAAGAGGGGCCCGGCGACATCTACAAAGAGTCCGACATCGTCATCCGCACGATCCGCGACATCTTCTCCGGCGACATCGACGCCATCCAGATCGACGAGCCCGCCGCGTTCGAGCGGGCGCGCGACTTCCTCAAGGTCGTCATGCCGCGCTACGTCGATCGGCTGCACTACTACATGGGCAACGAGCCGCTATTCTCCAAGCACAAAATCGACGAGGAGATCTCGCGGATCAACGACCGCCACGTCCCGTTGAAGGGGGGCGGGTCGCTGGTGATCGACCAGACCGAGGCCCTGGTGGCGATCGACGTCAACAGCGGCAGCTTCCGCTCGGGGGGCGGCGCCGAGGAGTCGGCCTTTGCGCTGAACCAGATCGCCGCCAAGGAGATCGCCCGTCAGTTGCGGCTGCGTGACCTGGGCGGCGTGATCGTCAACGACTTCATCGACATGCGTCGCGAACGCTACCGCCGCACCGTCGAGCGGACGCTCAAGGACGCGATGAAGCGCGACCGCGCGCGGACGAAGGTGCTGCGGACCAGCCCGTTCGGCCTGATCGAGATGACGCGGCAGCGGATCCGCCCGAGTCTCAAGCGCAGCGTCTACCGCGAGTGCCCCGCGTGCGCGGGGACGGGCTTGGTGAAGTCGGCCGAGTCGATGGCGATCGACGTGCTGCGGCGGATGATGCGCCTTGTGCACAACGAGCGCGTCTGCCGGGTGACCGTCACGGTCGAAGAGGCGGTCGCCACGTACCTCAACAACCGCAAGCGTCGCGAGCTGGCGAAGCTCGAGGACGATGGCTCGTGCCAGGTGGTGATCCTCGGCAAGGAAGGCGTCTCGCCCGAGCACGTCCACTTCGCGTGCGAAGACGACACGGGCCGCGAGGTGCGGATCGACGGCTAGCGCCCGCGTCGCTTTACCGCGGCGTCTGAGCCGCGCGCAGAGCAGTCGGGTCAACTGCGCTTCCCTCCGAGGGCTCGCGCCCACGGCTCCGCTCGCGCCTGCGCGCCGGCCGTCCGGCGCTAGCAGCGGTCGGGTCAGTCGTCGTTGGCGGCGTCTTGCTTTCCTTCCTCAACCAGTTCTTCGGCCTCCTCGTGGTCTTCGGGCGAAGCCTTGGGCGCCGCGCGGTCGCGCTCGGCGATGGCCAGGTTCGCCGCGATCGCGAAGTGGTCCGAGCCCGGCGCGGCGACGCGACGGATGTCGGCCAGGTGCAGCCCGTCCGACAGGAAGATGTGGTCGAGCGGGAAACGCCACACGGGCCATTGGGCGTGGTAGGTGTTCATCAACCCCCGGCCGCGCCGCGGGTCCTTGAGGTCGCTGAGGTCCTGGAAGAGACGCGTCGTGTGGGACCAGGCGACATCGTTGAAGTCGCCGGTGACGATCCACCGCGGGTCGGGGTCGCGCTGGACCGCGCGGGCGACGAGCACGAGCTCGGCGTCGCGGACGCGGCTGTTGTGCCGGTCGGCCAATCCGT
>JBGSJY010000416.1:0-10545 GCA_041741515.1 Pirellulales bacterium | reverse complement strand
GCGGTGCCGGAGTTCCTCGGGCCCACCGGCGAGCAAGCCCCGCCCGGAGTCGACGGCCCCTGGCGTGAGGGCCCTGGGGGACGTCACTGGCTCTTCCAGCAATTCGACCTGCGGCACAGCTCGACCCACGGCCGCGCGATGGGACCCGGCGAGCCGTTGCGGGGCACCAGTTGGCG
Source organism: Pirellulales bacterium (assembly GCA_041741515.1). Taxonomy (GTDB): domain Bacteria; phylum Planctomycetota; class Planctomycetia; order Pirellulales; family Lacipirellulaceae; genus Botrimarina. Next base: position 10,369 of record JBGSJY010000416.1, on the reverse strand, counting down.
TAACCGGCCGGTCTCGGTGCTGCTGGACGGCGGCGCCCTGTTCATGGCGGGCGGCCCGGCCGACCACGTGCGGGCCAACAACGACCTGTTCGGCGCTATCGGCGTCGGCTGGGACTTCGATCATTACTGGGGGGGCCAGCTCCGCGTCGGCTGGTCGACTCCCGAGTTGGTCAACACGCTGCAATCTGACCTCACGACCAACGATAACCTCTTCATTACCGACTTAAGCGTGCTGTACTACCCGTGGGGCGATTCGCGGCTGCGGCCGTACTATCGCTTCGGTGTCGGCATGACCAGCGTGCAGTACATCAATGAAAACGCGTTGGCCATCAACCAAACGCTCTACACGATGCCGCTGGCGATCGGCCTCAAGTACCTGATTCACCCCAAGATCGCCTGGCGACTCGAGCTAGCCGACAACATCGCCTTCGGCCAGAACGAAACCGACACGCTCAACAACTTGACGCTGACCACCGGCTTCGAGTGGCGTCTGGGCGGGCCGCCATCGAGTTACTGGGCCTGGGAGCCGCGTGGCGGCGCTTGGTAGAGTGGGGGCGTGCCTACCGCGTCTCAACTATCGCCACGCGTCGCTGTCCTCGGCGGCGGAATCACGGGGCTCGCCGCTGCGCTGCGGCTGCAAGAAGGGGGCGTCGATTGGACGCTCTTCGAGGCGGCCCCGCGTCTGGGCGGCGTGATCGAGACCGTCCACGAGGGCGACTATCTCGTCGAGCGCAGCGCCGACAACTTTCTCACCCGCGAGCCCTGGGCGACCGACCTCTGCCGCCGTGTCGGCATCGAGGCAGAGCTCCTGCCGACCGACCCCGCTAGGCGGCGAGCGCTGGTGGTCAGCCGCGGCCGCGTCCGCAGCGTGCCCGAAGGCTTTGTCTTGATGGCGCCGCAGAAAGCTTGGCCCATCCTCGCTTCCCCGATCCTCAGCCCGATCGGAAAGGCGAGGCTAATGTGCGAGCCGCTGATCGCCGCGCGGCGTGACGCGGCGGACGAGAGCGTCGCCGCCTTTGCCCGTCGGCGCCTGGGCCGCGAGACGTTCCAGCGACTCGTCCAGCCGCTGGTCGCGGGCATCTACACGGCCGACCCCGAACGCCTCAGTATGGCGGCGACGATGCCCCAGTTCGTCGAGCAGGAACGACGTTACGGGAGCCTGACGAAAGCGGCACTGCGTCGGGAAACGCCCGCTGAGCGCGGCGAGAGCGGCGCCCGCTACGGCCTCTTCGTTGCGCCGCGGTTCGGAATGCAGCAACTCATCGACGCCGTCGCGGGGCGACTGCCCACCGAGCGGCTCCGCACCGGCCGCGCCGTCGATCGCATCGAGCGCGCCGACGTCAATTGGCGGCTCTTTGGGCCCGTCGATAAATCGCTCGGCGAGTTTGATGAATTGATCGTCACGCTGCCGACTCCCGCCGCCGCCAGACTCCTACGTCCGGTCGATGAAGCGCTCGGCGCCCGGCTTGGCGAGATCGAGTACGCCGGCTGTTCGGTCGTCTGTATGGGCGTCGCCGAGTCGCAGATCGCCCGGCCAATCGACGGGTTTGGCTTCGTTGTGCCGTCGATCGAAGGGCGGCGGATCATCGCCGCGAGCTTCACGAGCTACAAGTTCCCCGGCCGGGCGCCGGCGGGACGGGCGATCCTCCGCGTCTTCATCGGCGGCGCCCTCCAGCCGCACCTCGCCGACTTTGACGATCAGCAACTCGTGGCGATCGCCTGTGAAGAGCTCGCCGACCTCGTCGGCCTGCGGGGCGAGCCGGAGTTCGCCACCGTCGCGCGATGGCCGCAACGGATGCCGCAGTACCACGTGGGGCACCTCGATCGCATCGCGGCGATCGACGCAGCGGCCCAGGGGGTGGGCGTCGAACTCGCCGGCGCCGCCTACCGCGGCGTCGGAGTGCCGCAATGCGTCCGGTCGGGCGAACAAGCCGCGGAGCGCGTTATCGCACGTTTAACAGCGAACCAATTGTCGCGTTACGAGTGACGGCAAGCCGGCGACGCGACTTTTGCGGCGGAACGGCTTACAGTTGTGCCGTACGCAGCAGTTGGTTGGCGTCGGTCGACTTGGCCTGCTTCGGCTGGTCGGTGGTGGGCTTGCCGCCGCGGGCAATCGACATTTCGCGGACTTGGTCCTGGGCGATCGACTGGCGGCTGACGAACTCGAGGTCGATCTGGCTCAGCCGCGACAGCGGGACCGTCGCCACGCCGCCGCCTTGCTTACCAAGACGGATCGCGTCGCCGTCGATGGCAAGCAAGCGACCGACCGTCGAGAAGCGGCCCGAGTTATCGACCCACGTGCGGTTGCGGACGCTATCGACGCCCCCCGGCTCGCGGAGGATCGCGCCGAGGCCCCCGAAGAGGTCGTCCTCGGCCGCCTCGTCAGCGGGGGCCGACTCGTCCGCGGGGGCGGTATCGTCGGCGGGAGGCTCGGCGGCGGGCGTCGACTCTTCTTCCTCTTCCTCTTCGCCAATCCCGCCGAACAGGTCATCCTCAGAGCTGTCGGCTGGCGCCTCCTCAGCAGCGGGCTCTTCACCGAACAAGTCCCCAGCGGACTCATCGGCCATCGGTTCTTCACCGAACAGATCGTCGGCGGCAGCCTCGTCGGCCGGCGTTTCGGCCGCCGGCTCCTCGGCGGGGGCGCCAAAAAGGTCATCGGCGGGCTCTTCGACAGCGGGCTCATCGGCCATCGGCTCTTCGCCGAACAGATCGTCGGCGGGAGCCTCTTCGGCCGGCGTTTCGGCAGCCGGCTCCTCGGCGGGCGCCGCGAACAGGTCATCTGCCGGCTCGTCCGCCATTGGCTCCTCGGCCGGCGTCGGCTCATTAAAGAGATCGTCTGCCGGTTCTTCAACGGCTGGCTCCTCGGCAGGCGCGGCGAACAAATCGTCGACGGGCTCTGCGGCCGCGGGCTCCTCCGCCATCGGCGGCTCCGCCATCGGCGCCTGGGCCGGAACGGGTTCGGCGAACAGGTCACCCGCGGCTTCCTCTTCCGCAGCTTCTTCCGCTACGGCGGGCTCTTCGGCAGTCGGCTCTTCGATGCCCGTGTCTTCGACGCCCGTGCGCCAGTCATCGCTGGGCGGGTCGTTCGGGATGGGCGCCGGGGCCGGCGTGTCGCTGCGGAAGCCACCGCTAAACGGCTCGGCCGGGGCGGGTTCTGCTGCGGGCTCATCGAGAGGCTCGGCCAATTCTGGGCGGGCCAACTCGGGACGGGCCAATTCGGGGTCGGCCTGTTCCGGAGATGGCGAGCGGTAGACCGTCGTGGGCGCCGATCCAAGGACTTCGCTTCCACAACCGCAATCGCTCGGCATCGTCACTCCCTGGTGGGCGTCGACGTCGCAGGGAGAGGGCTGGCACGACGATTCGCAAAGCGGCTCGCAGACAGGCTCGCAGATCGGGCCGGCGTAGCACGGACCGCAGTACGCGGGCAGAGGCGTCCAACAGGAGCGGAGCCAGCGACCGGCTGCGGCCGTGTCGAGGGCCAGCAGGACGGCAAGAATCGCAGAGAGGAAGCGGAACGCGGCGGTCTTCTTCATATTCGATCGGTTGGTGGCGCCGGGGGTGGGCGCGGCGTTGAACTTCGGAATTCAATCCCCGAGATTTGATCCCTGCGATTGGGGCGGTCTGGGGAAGTTTGGCGAATCCCCGCATCCTAACTGCGGCGGCGGCCGCCATCAACAAATGCTGTGTCAGCAAGTCTCGGGCCGCGGAAAACCAGCGTCGGGCGGCCCTGCGGCTAGAACCCCAGCGGCGGGAACTCCACAAAGTACTTGGAAGTCAGGTAGGCCGAGGTCTCCTGCGACTTGCGCTGGACGAGCTCGGTCCGCTTTTGCAGCTCGGACTCGGTCTGCGCCCACAGGTCGGCCGCCGAGATCGACCGATCCCCGACCGGCTGACGGGACTTCATTTCCAGGGCCGTCGTCAGCTTTTGGGCGCTCTGGGCGAACCACTCCGAGACGCGGACGCCCGTTGCAATCGCCTCCGGATCGACCCCCTCGATCTCGAGCAGCTCGGTCGCCTCGCGGCCGTACTCCAGGGAGCGGCGGCGGACCGCAAGGGCCCGCGACTGGAGCTCGGTCCCGGCGTAGGGGGCGACGACGTTATGGATCGAGGAGACGTCAAAGACGATTCTGGTGAGCCCCTGCCAGTAGGCGAGGGTCCGGTCACGCATCGTCAGGTCGCTCTCGCTCAGCGAGGTTGTCGCATTAACGTCTGAAAGGTCGGCATTGACACCGTCGGACAAGCGGGCGACCTCGAACTGCAACTCAGTGAACTGGGCGGCGAGGCGGGCCTCACCGGCGGCCCTGACTTCGGCCGGGTCCGGGCAGTCGCCGTTGGGACACTCGGGATTCGGCGGGCGCCAGTCGGGCGGGATCTTCTCGAGCAGCTGCGACTCCTCGAGCGCTTGGTAGGCCGCCCCGTTGAGGTCGACGTCGTAGTACTGCGCACCGATCCAGACGCCGCCGGCGACGGCGATCAGGCAGCTGAGGACTTCGAAGCGAGAGAGACCCCGTCGGAGGGCGACGCCGGTCAGGAGGCAGGAGCGATTCGTATGCATGATCGACGCCTTATGGCACGAAGCCGGGCGTGCGGCGCCATATGGCCGCAGCGCTTCCGCGATAAGGCTAGCTCACGTCGCAGCGTCCGGCGCCAGAGGAGCCGCGAACGCCGATTATGCCGGTTGTGACGGTCGACCGGGGCGGAGCCGACGGTCTCAGACCAGCGAAGCGCTCGCCGCCTTGCGGGTCTGGCGGCGGCGGTCGGATTCCTTGAGCATCACTTTCCGGATCCGAATAGTCGTCGGCGTGACCTCGACCAGCTCGTCGTCGTCGATGTACTCCAGGCACGCCTCGAGCGACATGTCACGGGGCGGGCGGACCTGGGCGTTGTCGTCCTTGCCGGACGCCCGCATGTTGGTGAGCTTCTTTGCCTTCACGACGTTGACGACGATGTCGTCCGACTTGCAGTTCTCGCCGACCACCTGGCCTTCGTAGACCTGGTCGCCGGGGCGGACGAAGAACACGCCGCGGTCGTCGAGGGCGTCCATCGCGTAGGCGGTGGCTTGGCCCGCTTCGCTGGCGATCATCACGCCGTTGGACCGCAGGTTCACGGCGCCGCGCGGCGGCTCGTAGCCGAGCACCGTGTGGTGCACGATCGCATTGCCCTGCGTCGCCGCCAACAGGCGCGAACGCAGCCCGATCAGGGAGCGCGACGGGATCGAGAACTCCAGGTGCGTGTACGAGCTGGTGGACGACTTCTTCCCCATCTTTAGCACCTGCGCCCGGCGGTCGCCCACCAGCGACATCACCGCGTTCTCGAACTCCTCCGGAACGTCGATCACCAGCAGCTCGACCGGCTCGAGCTTCTTGCCGTCCTCGTACTTGGTGACGACTTGCGGCTTGCCGACACAGAGCTCGAAGCCCTCGCGGCGGAAGTTCTCGATCAGGATTCCCAGGTGCATCAAGCCGCGACCTGCGACACGGTACTGCTCCATGGTGTCGCCCGGCTCGACGCGGAGGGCGACGTCCGATCGCAGCTCGCGCTCGAGGCGCTCCCCGATCTTGCGGCTAGTGACGTGGTCCCCTTCGCGACCGGCGAGGGGGCCGTCGTTAACGCGGAACAGCATGTGGAGCGTCGGCTCGTCGATCTTCACGGCCATCGCGGCGCGGGGCGCCTCGGCGGCGGCGATCGTGTATCCCATGCCGATCGGGTCGAGCCCGACAACGGCGCAGAGGTCGCCGCACTCGACGCGGTCGGTCTTGACCTTGCCGAGCCCGTCGAACGTGAAGAGCTGCGCGATCTCTTGCTTGGTGATTCCGCCGTCGCGGTCGATCACGGCCACTCGCTGGCGGTCGGTCACCGCGCCGGCGATGATGCGGCCGACGGCGATGCGGCCGACATAATCCGAGTAATCGATCGTCGTGACAAGCATCTGTGTCGGCTCGTCGGGCTGGCCGTGCGGCGGCGGCACCTCTTCGACGATCTTCTCCAGGATCACCCGCATGTCGGCGGGACGTCCCTCGGGCGTCAACGAGGCGAAGCCCTGCTTGCCCGACGCGTAAACGATAGGGAAATCGAGCATGTGGTCGTCGGCGCCCAAGTCGATCAAGAGGTCGAACACCTCGGTGACGACCTCGTCGGGGCGGGAATCGGGCCGGTCGATCTTATTGATCACGACAATCGGCTGGAGTCCCTGGGCGAGCGCCTTCTGGAGCACGAACCGCGTCTGCGGCATCGGGCCCTCGAACGCATCGACCAGCAGCAGACAGCCGTCCGCCATGGTCAGCACGCGCTCGACTTCGCCGCCGAAATCGGCGTGGCCCGGCGTGTCGATCAGGTTGATGCGGTAGCGGTCGCCGGCGAGCGACTCATAGCCAATCGCGCAGTTTTTGCTGAAAATCGTGATGCCCCGCTCGCGCTCCAGGTCGTTGGAGTCGAACACCAGGCCGTGCTGCCCGCCGGCGAGCTTGTCGAGCTCGGCGTCGCGATACTGGCCCGATTGGTAGAGCAATTGGTCAACGAGCGTCGTCTTGCCGTGGTCAACGTGGGCAATGATCGCGACGTTACGCAGGGCGGACTGGCCGCCACGGGGGGGGTGGGACATCGGGAGGGGGGCGGGGGTGGGTAGGCTCTTTTCTGCGCAGCCGTTTCGCGGGGGGCCTCTCACTAGGCGGGTCCCGTCGCACATCGCAGCCCTGCAGTCTACGGGTAATCGGCCGCCGCGTCTGCGCGTGTGCGACCGTTATGGCCTGCGTGACGCGATATATCCGACGGCAGGCGCCCGTAAGCCTTACGCAATCGTGCAACCACCCTGGATCGGCAAACCCATTGGGCCCGATCTATCGTAATGAAGTCGTTTGGTTGTGTTGTTCCCCTTGCGAAGGGTTCGTATACTCCGGAGGTGGGGCAGTTCCCGGCGCCGCTGGCGGTTGCGGAAACCCACGACCAACCCGCCGGAGGTTGCCCAACCTCGCAGGCCGGCTGCCCAGCAGGCGCTTGGGGCCCTCTTTCGCAGGGCTCCGACGCTTTCCCAGGCGGTCGGAAGGGGGAGCTGGCGACTTCCCCCACTACCTACCGACGAACCCGCATCCGACTGGTCGGCTCCCGACCGGCCGGCCCGCCCGAGCAATCGGCCCCACCCCCACCATCGAGCAGGCGCCGCGTGTCCAATCCTGGCACGACCACCCGCGCCGAGTCGCAAGCACTTGGCTGCGGATCGAACGAGACGATCGACGACGCCCTGACGGGCGAAAGCGTCGAGTCTGTTTGTACGCGCGGGCCGGCCCGCGCAGCGGGGTCCGATCCCCCAGAGTCCGAAAGGGCGCCAGAGTCCGAAAGGGCAATCGACGCCGTCCACAAGATCCTCTGCCTCTGCGATGAGCGGAACACGTCGGCCGAGCTCGCCGAGCAACTAGGCCCCGGGTTCGACGTCACGCCCGTGCGGTCCCTCGCCCGCGCGGTCAGTCAGCTCGCAACGGGCGCTTACGAAGGCGTCTACGCCGACGCCGACGGTTTCAGCCGCGACGCTGACATCACCCAGCTCGTCCACAACGTCCAGATGCTCCGCGGCATGCCGGACGGCATCGTGCTGCTCGACCGCGACAACCGCATTGTCTGGGGCAACGGCCGCCTCTGCGAATGGATGGGTCTGGACGAAGTCATCGGCGAAAGCTTTTACGGCGTCCTCGGCGCGCCGGAGATCCTCGGCCCCGAGCTGACGCCGTTCGACACCGCCTTCTCGAGCGGCCGCCACGCCTCCTCGACCCTCCGCTGCGACGACAACCGGTACTTCCGCGTCAACGCGGCGCCGGTCGATCACTTCGCGGGCGACTCCCCCGACCACCTTATCGTCACGATCCGCGACGTCACCGCCGAACAGCTCGAGAAGCAAAAGCTGGCGGCGATCCATCAAGCGGGCATCGAGCTGGCCGACCTCACTCCCGCGGAGGTCGCCGAGATGGACTACGCGGAGCGGATCGAGCTCCTCAAGTCCAACATCCTCCACTGTACGCAGGACGTCCTGCAGTACGACGTCGTCGAGGTCCGCACGCTCGACGAACACACCGGGTCGCTCCTCCCGTTGCTGGCCTTCGGCATCAAGCCCGAGGCAGAACTACGTCCCCTACGCAGCGACACCACGGGCAACGGCGTCACGGGCTTTGTCGCCGCGACCGGCAAGAGCTACCTGTGCGAGGACACCGGCGAGGACCCGCTCTACATCGAGGGCGCTCAAGGGGCCCGCAGCTCGCTCACCGTGCCGCTGCTGCTGCACGATCAGGTGATCGGCACGTTCAACGTCGAGTCCCCCGACCCCGGCGCGTTCACCGAGAGCGACCGCCAGTTCCTGGAAATATTCGCCCGCGACGTCGCGGCGGCGCTGAACACGATGGAGCTGCTGGCGGCGGAGAAAGCGACGGCCGCCTTCGCCAGCGTCGAGGCGATCCACTCCGCCGTAGCGATGCCGGTCGATGACATCCTCAACGACGCCGTCAACGTCATGGAACGCTACATCGGCCACGACGCCGACGTGGTTGAACGGCTCCAGAAGATCCTCCGCAACGCCCGCGATATCAAGCAAGTGATCCAAGAGGTCGGCCGCTCGATGGCGCCCTCGGAGGCCCGCCCGGCCTGTGTCCGGGTCGAGGAGCGTCCGCTGCTGGCCGGCGCCCGCGTCCTGGTGGCCGACGCCGACGAGACGGTCCGCTCGGCCGCCCACGACCTGCTGGAGCGTTACGGCTGCGTCGTCGAGACGGCCCACAACGGCAAAGAAGCCATGTGGATGGCCCGCCACGCCTGCAAAGCGACGGGCTGCAATCCCTACGACGCGATCCTCAGCGACATCCGCCTGCCCGACTGCAGCGGCTATGAGTTGCTGATGGAGCTCAAGGAGCTGCAAGAGACCCCCCCGCTGATCATCATGACGGGGTTCGGCTACGATCCGGGCCACGTCATCGTCAAGGCGCGGCAGGCGGGGCTCAAGGCGGTGCTCTTCAAGCCCTTCCGTCTCGATCAACTCCTCGAGACGGTCGAGCGCGCGATCGCCGACCAGATGCCCGCCCAGCAAAAATCCGGCGCCGACCAGCAATCTGGCGCCGACCAGACATCGGGCGACGCGCCCCAGCCGACGGCCTAACCTAAGAACGCAGCCGCTTGGCAGACGCCCGCCGCGGCGTCCGACCCGATCCCCCCGGCTTATGCAAACGCCCTTCTGGCTTGCGGCGTTCTTCTGGTCCGCGGCGCCCTTCTGGTTCGTGGCGCTGCTCGGACACGGCGCCCTGTGGGTCGAAGCGGTCAACCGCCTGCACGGCCTGGGCTGGAACCGCAAGCTGATCGACGCCCTCACGCTGACCTGCGGGCTGGCGTGCGGCGGCATACCGATCGTCGCCGCCATCGTCTTAGCCACGCGTTCAACGTCTCAGCCGGCGCCGGCAGGCCTGGTCGCCTACGCTTGGCTCTCGATCGCTGCGCTCGTCGTGGTCCTCATGACGCGGATCGCCCTCCACTGGGACCCGCAACGCGACTCGCAGACCAAGAAATCCCAAGTCGCCAGCCTCGACCTCCAAGCATCCCTCGGCGAAGCCGCGACGCGCGATGCGACGCTCCACCGCTTGGCGACGCTCCCCGGCAACACCCTGCTGCGGCCGCAGCTCGAGTCGCTCACCATCCCGCTGGAGCGGTTGCCACCGGCGCTTGCTGGCCTCAGAATTGCCCACCTGACCGACCTGCACATGTCGGGGCGGCTGACGAAGGCCTACTTCGCCGAGCTGGTTCGCCAAGTGAACGAGTGGCGGCCGGACCTCGTCTGCGTCACCGGCGACATCGTCGAGCACACGCCGCAGATCGAGTGGATCGACGACACGCTCGGCATGCTGACTCCGTCGCTTGGCTCATACTTCATCCTCGGCAACCACGACAGGAAGATCGACAGCGACGCCTTGCGGCGACGCCTCGAGAACCACGCGCTCACGGATGTCGGCAGCAAGATCGCCGCCGTCGAGCGCCATGGCGCGCGGATCACGCTCTGCGGCGACGAACGGCCCTGGTTCTCCAGCGACCCCCCTTTAACCGGCGACGAGCCGCTGGTGCTCTGCCTCGCCCACACGCCCGACCGCTTCGGCTGGGCCGTTCGGCAGGGCGTGGACCTCGTTCTCGCCGGTCATAACCACGGCGGCCAGGTCTGCTTCCCGCCTTTCGGCCCCCTGCTCTGCCCCAGCGTCCACGGCGTTCGCTACGCCGCCGGCACCTTCCGCCGCGGGCGAACAGTGATGCACGTCGGCCGCGGCAGCGGTTCGCTCTTCCCGCTGCGCTACGCATGCCCACCCGAGGTGGCGCTGGTGACGCTGACAAAATGAGCCGTGGGGGGGGGGGGGGG
>JBGSJY010000415.1:0-4267 GCA_041741515.1 Pirellulales bacterium | reverse complement strand
TCGAGCTGTTGCCGCAACAGGCGGCCAATCTCTGGAACCGCTTCCGGCCCGCCGGACGCAACGACATCGCCCTGGACGTCGCGTTCGACGGCCGAACGTGGGCCCCCCGCGCAACGATCACGGCGCGGGACGCCTCGTTCGAAGACGCCGAGAAGTTCCCCTACCGCGTCACCGGCGCGACGGGGACGATCCTCATTAACGGCGGCGCCACCGAGGACCCGTCGCCGCCGGTGGCGGGGCCGGTTTCCATCGATGTCCAACTGCAAGGGAAAGCCGACGGGGCGCCGGTGCTCATCACGGGCGCCCTGCACGACGTGCCGCTGGCGCGGCCTCCCGGCGGCGAGGCGCCGAAGATGCCTCTGGGATGGATCGAGGTCTCCGGCAACAGCATCCCGATCAGCGATCGACTGGTTGCAGCCATCCCCGAAGTCGAGGCGCGACTGTTCGTCGAGTCGCTCCATCCGACCGGCCGTATCGACGTGCGCTGGCGCGCCGAACGCAACTCGCCCAGCGACCCCGAGCCCGTCCTCGCGATGAACATGCGGCTGGTCGATTGCCGCGTTCTTTACGACCGGTTCCCTTATCCGTTGAGCCGCGTCACCGGCTGGGTCGAACAGCGTGGCAGGGAGTGGAAGTTCTACGAGCTTCGCAGCCGCGACACCCAGGGCCGCACGGTCGTCGAGGGCGAGGGCTCGCTCGAACCGCGGGACGGGACGCACCGGTTTCAGTTGAAACTGGCCGGCGAAGCGGCGCCGCTCGACCAGACGCTGTTCGACGCCCTCCCCGAGAACGCTCAGCAAGCCTGGTCGCTCATGCGTCCGCAAGGGCAGATCGACTTTGTCGCCGACATCGCCCGCAGAGAGGGCCAACTGGAGCCCACCGTGCGGCTGCAAATGCGACCCCACGAGCAAAACCTGCGGGTCGAGCCGCCGCTCTCCGAGAGCGGCTACCGCTACCGTTTGGAGCGCGTCGATGGCGACTTTTACTGGGCCGACGACAAGCTGACGATGAAGCAGGCCCGCGCCGAGCACGGCCGCTCGGTGCTGACGGGCGACGGCGTCTGGGAAGCGCTGGAGGGGGGCGCGTGGCGGCTCGAGCTGTTGGGGCTGGACGTCGATCGCGTCGAATTCAATCGCGACTTCTTGCTCGCCGCCCCCGCGGGGCTGCGGAGCGTCATCGACGAGATCCAACCGCAGGGCGCGTTCGCACTGTTCGACAGCCGGCTGGAGTTCACCAAGGGCGCCGGCCCGACCGGCCCGGTGACGGCGCGGTGGCGTCTGGGGCTGAGTTGCCACCAGGCGTCGATCAATGCCGGCGTCCCGATCGAAGGCGTCTCGGGCGAAGTCTTCCTCAGCGGGCAGAGCGACGGCGCCTCGGCGACGACGGCGGGCGAACTGAACCTCGACTCGCTGTTCTGGAATGACCTGCAGCTCACCCAGGTGCGCGGCCCCCTGTGGTCCGACGGCGCCGACTGCTTCCTCGGCGAAGGCGCGTCCCGCAAGCTGCAAAGCACCAAGGCGCGCCCGATCGAAGCCCAGGCTTACGGCGGGGCCGTGAGGCTCACCAGTTGGATCCGCCGCGGGGGACAGACCCGTTACGGCGCCGACATCAAGTTGCAAGACATCGACGTCACGCGACTTTCGACCGAGTGGCTCCGTCGCCCCGAGACGCTGCACGGCAGTCTCGCGGGCCAACTCAAGCTTCAGGGCATTGGCGCCTCGATGTACGGGCTGACCGGCGAGGGCGCGATGGCCGTGAACGACGCCGACCTCTATGAGTTGCCGATGTTCCTCGGCATGCTCAAGGTCCTGCGTAACCGTACGCCCGACACCACGGCCTTCAACCGACTCGAAACGAAGTTCACCATCGACGGCGACAAGCTCGAATTCCAATCGTTCGACCTTTTAGGCGACGCTTTGAGCCTCAACGGGCGCGGTTGGGCGACGCTGAATCGGGAAGTCCACCTGACATTCGCGACCATCATCGGCCGCAGCGAGTTTGCTGTGCCCGTTCTGAAGGCGTTCGTCAGTTCGGCAAGCGAACAATTCATGCGATTGCGGGTCGACGGTCCGATCGACAATCCCGAAATCACTCGCGAGGTGCTCCCCGCGGTCGGAAACGCGCTCGAACAGTTGCAAGCGGACCTCGGCACGCGGTCGAGCACGAATACGCCCCGGGCGGCCAGCACGCCGCCGACACGGTACTAGAGTAGCTACGTACTAACGTAGATATGTGGCGTCCTCCGACGACTGGCGTCGCCGGCTCGCCTGAGGGTTATTGCTTCGTAGCGAGACTCTCCCTCCGCCAACTGAGATCGCCGATCCGCAATCCCCAAACCCCTTCGCCAGTTATGAGCATGGGACCGCTGGGAGGAATCCTTGGCAGTGCGGCCGGTTCGCCGCTGTCGCAGACCAAGGGCGCAACGACGGAGCAGGCCGCGCGTGACAGCGCCGTCAAGGAGACGGCCGACCAACTCGACCTCCAGGCCGAGAAGTCGGCGGGGATCGGGCAGACCGAGCAAGAGCACGGATTGTCCGACCGCGACGCCGACGGCCGCCGGGCGTGGGAATGGAACGGGAAAAAGAAGGCCGAGTCGGAGGACGAGTCCCCTGACGCATCGGCGGCGGGTCCCGACAGCGAGGGACACCTGGACCTCTTCGCGTAGCGCCAGGAGCGATTCACTACCCACCGTGGAACGAGGGCCCACGACGCGAGTCGTGGGAGTGCAGCGGGTACCCACGTCTCCTCCTACGACTCGCGTCGTGGGCTCGCGGTCGCTCGGAGTGGTAACGGGATCGCTGCTGTTCGCGTCGGCGATTGAGCGTATGCTAGTGGCAGTTCAAGCCTCTTTCCTGCGAGATCGCCATGCGGGCAACGCTCGTCGTCATTTCCTCGCTCGCGGTCGCATCGATTGCCTCGGCGTCGGACGTCATCGAAGTCGCTCGCGGTTTCCCCGATGGCGGCGGCTACGATTGGACCGCCGGGGCGACGGGTGTCAAAGAGCCGGTGGACTTCAAGGGCGAGCGACTGCTCGAAGCGACCAAGAGCGGCAGCTTCTGCTGTGGGTACACGTTCGCCGTCGCGATGCGCGTGGCTGAGGAACGCGGACTACTTGCCGACAAGTCGATCGACGACGCCCGCCAATTCCTCAAGGACTGGTACGGCGCGCCGGGAGGCGACAAGACCCTCGTGGTGCTCGCGGTGGAGAATCTCGGGATCGGGAAACGGGTCCCGCTGGAAGACGCCCAGCCCGGCGACTTCGTGCAACTGTGGCGCGAAGGGGGCTCGGGGCACAGCGTCATCTTCCTCAAGTGGATCGAGCGGGATGGCAAGCGTGTCGGCTTTCGCTACCGCAGCTCGCAGAAGCTGACAGACGGCATCGGTGACCGCACCGAGTACTTCAGCGACGCGCCGGGGCACGAGGGGCGCGTGCTGCGTGAGGAGACGTATGCGTGCCGATTAAACGACACCACCCAATAAGAGAAGCGAAGCGCATGATTCCCCTCCCCTGTAAGGGGAGGGGCTTGGGGGGGGTCAAGGTTCTCCGTTAGGTATCGCTCTATTGGTCGGTCGAGCTGCGGTACCAATAAGCCAAGCAACCGACCTCCACGGGAGACCGTACCCCCTCCCCTAGCCCCTCCCCCCGTGGGGGAGGGGGATAAAGCTTCCCACATCTATACGAAGAAACTCACCAGTTTCGGCTCGAGGTACTCGTGCAGACCCTCGGGCCCCGACTCGGCGCCCAGACCGCTCTGCTTCCAGCCCGGGAACGGACCCTCGGTCGCGTGCGGGACCCAGCCATTGACGGCCACCATGCCAAACTCCAGGCGTTCGTAAGCTCGCACGGCTCGGCCGAGGTCGTGCGTGAAGAGGAAGGCGGCCAGACCGGCTTCGAGCGAATTGGCGTCGTCGATCGCTTCGTTAAGGTCATCGTAAGGCGTCACGGCGAGCACGGGCCCAAACGTCTCTTCCCGCCACAGCGCCGAGTTGGTCGCCACGTCGGCGACGAGCGTCGGCTCAAAGAAAAAGCCTGCGTCTCGACCCTCGGGCCGCTTGCCGCCGACGACGAATCGGCCGCCGTGCTCGTGGGACAACAAGCGTTCGACGCGGTCGCGTTGCGCGGCGTTGACCAGGGGACCGATATCGCTCGTCGGCTCGGCGCCGGGGCCGACCCGATACGCCGACACGATGGGCGCGGCGGCGTCGACGAAGGCGTCACAACCGGTGCGGTGAACGTAGAATCGCTGCGGCGCGACGCAGACCTGGC
>JBGSJY010000414.1:0-14782 GCA_041741515.1 Pirellulales bacterium | reverse complement strand
GGCGACCTGGCCCCCCGTTGTGGCCGCTTGTGTCCACGCCAGGTTCCCCTGCCACCAAGCGAGCTGATCGAGAGTGCTGCTCGCGGCGGGTCCTGCCAGAAGGGCGGCGCTCGTAAGGAACGTCGACAACGTGCCGGACGGATCGGAGGGAAGGAATCGCAATACACTGTCCGACGTGGTCTCGGCAAAGTAAACATATCCGTCCGGAGCGCCGAAGATGTCGTCGAATCCGACCGAGGCTCCACCCGTCACGGCGGTGATTTGCGCCGTCGAAAGCACGGACAACGACGCATTCGCAACCGTATCCCAACCGACAATTGAGTCGGTCGAGTTGCTGCCCAGATACAGTGTCGAGCCAAGAATCCCCATGCCATTGACCGTCGAGTTGGTGTTGCCGAACGACGCGTTCATGTCCGCGACGGAGATTTCGCTCGTGACGACGTTCCCCGCAGAAATCTGCAACACCTGCCGGTTATTGCTGTTGGATACGTAGGCGAAAACATCACCGCTCGGAAGGGCTTCGTACTGGGCCCCGAGTGTGGTGTTCGTCACGCCGGAAACCGCATCGATCATGGCCCGAGAAACCACCTCGCTGGGGGCGCCGGTTCCGAGGTCGATCTCCAAGACCGAATGTGAGAAAAAACTGACCGCGCGAAGCTTGTTGCCGGCAATCGTCGCACCGAGCTGCGTGGCCAAGTCGGTGGAATTGGTCCACTGCGACGGACTCATCACCGTCGCGAAGCTCGAGCCATCGAAGGAAGAGACAGCGCCAACATTGGCGGCGGTGGTGTCCCTGAACACAGCGTAGGCCGTGCCACCGGATACCGTGACCGTATCGAGGAACGGCGAGGCGATCCCCGTCGTATTTGCTTGGTCGCGCGTGAAGACTTGATAGTACTGGGCGTCGGCCGGGATAGCCGTCAAACCAATCAGCAACGCAGAGCTGATGGCTAAATGCGAACGGATCATTAGCAGCGTCCTCAGAGTGAAATAAAGAAGCCGAAGTGCGAAACCAGCAACCTCTCGATCGAAGCAACGGGCCGCTGCGGTTGGCGGCGCCCTTGTTGGCGGCGCCTATGGCGGGCTAGTCATCCCCCCGCCATCGGACCAGCCCACTGTCGAGCCGGCCGCGGAAGCAAGCGTTTACGTCCAGCAAACCATCGTTTGCGTTAACTGCTTGCTGAGCGGATGCCGGGTTGCTAAGACGCATCAAGTACGCTAGCCGTGAGGCGGGGGAGCGTCAAGGAAATCCGGGAGAAACGGGCATTTCCCGGCGCTCCGGCGACGAGGTTCTCCCGCACGAAGAGCTGATTGCTGGCGAATCCGAAGATTTCTAAGTCCGACGTTCGAACTGCCCACGGGAATCGTCTCAATGCCGCGTCGATACGATCCACGCCACGCTTTCACGCTTGTTGAACTCCTGGTCGTGATCGCCATCATCGGCGCTTTGGTGGCGCTACTGTTACCCGCGGTTCAGGCAGCGCGATCGACGGCTCGCTATACGCAATGCACCAACAATCTGCGTCAGATTGGCCTGCTGACGATCATGTACCGCGACACCCACAAGGGACGTTTCCCGCACCCCGTCGAAGACTTGGGTGGCTATTCGCTGATCAAGAAGAAGCCGGCAGACCTCGATGAAGACGAAGAAGTGCTTGCCGAAGACGACTCCCAAGTGACTGTCACGAAGGGCGGAAGTAACTTCCGAGTGTCCCCTGACCGTCTCTGGCCAAAGTCGCCGCGCTCGCGACCAGAAATTTTCGGCATGGAGGCGACGTTCGTCCTGAAGAATTACATCGAGCCCGACTCGGGCATCTTCGCGTGCCCCGATCTGGAACAAATGACGCTCGAGTGGGGTAACAGCTACGCTTTCAACGCGAAAGTGGCCAAGTACCTGCTTAAGCCCCCGGTGAGTGAGCCGGAAAAGATGAAGAAAATCGCCTGGTCCTGGTGCAACACGCTCAGCATCCCGGCCCCCAGCGGCGTTCGCACCGAGGCCACAGGCCTCAGCATCCGCGACGTCAGCAAGAACGACCCGCTCTACGGCTACTACTCTGAGCTGTTCCAGCGGCCCCATCCCAGCCGGAGCGAGTCCGGCTGCGGCCAAAACACGCTCTACTTCGACGGCCATGTCGAGTACTTGACCGTTCAATGCGTGAATTGAGGGGCGTATTCTTGGTTCCGGATTATGATAATGGGACCGGTCTACTGGCGTGGTGACGGCGATCAGTCGTCGCGTTAAGCGAGTCACCAGCACACGCGATCGCTGGAATCAACGAGAAGGTCCGCCCGCTGAAGGTGCGGCGATACAATGCTCCGCTCATCCTTCCTGCTGACGTGCTTAATCATCGGCGCCCCTGCTGTGGCGCAAGACCAGATCGTCAAGTACTTCAGCGGTGCGACCGCCGGAGTCGGCAACCTCGGCGCGCAGACTTTCGACGCCAATGGCGACTTCTGGGTTATCAGCAATAGCACGTTCAGCGGCCCGACGCCCGTGCCGCGGATCAGCAAAGTCGTCAACACGGGCAGCGGATGGGTCGCCCAGCCGCACGCACTGGATGAGGACCTGCGATTCTTCTACCGCTCTAGCAATCCCAACGCCGGGTACACCAACCCACTGTGGGGAGGTCCCAGCTACGGCACGCCCAACAGCTTTTTGCTCAACCCGGCCCCGCTGACGATCAGCGTGCCGACCGGCATGGGGGGGACGCAGTCGGTTACCTACCAGCCGGGCGAGCTGGCGTTCATCACCGATGCGATGGGGGTTCTGGCGGAGGGCAACGGCGTCCAGCGGGCCGACGCGACGAAGAAGGTTTGGCGATACGACCTTCGAAAAGTCGATAACCCCAATCCGTTCGGCGTCGCCATCAGCGGCCCAACGTCGCAGATCCCCGACTTCAACAACGCCAGCAATGGCGACGGGACAAGTTCCGGCGACGTGTATTTCGGCGCCTACGGGGTCACCGACTGGAACGACGCCTTCACCCAGGTCATCAGCGAGCGGGACCTCCGAGACGCCGCCAACGTCATAGACGCCAGCGACAATTTCGGACGCTCCTTCGCTTGGTCCAGCGATGGCCAGTCAATTTACGCCGTCGACGCGGGCACGAGGACGGGCGGCATCTACAAGATCGACGCAACGAAGACCGGCGTCATCCAGCGGATCCGCACCGACACGACCAACAACACGACGCTAGGCACCACCCGCATCATCACCGAGCCGGGCGTCGTGCCCACCTCGGTGCGTGACTTCGCCCCCAGTGATCCGGGGGTCGGCGACCAAATCATCGTCATGGGTTCTGCGGACGGCGGCAACCAAGGAGGGCTGAACGCCTACCTCGATACGGGCGCGCCCGGCGAGATGGCCGATCCAGCCGTCGTGTTCACCCGCTCGCAGTTTGCTACGTTTGCGGACTACTATTCCGAAACTCAACCGCAGTACACGTCCGTCACCTCCGACGCCGAGGGAAACCTGTACTTCTCAGAGGCTCAGACGGATGGGGTTTTTCGCTACGACACGCAGGGCCGTTTTGTGAAGGTGCTGAGCGAGCGAGAGCACAACCTCTTTCAAGACGCCGAAGGGCTCGCGGTCAATGATACGGTGCTCGACCTGCAACACCGCCTCTCGACGGGACCGGGTTTCCAAGTCAGCGAGCTTGTCTTCACCGATGACGCCCTCGACGCCCCGCTCGGGATCTACGTTTATAAGCCCGGCGACTTCGACCGCGATAACGACCTCGACGCCGACGACCTCTCGCTGTTCGCTAACGCCATCGGGTTACGCAACGCGGTTGCCGATGACGCCAATGTCAGGTTCGATCTCAACGGGAACGAGATCGCCTTTAGAACCACCGACACGAACGGAAACCCGGTGGTCCGCCATACCAACGGCGAACAGCTCGTCGTTGATTGGAAGGACGTCAAGATCCTGCAGCAGTTCGCGCTCTTTCCTAACGGTGACGCCAACTTCGACATGACACTCGACTTCACGGACCTCGACGTGATGGCGAACAATTACTACACCATTACGGGCCAGAACGCCGAGACCTGGATCGACGGTGATTTTGCCAGTATTGATCCCGACTACCTGTTCGACGCGCCCGACGTGAACATCGTCAACGAGGTGGATCTCGGCGTCATCGCCGACGCGTGGCTGAACGACCTCGGCCTTCCCGCCCCGACGGAAGCGGCACTTGCTGCCCGTTATTCGGGGCAGTTCCTCCTCGACGCCGTCGCCGCCTTTGCGACGTCCCCTAACCTGCCGGGAGACTACAACCGCGACGGCGACGTCAACCAGGCCGATTATCTCCTCTGGATCGCCAGCTATGGCGCCACGGGCTCGGACCTCGCCGCCGATGGTTCTGGCGATGGAGTTGTCGATGCGGCCGATTACACCATTTGGCGAGACAACGTCCTCCCCGGAGCGATCCCCGGCGACTATAACGGCGACGGAGCGGTCGACGCCACCGACTACGCAGTATGGTCCGGACAGTTCGGGCAAACCGGGTCCAACTTGGCCGCCGATGGCTCTCGGGACGGGGTCGTCGATGCCGCCGACTACACGATCTGGCGGGACTCCCTCGCAAGCTTTGGTGTGGGAATCGCTGTTCCCGAGCCAGTCTCGCTCTTGCTGGTAGGATGCGCATTCGCTTCCGCGCGTCTTCGACGCAAGCCTCGTTGAAAAGAGCTAGAGTTGAAACGTTCGCAGAATCGCTGCCTGCGCTGCATGACCGCCATCGTGACGGTGGCCGTCATCGCGCCGTTCTCGTTGGCGGACGACCTCACCAACGCTTCGCCCGGGGAGGCAATCGAGACACTCGTGCGTCTCGGCTTACCGCCGCGACCCGAGCGGTCGCCCGAGGAACGGACTGCCTATCTTGCCCAGGTCCGCACTTGGTACGAGAAGGATAGCGCGCAGTGGCCCGCTCCGACGCTGGACGAAGGTGTCGCGCATCGTGAGCTCGGCCCGCTCCCGGCCATGACGCATCCGGAGGGAAATCCCGCTGACAGGGCGGTGGAAGCGCTCGGCAAGCGACTGTTCTTTGAGCCACGATTGTCCGGCAGCAGGCAGATCGCCTGCGCGTCTTGCCACGACCCGGACATAGGTTGGTCCGACGGCCGGACGACGTCGTTCGGTCACAACCGGCGCCAGCTCGCTCGCAATGCGCCGTCCATCCTAAATAGTGGCTACCGTCGCACGCTGTTTTGGGATGGCCGCGCCGACAGCCTGGAGGCGCAGGCGGTTGCGGTGCTCTCCAACGTTGATGAGATGCACTCGGGAGACGAGGTGGTGGTGGCCCACCTGACCGAGATTCCGGAATACGTCGAGGCGTTCCAAGAGGTCTTCGGCGTCGATCAACCGGGTCTTGAGCAAGTCGCTAAGGCTCTCGGCGCTTTTGAGCGGACCGTCGTGAGCGACACCGCACGATTCGACTCGTTCGTCGCGGGCCGCTACAAAGCGATGACCGACGAGGAACTGGCCGGACTGCATCTGTTCCGCACCGACGCACGCTGCATCAATTGCCACAACGGTCCGCTACTTTCCGACGACAAGTTCCATAACATCGGCCTCAGCATGTACGGCCGAGCCTTCGAGGATCTCGGCCGCTACAACGTAACTGGCGAAGCGGCCGATGTCGGCGCCTTCCGTACGCCATCGCTGCGCGATGTTACGCGCACCGCGCCGTACATGCACAGCGGTTTATTCGACATCGACGAGTTGCTGCGGCTCTACAACGCGGGAATGCCGAACGATCGGGTCCGTGCGAGCAACCCCTCGACAGCTCCAGCGCCCACCAAGTCGCCCCACCTGCGGCCGTTGGGCCTCAACCCTACGGATCTGGCCGACCTCGCGGCGTTCCTCGAATCGTTAGAAGAATCGCATCGGCGGTTCCCCCCACCGACGTTGCCGCCGGGGCTGTGAGTCCGTTGGGGAAATAGCGTCGGACAGGCGGCTTGGCCAGACGCCTTGTGCAGCCCGTACTTTGGGGCTGCTTCTGCGGGGCTGCTTCTGCTGCTTGGACCTGGGCGAAACGGGTGTTTCACAACAAACCCATAGTTGCTCACCCAGAATGGGTAGAAACTACGGGTAGCCGTTGCCAATAAGCCGCACTGCCGACCGACGGCAGGTAACCTAACGTGAGGTTTCAGCAAGACTTATCAAAAGTGGCGGGGGCCGGATTCGAACCGACGACCTCGAGGTTATGAGCCTCGCGAGCTACCTGGCTGCTCCACCCCGCGATGGAATACTAGAAGATACTCCGCTCGAATCGGCTCGGCAAGGCGCCCCGCTCCAGCGATTTCTTTCCCCTGCGGCAGGCCGTTGATTGCTTCGGGCCGGGGTGGCCGATACGGTTCCTTAAGAGACCCCCCACCGGCTTCCTTTAATTAACTGCCAGCCGCTTGGCGCCGCCCAACGCCGCCGCCGTCCTCCCCCCTCCCCCGCCGCGGGTTGGCCGCGACGCCGTGGACGCTGCGGCCGATAACTCGGGCAAAAACCAGACTCAAACTCTCGGTCTCGGGGCGGTCGGTGGATGGGTGGAAGAGGCGCCGGCCTGGCTCGTCAGCGGCATGCTTCATCTGGCTGCCCTGGTGCTGCTTGCCCTGTTGGCGATGGGCGTTCATCGGGACGACGAGCTGTCGCTAACGGTTAGCGTCAGCGAAGATATCGGTGAGCAACTCATCGAAGAGCCCTTCGACTTGACGACCCTGACGGAGGTCGAGGTCCAAGAGCAGGTTCTTACGCCCGACTACCTACCCGAGGTCGCCGACCCGCTGGCGACGCCTCCGGACACTCCGATTGATCCGGCAGGGTTGGCGTTCAGTTCGCAACTGCCGAACGTCACCCCGGGGGTCGCCCTATCGGGCCGAGAGCCCGGGCGTAAAGAGGCGATGCTGAAGGCGTTCGGTGGAACCGCCGCAACCGAGTCCGCGGTGCTCGAAGGGCTGAAGTGGCTTGACCGAGTCCAACAAAACGACGGCGGCTGGAGCCTCGTCGGCAAGTACGCCAACCCCGCCGCCAACGAGAATCGCGAGGCGGCCACGGCGATGGCCCTGCTGGCGTTCCAAGGCGCCGGGAAACTACCCACCAATTCGAAGGCGGACTTTGGTCAGACCGTCGCTCGTGGCTGGCGGTGGCTGCTCGAGCGTCAGAACCCGGACGGCTCGTTCTTCAACAGCGGCGGGATGAATCATCGTTTCTACACCCACGCGCAATGCACGATCGCGATCTGCGAACTGCTGGCGATGACCGGGGACGAAAGTTATCGCAAGCCGGCGGAGAGGGCGGTCGCGTATCTGATCAAGACGCAGACCGACCTCGGCGGCTGGAAGTACAACGAGGGCGTGCAGAGCGACCTCTCGGTCACCGGCTGGGTGCTGATGGCGCTCAAGAGCGCGCGGATGGCGGGCATCGAGGTGCCGTCGCCGGTCTTCGCCAAGATCGAGGGCTTCTTCGACCTCGTGCAGCGATCGGACCCGCTGGTCTACGCGCCGCTTGGCTCGCGCTACGTCTACGAAGAGCCCGATGTTTTCAATCGCGAGGCGGTGCCGACACTCACCGCCGTTGGTATCCTCGGCCGACAGTACCTCGGCTGGCCGGCGGACGATCGGAGAGTTGATAAAGGGCTGGAGTTTCTGCTGACTCACAAGCCCGAATGGCGTCGCGGTAAGACCGACGTCTACTACTGGTACTACGCGACGCAGGCGCTGATCCACGCCGGCGGGCCGCGCTGGCCCGAGTGGAACAAGGTGATGCGTGAGCTGCTTCCGGAGAAGCAAGTGAAGGAGAAGCAGGAACGCGGCAGCTGGGACCCGCGCGAAGATGCCTGGGGCGCGTCGGGTGGCCGGCTCTACATGACTTGCCTGTCGCTCTACACGCTCGAGGTGTACTACCGGCATTTGCCGCTGTATCAACAGCGCGCAACAAGGTAGTCGCGGGGCATGATCTTCGGCTACTCCTCAGCTCGCTTGAAGGTAAACGCCACATAGCGAAACCCGCGTGGGGTGTCGTAGATGGCGGCGCCGCTGGGGTTGGCGTACTTCATCATCGCCTCCGCCGAGGGAACGCCCGTCTCGTCCAGCGCGTCGCGGAGCCACCGCATCGGTGGGGCGAACTCGGCCATCTGATTGAGCTGCTCGCGCGATGCGTCTGACGAACCCGCCGCGTGCCATCGCCGGAACTGCGCGAGGGGGTCTTGATACATCAGGATGCGCCCCTCTTCGCCGCCAACCGTCGCCGCGCCTAGACGCATGACACGGTTTGACATCAGGCGGAACGGCAAGTGGTCGGCGAGTCGTTTGACTGCGCCCGTAGGCGTGTCCTGGCCCGCATGCGTATCGAGGAGAGTCTCCATCAGCTCGATGGACTCACAGAAAACGACATCGTCGCCAATGAGCGCCATACAGGTGAGCAGCATCGGCGGCTGTCCGGGCCGAGGCCCCTCCTCTTGTTGCTTCCTCGCCATCTCCGCAAAATACGGGAAGACGAAGTAGGTCTGGCCATTTTGTTCACGCTGCTCGAGCTTCGCGCCCACTTTGCCCAGCACGGCTTCGACCACCGACAGCGCTTTACTGGCGTCGGTTGCCTCGAAGAAGATAGCGCGGGCCGGGTTGACGCGTGGTGCGACTCCCTCGGGAGTTTCGCCGTACGCCTGCAAGGAGACAAACCTCCCGGTGAAGTGCTCGATCATCGCTTGGGGCGTAACGCCTGCCCGTTCGGTGAACCTCTTCTCGACATCCTCAGCGAACCGCCCTTCGCCGCGGATTCGGTCGTAGAGCTGCGTGGCGCCGCTGAGCGTCCCCGCAAAGTCAACCGCGCCGCAGGTGTAGGCCGAGACTTCCGCCGGGATCGCGTCCACGGGCGTCGGGTCGCAAGGCAACAGCCGAGCCATCTTGAGCACGCCCGAGCGGGGGTTGTCGAGCAGCAGGTGCGCCCGCAGCAGCGAGTCCCACTCTCCTTCGTTGATCCACATGGCGCCGGCGGCGCCCTTCACGCCGTCGATCCCCAGGATCGGCAGCGTCGCCAGCGCGATCCGCATGCCGGCGTTCTCTTGCGCGATCCCGCGGAAGATGCCCACCGGGTCGATGAACGCCACCACTTGCGGGGGCGACTCGTCACCGGCGCCGAGCCGTTCGCTGACGCACTCGCGGAGCGATTCGGTGAAGGCCTCGTTGTCGGACAGCGGCCCCGCATAGCGTTGCCGCAGCCGTTCGGCGCGCTTGGCGACGTCCTCGTCTTCGGCGGGCTTCTCTTCTTCGCCCTTTACGCCCTCGGGCTCTGTCGTAGCGACGATGCCCTCGGCCTCGTCCCACTTGGTGACCACCGACTCCAGTAGGATGCGATCATTGCAGAGGATCAGAACGCCATCCCGTTCAATCGCGGCGAACGTCTCTTTGGCGTTGTCACCGCGACGGAAGACCATCGCCGTCGCCGAGCCCACCGGCTCGCTGGCGATCTGGTCTCCCATGCCGGAGGCGTAGGCCTTAACCGACTCAAGGAACTTGGTCGTCCGGTCTTGCCCTTCGACAAGCTTCATTTGGTCGCCGGCATCGCGGTTGGCGGCGCTGACGGTGTCGGCCAATAGCACGAGGCCCGGCGCCTCGTTTCGACGGGGGACGACGGCGAAGGCGAGCTCTCCCTCGAACAGCGCGAGCATGTCCGCGAGCCCGCCGCCGGTGGCTTTACCCGGCCCCTCGCGGTACGACGCGTCGACCCGGTTGAAAAGCGACTTCAAGAAGGGAGAGATTTCCGGGTCATTGAGCATCTCCCCACCCGCGCCGCTGTTGAACCGGTCGGAGAGTTCGGTTGCGTCGGGAGTGCGGAAAAAAAAGACCGCGCGGCCCGGGAAGAGGCGCATCGAACTAGGCCGCTCCGCCGACGCGATCGCCGACGCCGAAAGGACCAGGAGGGTTAGCAAAAGTGGCCGGAGAGGCATCACGGTGAGTCCCGGTTGGATGAGCCTGCAATCGCCGGGGGAACCGCCACGCGACTCCCCTGACAGTAAGAGTAATCCGCCGCTGAATGACGGCCCATTCCGCCCGTGCGGCAGCGGCGTGGTACACTGAAGGATAACCGAACCGCCCGTCCGGCGTGGCCACCCGTCTGCAGGAGAATCCAGAATGCTCCGCTCCCCCCTCTCCCTGTTCGCCGTGACCGTGGGGATCTTGCTTGCCGCCGGTGATTCTTTTGCTCAGGGCGGCCGGACTGCTGGCGGAAGTTCCCTCGGGGCCGCGGGCGGCTCGAGCGCCTTCGGGTCGAGCGGCATGGGCGGCCAGTCCGCCTTCGGGGGCTCGTCGTTCGGGCAATCGGGTCTTGGCCAGTCGGGGTTCGGCCAGTCCGGTTTGGGCCAGTCCGGTTTCGGGCAGTCGGCTTTTGGACAATCGGCCTTTGGACAGTCGGCGTTCGGCGGCGGCCAACAGAGCGGCGCCTTCGGCGGGCAGAACGCCAACCAAGCGTTCGTCGGTCGCAGCGCGGCCGACATGGCGGCCTTCTTCGGCGGCGCCGCCAACCAGGCCACACAGAACTCACAACGTCAACAACGCTCGGGCGATTCCCGGAGCAGTTCGAGTTCGACCTCCAACACGCGACCCGAGGTGCGGATCGCGATCACCGCTTCGCCGGAGCTGCAGCGGTTCGTCGCGAATAAGCAGCCGCCGGCCGCGGTCACGGTCTCCAACGTCTCCCGAGCGCTCGACCGCGGGGGCCTAAGCGGCGTCAACCTCATGTCGGTAGACGGCGTCGCCATCCTCGAAGGGGTGGTCGCCAGCCCGAGTGAAAAGCTCTTGGCGGAGAAACTCGCTTCCATCGAGCCGGGCGTCCGCCGCGTCGATAACCGGTTGGCGATCGAAGCGGAGCTCGAAGAGATCCTCCCAGCGCCGCAATAAGGGGACTTCTCCCCCACCCGGGAGGCTTCTCCTTCGGAGGCGTATTGTCCCTCAATCGAGGACCCACCCCTGCGGCTTATCGCTCTAAAGTTCGTCGCGTCCGGTTTCGAGAGCTATTCAGCGGTTTAGCTTGATCGTCGTTGTCGAGAGTCGAGCACGGGGCTCTTCGTTCGCGGCCGCCTTCTCGTCATAGCCTGCCTGACGGACCGTCGTCTCCTTCACGGACTCGGCGATCATCGTTGGCCCCACCGAGGCAAGTCCGTTGCCGGGTAGACGCTGCCGCGCCTGATCGCTCACCAAGAGCCCGCCCCCCCGGACCGGCTCGAAGCGGGCGATCAGACTGACATGCGTCGATGTAGCGTCGACCGTTCCCCACGGCAACCAGACGCTGTACGACGGGCCGATCTCCGAGACGCTCATATTCTTCGGCAACTGGTCGGCCGGGAAGACAAATCGCTTCGTCGGACGATGATCGGTCGGGTTGCGGTCGGACTCGTCGAAGGCGTAAACCACCAGCCGCCCTTCCACCGCGATGGGATCGGGGCCCTTGTCGTAGAAGTAAATCCGGCCGCCGAAACCCCGTTCGGAGGGCTCGCCCGGCGTTTGACGCACCGTGTCCGCCCACGTCGCAACGAGACGCTCGGGCTCGCCGGTGCGGGGTTCGTCGGACTTGGCTCCCCACTCCAGTGGGTTGGGCATTTTCCACGGAGTGTCGCTCTTCGCCGTGGTTGTCGGCGATGCACTGCGGCAACCGGCCAGGACGCAAATCACCAGCCCCCACGAAGCCAATCCGGGTAGTCTGCGGTTCGTCATGACGTCTTGCCTACGGATTCGAATACGGCTCACGGGGCAGCAGCTGGCAAACGACGCGGCGGAATAAAAGGTGTGGCGTACGACGCAGCCTCGACGCGGCTCGCCACTTCCGCAACGGGTTCATCGGCCTTGGGGGACGGGGTCGCGATTTCAACGCCCCCGAGCACGGGCCCCTGGGGCGCCAAATCTGCCGCCGACTCCGTCGGGTAGCAACCGGGGACGTCTTCCCACGAGTCGCCACGCGTCCGCAGGCCCGCGGGTCCGTGCAACTGAATTACGTCGGATAAGACCCAGCTCATCCGCGACGACTCCACCTGCTTTAGCATTTCGGCGTCGAGTTCCGAACGGATCACACGCGGCGTCATAATGATCAGCAGCTCGGTGCGCGCCTGTTGCACCGCGTCGTAGCGGAATAGGTCGCCCAGCAGCGGGATGTCGGCAAGCAGCGGCACGCGGCGGTGGATGTCCAGCGTCCGCTTGGTGAGCAGACCGCTCAGCACGACCGTTTGACCGCTTGCGGCGCTGACGGTCGTCTGCGCCCTGGTCAGCTTGATCTGAGGCGCCCGGACAATGTCCCCCGTTGCCGAGACGCTGATCGGGATGCCCTCCGACTCGGGGCCAACTTCCGATTTCTCGGCGGCGATGTTCATGACGACCTGGCCATCGGGACTGATGCGCGGCGTCACTTCCAGAATAATGCCGACCCTCTCGTATTCGATATTGTTGGTCTGGCCGAACGTCGTCAAGTTGACCCCGCGGATTGTCGGCACATTGGACCCGACCGTCACACTGCCGAGTTTGCCGTCGAGGGCCGTGATCTGCGGCCGACTCAGCACCTCCAGACGCCGACTCTCCTGCAGCGCGCGGAGCAAGAAGTTGACGTTGCTGCTGCTGGCGGACATCACGAAACCGCCGAAGCCCAGGTCGCCGTTCACGCGGCTGAGCGCGAAGCTCGAAAGCGCCTGCGCGCCGACATTCCCTGCCCGCTGCAACGCGGTCGTCGAGCCGTTGTTGCCTAGCGTTTGATTGTTGAAGTTGAAGCCGGGCGACAGTTCGCTCGTCAGGACGTTCTGAGTTGTCGTCGATATCGTAGCGCCGCCGGCAGACTGCTGATTGGTGGTCGTCGTGATGAGGGTGGGGTCGGTCAGCAGCGATCGGTCGAACAGCAAAGAGTCTTGCAGGCCGAGCTCGACGCCGAACTCGTCGGTGTCGTTGAGCTGGACTTCGGCAATCAGCACCTGAATCACGACCATTGGCGGCCGTTCATCCAGTTCTTGCACCAGCCGCCGCAGCTCCGCCTCGTAGCGCGGCGTCGAACTGATGATCAGGCTGTTGGTCGCGGGCTCGGCGACGATGATCACCTCGCGCTCGATCAATTCGCGGGGGCTGTAGCCGAGGTCCGCTTCCGCCTCGGCAGCGCGCTCGTCCTCGAGCCATTGATTCAACACCTGCGCGACGGTCGTCGCGTCCGCGTTTTGGAGCCGGAACACGCTTGTCCGCCGCGCGCGGACCTCGGCGTCATCCAGCCGCAGCAGGATCGCCTCGACGACCGCGAGATCCTCCGCCGTTCCGGCGGCGATAATGCTGTTGGAACGCAAGTCGGTTGCTACGTTCAGCCGGGTAAGGCCGCCCGAACCGTAACCACCCGGCTCAGTACTGTCTTCGTCGGTCGCGAAAAGACTCTGGAGCATCTCGGCCAGTGCCGCCGCGTCGCCGTTGGCGATGGTGAACACCTTCAACTGGGCGGACGCGTCGGGCGTGCGGTCGAGCCGTTCGACGAGCGCTGCGATCAGCGACATGCTGTCGGCCGGCGCCGTCACCACCAGCGCGTTCGCCCGCGTGTCCGCCGACACCCGGACGCTGTTCAACACCCCCGACTCCAGCGCCGAGGGGTCCCCCTCGCCAATGCTCAGCCGCAGCGCCGCGACGCGTGGCGTGGCGGTATCTGCGTCCCCTTCGGTGGTGGGCCGGATCGCCGCGAGCAACACCTCGGCGAGGTCTGTCGCCAACGAGTTTTTCAGCGGGAAGACCCGCACCTCATCGACCGCCTCGCCACGGGCGGCGTCCAACTGGTTCAACAGCGCGCGGACTTCCGCCTGGTCGCGTGGCGCGGCGCTGACGATCACCACATTGCTTCGGACGTCGGCGACCGTGAAGGCGCGCGACCGCAGAAGCGATGCCGCCTGGTCGTTCTGTTGCGCCGCCTGCTGCTCGAAGTAGCTGTCGATGATCGCTTTGGCGTCGGTCGCTGATGCGTGCTTCAACGGATAGGCCTCGAAGCGGTAGGTCGGCTCCACCGGCTGGTCGAGCTGCTCCACCAGCGTAACTGCGAGCCGCACGTTCTCCGGCCGACCGACCAGCAGCAGCGCGTTGGGCTTCGCCAAGCCGGTGACGCTCAGGTCGCCGACCCGCGGGCCGAGCACCTGGTCATAAACGCTCGTTAGCAACCGCGCCAGCGAGTCGGCGTCGATGTGCTGAAGCCGCAGCACTTTGATCTCCGGTGTCGTCTGCGAGCTGAGACTCTCGATCTGATCGATGATCTTCATGACGCGATCGACGTCTTCCTGATCGCCGCGAAGGACGATTACGTCAAGCCCCTCGACGAACTCGATCTGCACCGGCCCAAGGATCGACTCGTCCTGAGCGACTCGGGCCTGCGGCGCCTCCACGGGTGTTTCGCCGTCTTCTTCCGCGGCTACTTGGCCTGCGACGAGCTGCCCGGCGACTCGCTGGCCAGCGAGTCGTTGCCCGGCAGCTGCTTGTCCGGCAGCCCCTTGTCCGGCAGCGGGGCCGGCTACCTGAATCGCCTGGAGCGCAGACTTTACGCGTTCACTCGGCGCCGCGGCGGTCGAGACGATTCGCACGCTGCTCCCCTTGGGTCCCGCAACGCCGTCTTGCGCCGCGATAGACTCTTCAATAGCTGTGACGACGTCGCGCCACGCGGCGACCGCGTCGGCCGGTCCGTCGATCGCCACGCCGCCCGTCTTCGCGTCAACACGAAAACGCACGCCGGCCCCGTCGCCGAGCGAAGCAGGGAACGACAGCACGGTGTGACCGGCGTCCCAAGTTGCCGGCAGCGGCCGCC
>JBGSJY010000413.1:0-22168 GCA_041741515.1 Pirellulales bacterium | reverse complement strand
TAGCCGACGTTCAGCTCATTGCTGTTGTTCCACAGCGAGCCGGCGCCCGTGACCGCGGCGCTGCCGTTCGAGCCGGCGAGTGAGCCGACGAAACCGGACGTGTTGATGACTTGGCCGCCGCCGGCGACCGTGAGCTGGCCTGTGCCTACCGTACCGACGTAAAGTTCGCCGCTATTATTCCACAGCGAGCCGGGCCCCGTGACCGTGGCACTGCCATCGCCAATGAGAGAGTAGCCGAGAGAGCCGAAAGTGTTGTTGACCTGACCGCCTCCGCTGATCTCCAACTGGCCCGTCCCTTCGCTGCCGACGAGAAGGGGGGCGCTATTATTCCACAGCGATCCGGTCCCCGTCACAGTGGCACTGCCATTTCCGGTAGAGCCGTAACCGAGGTAGCCCGTTGTATTGATGACCTGAGCGCCACCGCTGATCTCCAGTTGGCCCGTGCCTGCGTAACCGACTAAAAGCGCGCCACTATTGTTCCACAGCGAGGTGGTCCCCGTCACGGTGGCGCTGCCGTTGCCGGTGGCAGAGGAGCCGAGGTAGCTCTCGGTGTCATTCACTCGGCCACCATTGCTAACTGTGAGCTGGCCCGTGCCGGCGTCGCCGACGTAAAGTGGGCCGTTATTGTCCCACCGTGAGAAGAACCCGTCGACGGTTACGCTGCCGTGCGAGTTCGAGGCTTTGCCGACGTAGCCCGTGGTGTTGGTGACCTGAGCTTCACTGCCGATCTCCAACTGGCCTGTGCCGCCGTTGCCGATGTAAAGTTCGAATCTATTGTCCCACCGTGAGAAGAACCCGTCGACGGTTACGCTGCCGCTCGACTTCGGGCCGTTGCCGACATAGCCGTAAAAACTGTTGACCCGTCCGCCACCGTTGATATCCAACTGACCCGAGGCGGTGCCGTCGCCCGCCACGCCTCGGCCGACGTAAAGGAAGCTGGTATTTTGCCACAGCGAGTCGGTCCCCGTGACGGTGACGGCTCCGCTTGAGTCCCCTTGAGAGCCGATGTAGCCGATCCTGTTTTCAACATAACCGCCGCCAGCGATCGTAAGCTGGCCCTTGCCGAGGGAACCGACTGTAAGGTCGTTGTCGTTGTACCACTGCGAGTTGGTCCCCGAGATGGTGGCACTGCCAACGCTAATGGCAGATAAACCGAGAACGCCATTCGTATCAGAGACACTGCCGCCGTTGCTGACCGTCAGCTGGCCCGTGCCATTGGAACCGACAAAAAGTTGGCCGCTATTGATCCAAGCCGAGTTGGCTCCGGTGACCGTGGCATGGCCGACGGAGCCAGCGTTCACGCCAATGATTCCATTGTCGTTCGGCTCCGCCGTGCCGCCATTGACTTGCAGGAATCCAATGAAATCGATGCCAACATCCCAAGATGTGCCACCCTCCTTGTAGGCGTCGCCGGAGTACAAGAGCACCGCTGAAGCGAACCGGCAGGGGGCGAACAGCAGCGTCACGAGAATCGCGACGCTCATCCCAAACGTGCGGAATCGGCGACGCTGGGCGATCGTTGCAGTCGAGGCGCCGGGTGCGTGTAAGGCGGGTTTGCGGATCATACGATGTGGGATTTCAAGGTCTTAGGGTGGAGTAATCGACGCACGGCTTGCGATTCATGCCGCCGAAAATGGGACTCGGTGCAGAACGGCAACAGCTTTTTCTTACGGGACTCGTCTCCCCCGCCACGGCGCTGATTGCCCCGCGTCACGGCGCCGTTTGCCACTCGTCATAGCGCTGTGTGTAAGTGCGCATGCAAAAAAGGCGTTGGCGCCTTCTCCCACAAGCAGGACCGTTAAGTCACTTGAGGTGGAAGAAGGCGCCAACGCCTTCTGGCAGATCAAATAAGATAAGAGCAATGCTTCGCGGCCAAGGCCGCTGCTGCAAACGCCAAATCTCTCCGGTGTTCAGGTGCGCTGTCGAATCCGCCCTCGATGCGGGCAGACGCGGTGAGCATGTCACAGCGGCATGCCAATGTCAATCAAACGCAAGTGAATAGGCGGAGTTTTCCTGAAACGGATGGGCGAGTGCGAAGACGTTTGCCCGTGCTGTCCGACACTTTCTGCCCCCAGCGCAGGAGGCTTCACTTACTTTCGTTTGGTGGTGCGGATGGCAATAAGTCTCGTGGGCGAACAATCTTTAGACGCCAATGGTGCGAAGCTCGTCCCAGAGAACCAAGAAATCAACCAAAGGCGCCCGCCATGGAATTTCTGCAGCCTGATAGCTCGCTGAGGTTCTCAACGTGGGCTTCGACGCCGATTCCGATTTCCGCCAACGCGCACAGGTGGCGTCGTCCCGATCAGTGAGCCGCTCTCGGCGAATCTGTGGACCGTTTCTGCGGTCCGCCGCTTACGCTCGGGGCCTGCCAGCTTCCCTTGGCGGCTTCTTTTAAGAACGTGTCTTCAAATTGCCTGAAAGGCTAGAAACCGCTACGACTCCGCCTTCTTGGTTCTCATGTCAAGCAAGACGGAACAGCCTCTAGGCCTCAGTTGCCTTGAGCCAATCATGCCTGACGACGCCATGCACGTCGGTTAAGCGAAAGTCTCTACCCTGGAACTTGTGGGTCAGGCGAGTGTGATCGACCCCCAGCATATGCAGGATCGTCGCGTTGAGGTCGTGCACTTCGACCGGCTTCTCGACGATGTTGTAGGAAAAATCGCAGGTCGCTCCGTACGTTTCGCCTCCTCGGACGCCGCCGCCCGCCATCCAGATGCTGAAGCACCGCGGGTGGTGATCGCGGCCATAGTTCGATGCGGTTAACTCCCCTTGGCAGTAGGCGGTGCGTCCAAATTCTCCGCCCCAGATGACCAGCGTGTCTTCGAGCAAGCCACGCTGCTTCAAGTCGGAGATAAGAGCGGCCGACGCTTGGTCGGTATCCCGGCACTGCTTACCCATATGGTCGGGCAGATCGTTGTGCTGGTCCCAGCCCATGTGGTAGAGCTGTACGAAACGGACGTCGCGCTCGGCCAACCGGCGGGCGAGCAAACAGTTGCGGGCGTAGGCGCCCGGCTTATGGACATCGGGCCCGTACATCTCTAGAACGTGCGCTGGCTCATCAGAGATGTCGGTGAGCGCGGGTACCGACGCCTGCATCCGAAACGCCATTTCGTACTGCGCGACGCGGGCGAGGATTTCCGGGTCGCCGACATCGGCGTAACGCTGTTCATTGAGGCCGCGGAGGTCGTCGAGCACACCGCGGCGTTGGCTGCGGCTGCATCCAGCTGGGTTCGACAGATAAAGGACCGGGTCCGCGCCGGCCCGGAGTTTCACTCCTTGATGCTTCGACGGGAGGAACCCGCTCCCCCAAAGCCGGTCGTAGAGCGGCTGGCCGGCCTTACGGCCCGTGCCGCGCGATACAAGGACCAGGAAGCTGGGAAGGTCATCGTTCTCGCTGCCCAGGCCGTACGCGACCCAGGCCCCCATGCTTGGTCGTCCCGCGATTTGCGAGCCGGTTTGGCAGAACGTCACCGCCGGGTCGTGATTGATGGCCTCGGTCTTCATCGAACGGACGATGAGGAGGTCGTCCGCGACGCGGGCGGTGTGTGGGAAGAGCTCGCAGATTTCAGCGCCCGACTCGCCGTGCTTGTCGAAGCGGAAAACCGAAGGCACCAGCGGAAAGCTCGCTTGCCCAGAGGTCATTCCGGTAAGCCGTTGTCCCTGGCGGACCGAGTCGGGAAGTTCCTTTCCGGCTAGCTCCGCCAGCCTCGGCTTGTAGTCGAAGCTCTCAAATTGGGAGGGCGCTCCCGACTGGAAGAGGTAGATAACGCGTTTGGCCGTCGGCTTGTGGTGCGGCAGCGCCGAGAGTGCCGCTCCGACCGTCCCACCGCGCGCCAAAGACGAGAGCGCTGCCAGCCCCAAAGCGCCGGCCGACCTTTGAAGGAAGTGCCGTCGGTTGAGGCTTTGTGCTAAGCCGAGGGGGTGGCCGTCGTTCATCCGCTCACTCTTGCGTTATCGATTCGTCGAGGTTCAGCAGCAGGGTCGCGACCGTCATGTAGCCTGCCGCTAGCGATTGTGGCAGCTCCTCGTCCCTAGGAGACTCGCCTACGCTCAGCACCGCCTCTGCGGACTCAGGGTCGGACGCGTAGTGTTCGATTGCTCGATTTAACGCGGCGAGTAGCATCTGCGTCTCAGCGTCCGTCGGGTAACGGGAGGTCGCCATACGGAACCCGTAGTAGAGTCGCTCCCTGTCCGCGGCGCCCCCCTCCCGAAGCATTCGCTCGCCGAATTCGCGGGCGGCTTCCGTGTAGGTCGTGTCGTTTAGCAGAGCCAGTGCCTGGAGCGGTGTGTTGGTGGTCGCCCGCTTAACGGTGCAGATCTCAAAACTCGGGGCGTCAAAAAGCGACATCGTCGGATGGGGGACGGTCCGCTTGCGGTACGTGTAAAGAGATCGGCGGTAGAGGTCCTTCCCTTTCGACAGCTCGTAGGGCCCTTCACCGGCGCCACCGGCGAGCTCGTCCCACAGCCCCTCAGGCTGGTAGGGGCGGACTGAAGGACCACCCCGTCGTTCATCAAGCAAGCCGCTAAGGGCGAGGGCGTTGTCCCTCACAAATTCGGCCGGCAGCCGTCGCCGGGGGCTTCTCGCCAGAAGCCGGTTGCCTGGGTCGCGGTCGCGGTCCCCTGCCCCGGCCACTGACGATTGCTGATAAGTCTCACTTGTCATGATGAGGCGCAGCAGCCTTTTCAAATCCCAGCCTGACTCCATCAGATCAACCGCCAGCCAGTCGAGGAGGTCGGGGTGGGACGGCGAATCACCTTGGACGCCAAAGTTCTCCTCGGACTTTACCAATCCAGCGCCGAAGATCATTCCCCACACACGGTTGACGATGACCCTAGCCGTCAACGGATTGCCACGATCAACCAGCCATTGCGCGAGCGTGAGCCGGTCAGGCTCCTCGGCCGGAAGTACGCCAAGGAACGGGGGGATGCCCCTGGAGACGGGCTGTTCGAGATCGGGCTGATCGTACACACCGCGGCGCAACACGTACGTGGGCCGAAGGTCCGATCGCTCTTGCATCACCATGCAGGTAGGCAAGCGTTCGCGGAACTGCTTCTGTTTTTCTTCAATGGTGGCGAGCCGGCGCTCGGCGTCCTTGAGATCCCGCGCGGACTTGTCGGGCGCGAGATTGACGTAGAGGGCCAGCGCATCCTCTCGATCAGAACTCGCCGGACCCGTCGAGTCCTGGTTCGCCAACAAGGCCAGGGCGGCCGCCTTGGCCTGGGTCTGGAGCAAGTCGTACGCGATCAATCCCTCTAGATCGCTGATGGTGATCGCGCGATCGAAGAGGCGGACCTGGCCGATAGCGCCACGGAACGGGGCGCTGGCGCTGCGTCGGCCCAAGCGGAGCGGCTGCTGGCTGTGGAAGTCGCCGGTTAATGAGTCGACTTCAATACGTAGCGGCTGCTCATTGGCGCCGAAGAGCACCTTTACGCCCGCTGCCTTGCCGGATCCGTCGTAGGTGACCGAGACGAGAGTCCAGCGACCCTCTGGCAGTGAAGCTTCGGTGACGAGCTTGATCGCGTTGGCTGGCCAAGCGTCGATGAGATGGACGGCAAGCTGGCGAGTCTCGATCACAAGGGCATCGACGCCATGAAACGCGGCCGAGTCGTCCATCTTCGAGAAGAGGGCTCCGCCTGCCGTCGGCTTGACCCAGGCGGTCACCGAAAAAGGGGCGTTGGACGTCGGCGTGAAGAGCCCCTGATACTCCAGCCAAGAGGCGCCGTCGAACTGAGCGACGGGGCCAAGCAGCGATGCGATTAAACTGGGTCTCGGCGCCGCCCCTTCTGGGGAGATAGGCTGATCCGCCGCCGACGCTAGGTAGTCCGCATTATCCAGACCAACCCGAGCGCACGCCTTCGGAACGCTTTGAGGCGACTCGGCCGAAGCGAACCAACGCTCAGCCGCCTGCGCGACGGCCGATCGCAGGGTCTCCGCCTCGGCTCTCGCAGAGTCCAGGGAATCCTTGAGGCGATCAAGCTCGATCCGATCTTCTGAGCCGATTCGCGTGACCGTGGGTCCGACGTTCCCGCGGGTCTCGACGTAGACCCCCTCCTCGTTCACGTTGTTGAAGAAGGCAAAAAACTCGAAGAACTCCCGCTGCGAAATCGGATCGTACTTATGATCGTGGCAGCGGGCGCAGCCCATGGTCAGCCCCAGGACCACGGACGAGGTTGTCTCGACGCGGTCAACGACATTCTCCACCAGCCACTCCTCCGGCAGCGAACCCCCTTCGGTAACAGTGCGATTGTTGCGATTAAACGCCGTCGCTAAGCGTTGATCGAAGGTCGCGTCGGGCAAGAGGTCGCCGGCAACCTGTTCGACGATGAATTCGTCGTAGGGCTTGTTTGAGTTGAATGCCCGGATCACCCAGTCACGCCATGGCCACATCGTCCGCTGGAAGTCGTTCTGGTAACCATTGGTATCCGCGTAGCGGGCGCCGTCGAGCCACATCACGGCCATTCGCTCACCGTAGCGGGGCGACGCGAGCAGCCGATCTAGCTGATGTGACCAAGCGTCCGGGCTCTCGTCGGCTAGAAAGGCGTCGATTTCCTTGAGCGTAGGCGGTAGGCCCGTGAGGTCGAAACTGGCCCGGCGGAGCAGCTTGGCCTTCTCCGAAGGTGGCGCCGGAGTCAGTCCCTCGGCGCTGAGTCGGCGGCGGATGAAGGCGTCGATCGGGTGGCCGCCAAAACCCGCGGGGGGATTGATACGGATCGGAGGGGTAAACGCCCAGTGCGACGCCCAAGCGGCCCCGTCCCCCATCCACTCACGGAGTGTCGCCAGTTCCTCCGCGCTAAAGGACTTGTGGGATTCGGGAGGAGGCATGACCTCGGACTCATCGTCTGAAGTGATGCGTCTCCAGGCCTCGCTCGCCGCAAAGTCGCCCCCTCCGAAGGCCTCACGCACGCCTGCTTCGGTGTCCAATCGCAGTTCGGTGGGCCGTTGCCCCGCATCCGGACCATGGCATCGGAAGCACTTGTCGGCCAGGAGGGGCTGAACGCGATAAGCGAAGAAGCGCGACCGCTGAGTCTCGTCGGCGTGAACAATCGGCGACACCGCCGCGAAAGCGACGGCGCCTATCGCGACGACGAGTTGCCGAGGGAAGTAAGCTCGATTGCGTTTCGTCGATGTGATCGGCAGCGTCATCTAAACAATTAACTCCTTTCTTACTTCGCCGTGGACATCGGTGAGGCGGAAGTCGCGGCCTTGGTAGCGGTACGTGAGCGCTTTGTGATCGACGCCGAGCAGGTGGAGCATCGTCGCATTAAAATCGAAGACGGAGACCGGTCCGTTGGCGATATTGTAGCCGAAGTCATCGGTGGCGCCGTGGACCGTCCCCGCCTTGGCGCCGCCGCCCGCCATCCAGACCGTGAAGCACTTCGGGTGGTGATCACGGCCGAAGTTTCCGGCGGTCAGCTTCCCCTGGCAGTAATTAGTCCGGCCGAACTCGCCCGCCCAGATAACGAGCGTGTCGTCCAGTAGACCGCGTTGCTTGAGGTCCCTCACCAACGCCGCCGACGCCTGGTCCGTCTCCTTGCAGAGCCGCGGCAGCTCTCTGGGGAGGTGATCGTGATGGTCCCAGTCCTGATGGTAGAGCTGGATGAACCGCACGCCCCGCTCCGCAAGGCGACGCGCCAACAGGCAGTTGGCGGCGTAGGTGCCTGGCTCACGAGCGTCCTCCCCGTACAGATCGAAGACGTGATCTGGCTCGCTGCTGAGGTCGGTCGCCTCGGGTGCGGCCATCTGCATCCGGTAGGCGAGCTCGTATTGCTTGATTCGGGCGTCGATCTGGGGGTCGGGATTCTCGACCATCTGCAGCCGATGCATCGCCGCTAGGGTGTCGAGCGATTGGCGCCGCGTCTCGCCGGTCACGCCCGGGGGATTATCGAGGTACAGAATCGGGTCGCCGCCGCTACGGAAGCGGGTCCCTTGAAACTCAGACGGCAAGAATCCGGGGCCCCAGTAGTGCGACACGAGTGGCTGCCCTGCCTTGTCTTTGGTTATCAGCACGACGAAGCCCGGCATGTCTTCGTTTTCGCTGCCCAGTCCGTAGTTGACCCACGCCCCGATGCTTGGCCTCCCAGGGAAGGGCGAGCCCGTTTGGAAGAAGCTGACACCAGGCCCGTGGTTGATCGCCTCGGTGTGCATCGATTTGATCACGCACAGCTCATCGACAATCCCGGCGGTGTGCGGCAGCAACTCACTGAGCCAGACGCCCGACTGGCCATACTGCTTAAAGGAGTACGGTGACCCAACGAGCGGCATGCTCGATTGGTTGGCGCTCATGCCGGTGAGGCGCTGCCCTTGCCGGACGCTATCTGGGAGTTCTTCGCCGTGTCGCTCGTTGAGGAGCGGCTTGTAATCCCAGAGGTCCATCTGAGACGGCGCGCCCGATTGGAAAAGAAAGATCACCCGTTTCGCCTTCGCCGCCGCGACCGCGGGCGCTAACGCCGCCGCGAGCGACTGCTCGCCGCCCAAGAGCTGCGACAACGCCGCCAAACCGATGCCGTAGCAACTGCGTTCAAGCATCGCGCGCCGCGATAGTAGCGGCAGTGGTTCGCTGCCGATGCAGAGCGGCGTCTTGGAGGGCTGGGCCATAGGATTCCGTGACCGTGGGAGAAAACGGCTAACCGCTTTACGGGCGGGTCACGCACTTGTCAGAGTTCATTATGGTTTGGGTCACGACTGTCGCTGCGGCGAGACGGGCGGGATCGAGGCTGCCATCTACTTCTCGGTCGCCGATGGCGAGCAGATCTTTTGCTTCGGCCGGGTGCTCGTGGTAAAGATCCACTTGTTTGTCGAAGAGCTTCTTGAGCAAAGCCTGCTCTTCATCGGTGGGTCGCTGGCTCGTCAGCAAACGGAACGCCATCGCTATCCACGCGCCGTCGTCGGACTGGTGTTCCAACAACGCGTTCTCAGCAAGCACGCGAGCCGCCTCGACGAATTGCGGCGCATTGAGCATGACCAGCGCCTGGGTCGGCGACTTCGTCCGCTCCCGGGCGACGCGGCAGACCGAACGGTCGGGGGCGTCGAATGCCGATAGCATCGGCGCCGGCGCCGATCGTTTAAAGTACGTATACAGGCTGCGCCGGTAGAGACCTTCGCCGACGTCGCGTGGCGTCGGCGCGAAGGCGGCCTCGACCTCGTAGGGCTTTGCCGGCGGGCCGCCGAGCTTGCGCACCAAAAGTCCGCTCGCTGCGAGCACATTGTCACGCAGCGTCTCGGCGGGCCAGCGGTTACGCACCGACCGCGACAGCAAGCGGTTTTCGGGGTCCTTGTCGTAAGCCTCTTGCGGGGCGATCGCCGACTGCCGGTAGGTCTCGGACATCACCATCTGCTTGAGGAGCGCTTTGACGTCCCAACCCGATTCCACGAAATCGACGGCCAAAAAGTCGAGCAACTCGGGGTGCGTGGGCGGCTGGCCCTGCGAGCCAAAGTCCTCCGGGGTGCGGACAAGGCCCTCGCCAAAAATCGCTTGCCAGAACCGGTTGACGGCGACGCGGGCGGTGAGCGGATTGCGTGGATCGGCCACCCAGTCGGCGAGGTCCAGTCGGTCGAACGGCCCTTCCGATTCAATGGGCGGCATCGATGCAGGTGGGGCGGCGGTGACCGTTTCTCCTAAGGCGTCGTAGGCGCCTCGCAGACGGATGCGAGTCGGGGCGGCGCCGTCGAACTGACGCATCACCATGATCTGTTTCACCCCGTCTTGGGTGGCGAACAAAGCCCGTCGCCGCTCGCGAAGTTGCTCGATCGCTTCCCGGTAGTCGGGGTTCGAGGTCACAAGATCGAATTCCGAATTCGTTTGGGGGTCGTCGATGGAGGGCGCTGAGGCGCCGGCGAGCAGGGCGACCTCGAGATCGCAGAGCCGCCGATCGAAGACCAGGAACTCATCCACAGCGCCCCCGGCTAAGCCCCGGTCGCGGAAGCGGCCGCCGAGGGCGATATGATCCACTTTCGGATCGGCGGCTGTCCGGGTGAGTCCGTCGCGGATGATCTCGGCCGTGGCCGCCGCTCCGTCCACGTAGAGACGCATACCGTCCGCCCCACTTGATCCATCGTAGGTTACGACGACGTGTGTCCAACGGTCGATCGGTAGGGGATCGATCGCTTGTACCCGGATCGCATTGCCCGGCCAGAAGTGGATCAGTCCCACGCTGAGCCGACCCTGTTCGATGAGCAGCTCGTGGCCGCGGCTGGCAGAATCGAGCGACGCCTGCGAAGCGTGGTAAACGACGGCCCGTTCGTGCCGTCGGTCGATACGGACCCACAGCGAGATGCTGTAAGGATCGGCCCGATCAAACTTACACCCCTTCCCGACGATGACTTCATCGTCACCGGTGAACTCAATCGCACGTCCCTTAACGCCATCCACGGAACGATTTGGCGCGGCGATGTGCCCATCGAACGCCTCCTGGGCGACGGGCGTCGGCAGTCGCACGAGGTCCTTTG
The DNA here is from genome assembly GCA_041741515.1 of Pirellulales bacterium. GTDB lineage: Bacteria > Planctomycetota > Planctomycetia > Pirellulales > Lacipirellulaceae > Botrimarina. The sequence goes on along the minus strand of JBGSJY010000413.1, from coordinate 11,721 downwards.
AGAGGCTCGCAGCGGGGCGTGAAGCGTGCTTCGCAGCGACTTCCGCGACAAGGCGCTCTGCGGATGCGGCATCGACACGCAGCCGTTCGATCTCGGCTGCTTGGTCTTCTGTGAGCAGGTCAAGCGCGGGCGGGGGCGTCGTCGGCGTAAAGAAGGAGATGATGCCCGATTCGTCGATCTGGTCGAAGAAGCCGCTCAGGGCGTAGTAGTCTTTCGTCGACAACGGATCGTATTTGTGGTCGTGGCAGCGGCAGCACTCCATCGTCAAACCAAGGACGGCGCTAGAGAAAGTCTGCGTGCGGTCCGCCACGTACTCCATGCGGAACTCTTCCGGGATGCTCCCCCCTTCGGTGTTCTGGCCGTGAAGGCGATTGAAGGTTGTCGCCAGTATGGTGTCGGTCGTCGGATTCTCTAGAAGGTCGCCGGCGATCTGCTCGCGAAGGAATTGGTCGTATGGCAGATTCTCGTTGAGCGCCCGCACGACCCAGTCACGCCATGGCCAGACGTAGCGGTCCTCGTCCCGCTGGTACCCGAAGGTGTCGCTGTAGCGAGCCGCGTCGAGCCAGATCGTCGCGAATCTCTCGCCGTAGTGAGGCGACGCGAGTAGGCGATCGACCATTCGCTCGTAGGCGTCGGGCGTTTCATCAGCGAGAAAAGTGTCGATCTGTTCGATCGTCGGCGGTAGTCCGGTCAGGTCGAGCGACAGCCGGCGAATCAACACTTCTTTCGACGCAGGTGCGCCGAGGCGAAGCCCCGCGTCTGCTAGCCGGCGTTGCACGAACGCGTCGATCGGTCGAAGGGTCGACCAGCCCGGGACCTTGGGCGGATCAACCCGTTGCGGCGGTTCGAAAGACCAGTGCTTGCCCCAGGACGCACCGGACTGCATCCAACGCTGGAGGGTCGCCAACTCGGACTCACTGAGCGACTTACCCGAATCGGGGGGTGGCATCCGCTCGTACTCATCCTTCGAGAGGATGCGGCGCCACGCCTCGGAATTGTCCACGTCGCCGCCGAGGAACCCGGTGGCGACGCCCTCAGCGGTGTCCAGGCGGAAATCCGCCTCTCGCGACCCCTCGTCGGGCCCGTGGCAGAGGTAGCACTTGTCCGAAAGGATCGGACGGACCTCTTGAGCGAAATCGACACGGGGCCTTTCGGCAAAGCTCTCCAATGCTGCCAAGAGCGCAAACGCGACCGCGACTCCACGCACAGCGGGCCCGAGCGGGCGGGCGAATCCGTCCTGGCAATCAATCATCGGCGGTGCGACGCGACGTGAGATGAGGCAGGGGGGAGGGGCGCCGTCGTCTTGGGCCTCGCCTCCGCAGTGAAATACCAGATCGGTTGGATCAGCCACATCAAAATTGACCCGTTTGCAGGATCATTCGAAGCGTTCGCTGATTGCGATCGGAGGGCATAATTACTTCGCAGGTAACGCCTTAGGCGATCGTCAGCTGACCCGCAGCATTACGATCCGATCGGTCAGATAATTGCTTGCGAACGTTTTTTCCACGTCCTTCTTCTTGTCACGATGGTCCTACCCCTCGTGCCTCGACCGACCGATCTTACACGATGTCTTACAATACCCGCTCTGCTAGACCATTGAGATGACCGACAACGGCGTCAAACTCAGGGAGGTTTATGGAGAGATCGACGAATCTCGCTGCAACTTGGTCGACAAACCGATCCATGTCCGCGTGCTGAGAGCGGCTATCCCACCCACATTGGGGATTGGCCATGAGTAGTAGTCCTACCGTTTCTAAGGCCTTCATGCCCGCCTCACTGAGTCGAGCCCGTCGAGCCGATCCGCGACTTGCTGAAAGTCGATGGGGCCGACGCCAAGACCAACTATCTCGTGCCGTCGTTCACTCCCGGCGCTCTGCGTCGAGCGACGGCCCTCGTTTCTTCAGAAGGGACGTCCCACTTCGTACATTTTGCGGAGTTCGTCAGCCGAAAGCGGTGTGGAAAAAAGCAGCAACTCGTCGATCCGCCCGTTGAGGCTTCGCAGCGAGTGAACCTTGTGGACCTCCGGGTCCCAGTTCCCGATCTGCGCTTCCCCGATCCGCAGCGGTGTCGGCAGCGTTATCGGCTCCTCGCTGACGAGCTTGCCGTCGAGAAAGTGAGACACGGTTCCCGCTTCGCCGTCGTAAACACACGCGATGTGGATCCACCGCCCTAAATCATCGGCGTCCAGGCAAGGCGGCGAGAAGAAGTCGTGCGATTTCTCTGTCTCGGCTTTGACGCCCAGGAGCAACTGCCCTTCATTGCTGAGCTGCCAATGGACCTCACCGAGCTGATGCCCATTGGTGAGCACCAGCGAACTTAGCCAACGGTCAAAACCCTCGATCCGAGCCCAAGTCACCAGGGTGAGCGACTCGAATTCGCCGGGAACATTGACGCGAATCCGATCGCTTGAGCGTTTGAAGCTGAGCGCACGCTTACCGGGCCACCGTCCTTCCGCCCATTCACACCCGACGATGGCGCCGTCGAGTCGAGCGTCCTCTACCGGTCCCTCGTTCTGGAGGACACGATCCCAGTCGGAGTGGTTGTCGAAGGCGTAGTAGGCGAGCACGTCCTCTCGCGACCTTAAGCCGTCACTGTAGTCGGCCCAGGCGGCGCGGCTGCCAGCCGAACTGACGAGGCTGGCGTCATGGATGTCGCGTTGACCGAGGAAGCTGGTGTGGCGGAAGGCGACGGGGGTGAGTTGGCCACTGGCGCTCGCCATCGCTTGACCCTGAATCAGCAAGAGGGGCTTGGCCGTCGCCGCAGCCCGATCATGCAATTCGATCTCTCCGTCGAGCACGTGAATCTCGCTGTCTCCTACCTCATCGACTGCGACGGCGAATTCGGTGCCGAGGTCAACGACGTCATGCTGCGGCGTCTCGATCGTGAAACCCTCGGCCTGCGTCGGTACGCGAGCCCGAGCCTTACCTTGATCGATCACCATCCTATCCGCAGAAACTAGTGAGAAACGCGTTGGCGCCTCCAGTACAACGGTGGCGCCGCTGAAAAACTCGAGCTGGATGAGGCCGCCGTCGAGGTGGTACTTGCCGGCAGCGAGGGGCGTCCCGACTTGGACCGACTCGCCGCTGGGGGACTTCAGCCCCCGTGCATCGACCTCACGGGCGAGGACGGCGACTCCCAATATCGGCGAACCTCTGCCGTCAGCGAGCGAACGTTTCGAGGCTTCCCCCTTGGCGGGATCGCGGGGAACCATCCTCCCCCCCAACCAGACGCCGATCGCCAACGACGCCGCTAACGCAGCGGCGAGTGAGGGGATCAGAAAGCGGCCAAGCCTCGCGCGGACGCCCCTTGGCCCACCGCTGGATCGGTAAGCCGAAGTGACTTGATAACCCATCGACCTCGACGCCAACGGCGTGGTCGGCTCACCTCGTCCCCGCTTGAGGTCCCGGATGAGCATCGAATGGACCATCATTAGTCGCCGGTAGGCTTCGGTTTGCCCGGGTCGCTTTAGCTCGTCACGGAGCAAGCCGCGAGACGATTCGTCCAGCGACCCGTCGATCAGTTCTGCCATGAGACGCGTCAGCTCGCGCGTCGGGGTGGGCCCGGAGCGATTCATGCTTCTGCCCTCGTACGTTCCTGAGGATCTAAGCGGTCCTGAATGCATGCAAGCAACGTCCGACGCAATCGCATGAGCGTCATTTTGATAGAACTTTCTGACTTCCGCTCGGTCTGGGCGATCGACCGGATCGAATCATCCGACCAGTATCGTTGACGCAGTATTCTCATCTGACGCTCGGGCAGTTGGCTTAAGCAGTGCCGCAAGGCGACCCGCCGGGTATCGTCGTCGTCCTCGTCGTCTGCTTCGAAGCACAAGGCAATACGGGCGACGGTCTCTTCGTCGAAGACAAGCCCGTCTCTTTTGTGGTCGCGAAGGAAAGCGAGCGTCTGGAAGTAGGCTACGCGTTTCGCCCACGCCCCAAAGCACGTGCCGAGTTCGAAGTCGCCGGCACGACGCCAGAGCACCAAATTCGTTTGTTGCAGGACGTTGTCGGCGTTGTTAACGTCACCCAGCAGCGTGACCAGATACCCAAAGAGGCGGTTCTGCTCTTCGGTGAGCAGTTGGACAAAAGTCTCCTGTCGTGCCGGGGTTAGGTCCTGCTCAGGGGACGGCGGCGGGTCAACCAGAGAAGCCTCCCGTTCGGCCATTTGCGGTATCGGTCGGGGAACGTGCTGGACGACGCTTCTACAGCCACACCAACGCCGTAGGTAATACCGTCGGCGGAGATGGCGTAACGTGCCGACGAGGTTTATTGTCCGATGTTGACGGGCGGGCGTCGGCGGTGGACTTCGCGAATCCGATTCTCCCCCCCGTTTCACGTATTAGTTGCCGAGAAGTGCCAACTTCCCGTTACTTTATCGAATCGCCGCGGTATTTTGACGCGGTGAGCGCTGTCTTTGCGACGTCGAATTCGCTCTAACTTCTTTTCTGATCGTCGATTACGCCATTCGGCCCCTGTTGGAGATCGCGCAATATGGATACGCGGCGTGTGGTGACCCGTGCCTGCTTCCGGCCGGCCTTTACGTTGGTCGAGCTGCTCGTCGTGATTGCCATCATCGGGATCCTCGTCGCCCTACTTCTCCCGGCCGTCCAGGCGGCTCGCGAGGCCGCCCGCCGTAGCCAGTGCGTCAATAACCTGAAGCAGATCGGGCTGGCGATCCACAGCCACCACGACGTCAACGGACGCATGCCGATCTCGACAAGCTACCCATTCATCCTCGGTGACCCGGCTTCGCCGATCGCAGGTCGCAATACCATGTGGGTGGCCGAGATCCTTCCTCAGATCGAAGAACAGTCTCACCAAGACCTTTTCGATTTCGAGAAGATCTGGTGGCAAGCCCCCAATCGGGACGCCGTTGCGATCCCGATCAGTTCTTTCCTGTGCCCGAGCGATCCCGTCACCAGCTCGCCAGTCGCCGATGGCCGGGGCGATTCCGGACCGCCCTACGGCCCCCGCATTAATGCGTCGAGCAGGACCGCGCGGATGGCGTTGTCGTCGTATCCCGGTTCGATTGGCCCGACCAGCCCGGATGGGTGCGACTTCTGTAGCGACCCGACCATCTGCTGCCGTGGCGCCAGCTTTGGGACCTGGCGCGACCCGGCCCTACCGCCAAAGCCCGGACCAACAATCCCTGAAGACAGTTCCGTTGGGATGTTTTCTCGATATCCGGTGGGCTATCGCTTCGGGCAAGTTACTGACGGGCTCTCACGCACCGTCATGGTCGGCGAGACGATCCCAACGCACAACATCTTCAACGGCTTGTTCGTCCTGAATTTTCCGTTGGCTTCGATGTCGGTGCCGCTGAACGCCTCGGGCGAAGTGACCGACGACAAGGGTGAGTACGATGGCCTCTTGTGGCCCTACACGAACGGATTCAAGAGCTACCATCCGGGCGGGGCCAACGTTTGCATGGGTGACGCCAGCGTCCAATTTTTTCGTGACGGAATCGACGAGCTCGTCTACGCCGCTCTGGGCACGCGTGGCGGAGACGAGGCGCTTGGGCTCGGCAATCTATGATGATGAAACGATTTCCGCTTGGACGCGCCGTCCCGCCACTGCTCCTGCTCGCCCTCCTGACGGTCTTGCCGGGGTGCGGCGACGATCGCGTTAAAACGGTTCCCGTTACCGGCAAAATCACTCTCAATGGCGGCCAATGGCCGGAACGCGGGATGATTGTGTTCGCACCAAAGGAGGCCGCCGAGGGCTACCCACGGCGGGCCGGCCAGGCGATCTTCGGCCGAGATGGCGCCTACTCGGCGACGACCTTTGAGTCCAGCGATGGACTCATCCCCGGCACCTACGCCGTGAACTTGCGGTGTGTCTCGCTGGTAGACGGCGATATGCGCAAGTCGATCAGCCACGTGCCGCCCAAGTACCAACGGGGGGGGTTCGAGGTATCCATCCCGGCCGACAGTTCAAAAGACCTTGTTTTTGACTTCGATGTCCCTGCTCCCGCGACGGGTAAACACTGACTCCCGTGTCTTTTTTGATCGACAGCTCGCTGCTTTTCCCTGCCTTTCCTTTCTCCTCGAGAGTGCCTCATGAGACGCAAGATTTTGATGGCCGTTGCCGCGACCTCGCTGTCGATGGCAACGCCTGTGGCGATGGCCGATACCGTGAACTTCGGGCGTGTCTTTTCAGGATCTAGCGCAGCGAGCATCGACACGACGCCGACTTTTCCCGGACAGATCCAAGGCATCAACATGGGTAACAGCGCCCAGTTCGGATTGTTGACCGGGAACGAAACGGTCGGCGGAGTGACGCTCCTCAACGAGCCGACGGCGGCCGGCGCCGGCATCGTCGTTTCGGGTGTTCCGGGGACTGATCGCGGAATCGCCGGACAGGTGCTCCCAACACTTGGCGCTACAAGCGACGATAACGCTCTGGAGCGTGTCTTCAACTTCGGAGAGTTCCCGACCAACGGCGCTTTCACCGTGAGCTTCCCTGCCACTGCCGGCCAGCAGTACAAGGTGACGACGCTGTTCTTTGAATTCATTTCGCTGACGCGGACTTTCGACATCACCATCGATGGAGCCCTCGGCGTCGATGAGTTCTCGGTCATCCAGAATGACGGCCTCCATCAGGACGCTCTCTCGGGAGTCAGCCAGACAACCTTTTCGGCGTACGAAGCGATCGTCACCGCGTCGGGACCGAACCTCATCGTTGGCTTCGACAGCGGGGAGACATTTGGCCAGCCTCACCCGCTTGCCGCGCAGGACCCCATCAACTTCGGCTCGCTGTCGATCGCCGATAGCACCCCGTTTGTCCATGGCATCATCGTAGAACGCGTGCCCGAGCCGACGGCGCTCCTGCTCACAGTCACCGGAATTGTCTGCGTGGCCAAGCGTCGCGCCAGGCGAAGTTGACCAGCGTCGCTTCAACCCATGCGGGCCCCACGCCGCCAAAGCGCGGCGTGGGACGCGATGGAGAGTCGTTAAGCATCCGCACAAAAGCGTCTCTCATCGCCGCTTTTCCAAGGTCCAATACTCCCCGTTGAATTCCTCCTCTCGAGAAACGCTCCGTCATGACACGGAATTTAGCAGCCGTAGCTCTTCTCCTCGCCACCGCGGGAATAGGCAGCGCACAGATCACAATCAACTTGATCAACAACGGCGACTTTGAAGACGGCATCCCGGCCGTTGACAACGACGGGATCCAACCGCAGGTTTCCAGCTGGTTCATCGCGCCCAACGGTTTCGAGGACATCTACCCTGGCATTGACGCCAGCGGCGGCAATCAAGCGGCCGGCTATGACACAACCGGCACTCTCGCCAACCAGTTCAATCCTGCCACATGGGCGGACTGGCGTTCGACAGGTTTTGCTGTGTCGCCAGGGCAAGAGCTGACTTGGAAGTTCAGCTACATTCTCGACCCGGTCTCTGCCGTGGACCCCGATTTTCCCGAGGAAGCAGGCGAGATCCGAGCCGAATTCCGTGCGTTCACAGGCATCGACAGCTCCGGCAACCTCAGCGGTTTTAGCAATCGCGGTACGGAGATCATTCTTCTCAACGCCGCTGGCGCTATCAACCAATCGGATGGACGCACCGACATCGCCATCCCGCGGAACGACAATAGCGGCTGGATCGACGTCGAGCTGACGGTGACCGTCCCCGAGGAGTCCGACGTAGCGGGCGTCCCGATCGCGGGCTACGACCTCCGTTTCGATCAGATCTTCTCGCTTTTCACCTTCCCCTTTGAAGGCGTATTTTTCTTGGACGACGTTCAGGTGCTTACCCAACTCGCCGCCGTCGATGGCGACTACAACAACGACGGCTTGGTCGACGCGGCCGACTACACCGTCTGGCGGGACAATCTCAACGCCTTCGGTAATCCAGGTGAGGTGTCGGGCGACGGGGATGACGGTACGGGGACAGGCACTCCCGACGGTCTCGTCGACGGCAATGACTACAACTTCTGGGCGAGTCGTTACGGTGCGACGGAGCCCCTGCCCTCTTTGTCAGCTGCGATTCCCGAACCCGCATCGGCGTTGCTTTCGCTTGCCGGGGCTGCTTTGCCTTTGGTTCGCCGGACGAGTCGGCGGCGCTGAATTCGTTTCTGCCGAGGTGGATAATTTCAGCCCGGCCACGTAACGGGATGCCGTGGCCGGGTAAGGGCTTTGATCGGCGCCGCCGCGGCGCCCCGCAGCGATCTGACCGAAGAGGCGAACGTTGATGGATTTGAAACCGGTAAGGCTCGTAGTGCGCGTGGCGCTGGTGCTCTCCGCAGCAGCGATTGCCGAAGCGCAGGCGCCGTCGACGATTTACTCGTATGACATGTCGGCTTCGACAGCGAGCCAGCGGGTGACAATGGCCACGCTCATGGGGAACGTGAACCGCACGTCTCCGCTGATGTTCATGGGCTACCAAAGCAGCCCAGCCTTCAGCAATCCAACGATCTGGCTCAACGAGTATCTCGAGGCCCAGCCGGCAACGACGGTGACATGGGCGTCCAACCCGACGCCGTTCTTCTCGCTGTTCAAGAGCCGCGTGAGCGGGTACGTCCGTTACGACACGCTGGAAGAGCGGAACGTCGCGACAAGCCTCGCCGGCGTGCTCGACTTAGTAGCGGTAGACGCCTCGACCGAGTCGTATGCGACCAGCGCCGGGCTGAGCATGGTCGCCGACGCCCGGGGCAAAGACCTGAATTGGGTCCTCGCCAACTATGGGTCACAGTTCAACAAGGACAAGGTCTTCAGCATTGACCCGACCTTTGATCAGCCGCTCCGCGACTACGCAGTGCAGCAACGCGGGTTGGTTTATTGGAATCCACCGGCCGCAACAAAGAACGCTATCCTCGCCGGCCAGAACGATCACACCCAAGTCTACGGGTGGGATTCGGGCGTCGACGCCTTTGGGGAGTCAGAGTTTTTCTCCTCCGCCTCGGCCAACAACCTGAAAGCGGTCGCTGCCAACTACTCGCAGAGCTACTCGGCTCTCTCGCAGTGGGACGTCCCGATTCCCGACCAGTCGACTCACGTCTCGCCTGCGGTCACCACCGTCAATGGTACGCATTACGTCGCCTTCGTCATGAGCGACGGTGACAACGCACAATGGCTCACCAACGGGTTCGCCGACGACCCAAAATGGTGGGGTTCGCCGTATCGCGGCGACTTCACCATGAACTGGGACCTCACACCCGAAATGGCGAACCTCGCTCCCGTCTTCATGAAAAGGGTCTACGAGGAGGCGTCCACTGGCGAGCACAAGGACTATTTTGTCACCGCCCACGGGCCGGGCACGGACTACCCTAGCGAAGTGCCCGACTATGCCGGTTCGGTGGCGGCGACATCGGCGTCGATGCAAGCGGTCGATCAGAACGTTCTCTCGATCCTGGATAACGCCTGGGACACCTCAATATTCGACAACATCCTCGACGACCCGAACATCGACGGGGCCATGTTCAAGTCCAACTGGGGGTGCGCCTACGCGTGCCAATCCGGCGACATCTACTGGCACAATGGTAAGCCTGTGATGTCGGCGACCTACTCGCTCTGGGACGGATTCGGCTCGGCCCAATCGATCTCGGCGGCTCTCAACGCTGCGCCACAGAGCCCCCTCACGAATCAGGCTTCCTACTCAATCGTCAACGTCCACCCGTGGTCAACTGGTGGCCTCGGGGACCCGATGAGCAATCTGAACGACCTCGTGGGGCGTCTCGACGCCAATGTTGCGGTCGTCACGCTCGAGGAACTCTTCTTCCATCTCCGCAACAACTTCGGCGCGCCAGTCGCTCCGAACCTGCCGATCACGCTGCTGATCGACGATTTCGAGAGCGGCTCGGACGGATGGAACGAGAGCAGCAATCCATTTGAAGGGCTCCACGTGGGCGCCGGCGCCGGCGGCTCGACGGCGATTGGTTTCGACACCACGATAGCCGCCGACATCAACAATCCATCGACCTGGGCTGACTGGCGGACCAACGGCGTCGCCATCGACAGTGGCGTGACGGTCCGCTGGAGTTTCAAACTCAAGATCGGCAGCGACTCAACGGGGGAGATACTGGCGGAGCTTCGCGGCTTCGGGGCGGGGTCCTTTGTTGAGGAAGACGCTGTCGTTTTGTCCGGCACGGACGACCAGTGGGTTGAGGTCGTTCGTGACTACCAGGTCCCCGAGTCCGTCGATACGTTCGACCTCCGATTCAACAATATCTTCACCAATGTGCTGGCGCCCTTCGCGGGCAACTTTCGGCTAGACGACGTGCTCGTGCAGGCGTACGCCACCGCGTTGCCGGGCGACTACAACCTCGATGGCCGCGTCGATGGAGAAGACTACCTTCTCTGGCAGAGCACGTTCGGATCGACCTGGAATTTGTCGGCCGATGGCAACGGCGATGGCATTGTCGACGCCGGGGACTACGTCGTCTGGCGCGACAACAAGGACAACGCCGCCGCCGCGGGCAGCTCTGTTCCGGAGCCGGGCTCCGCAACCCTCATCAGTCTTGTGCTGCTGTTAGCTGCTGCCCGGATAAGCTGCGACACCGAGAATCTCCGCCGCTAATCCCTAACAACCTCTTCGATCCCATCGTCCTCTGCCTGCCAACTTGTCGCCAAGCACTCGGTGACCGCCCTGCCTTGATTCCTCATCCGCTGCGGCTGCCTCCTTCTCCCGATTAGGTTTGCGGATAGCCCCTTTGGACTTGCTTACTCAACCCCTTTGCCTGATGGCAAAGGAAAGTGCGTTTTGGTTTGCCTTCCTGTCGTAGTCTTTGAAGAACATGTGGCGGCTTCTGTGAGACAACGCCTGGAGCTTGGGCGTCATCCGGATTGAGTAAGAACCCTGTCGCCTACCGATCGCAATCCCCTCGAGTGCTACATAAAGTGCTGCGCAAAGGGCCATTTCAAGGCTCTCCGTGACGACGTTCTTTTCTCGAAATTCGAGAAATCACCACGATTCAGCGACCTCGCGCAGGCTCCTGCAAGGTGGTTCCAGACTTCTAATCCGCAATTCGCAGGATCGAGCCCTGCCGGGCGTGCTCGCTGCCCATTTGGCCGGCTTGCGTCGTTCCCGGGGTTTGACGTCTCGGCGAATTGCGACGGCGCTGAGAGCTGCTTCGGCGCGTCGGGGCTCCCCCCTCGGGGCAGTTGCATCGGAGCCGAGATAAAAAAACGCCCCAGAGCTTGAGGCTCGGGGGCGCTGGTCGTTTCGATGGCTCGTTTCGATTGTTTGTCGAGCGGATTTTTATAGCGCTGGTTCTTGGCTGCGACTATGCGGCGGTCGCGTCGCTCGTCTGGCCGACCTTCCACAGCGAGAAGCCGCGGAGTTCCATGCCGCCGGCCTTGGCGACCTTGCCGACGGTTTGCTTGTCGTCCTTCACGAACGGCTGCTCGGCCAGCACCTTCTCGGCGTAGTAGTTCCGCAGGCGGCCTTCGACCATCTTCTCGATGATGTTCTCGGGCTTGCCTTCTTGCTTGGCGGCCTCAATGAGGATGCCGCGCTCTTTCTCGACCTCGGCCGGGTCGAGGTCATCGACGGTCGTAGCCGACGGGCCCATCGCGGCGACGTGCATGCTGATGTCCTTGGCGAGCTCGTCGCTGCCGCCCTGCACGGATAGGAGGACGCCGGTCTTGCCGTCGAAGTGGACGTAGCCGCCGGTGGGGCCTTCGATCCGCTCGATGCGGGCCAGCTTGAAGACCTCGCGGATCTTGTTCTCGAGGTCGTCCTTGATGTCGCGGAGCGTCTTGCCCTTTTGGCTGGGGGACGGCTGG
>JBGSJY010000412.1:0-5605 GCA_041741515.1 Pirellulales bacterium | reverse complement strand
CGCCTGGCGCTCTCGATCCTCAAGCTGGACACCACCCTCCGTGAGACTCTCCGCGGGAAACGGCTCCGCGCCGGGTGGAACAACAACACCCTTCAAGCCATTCTTACCGGGATCGCTGCGTGATTAGATGCGATTGCCCTGCTACTATCGGTCAGATCGTCGCCACGCCGCGGACGGCGGCGGCGGTCTCGACGTGCTCGAGGAACCAAGCATAGGTCGCGGCGATCCCTTCAGAAAGCGGCGTCCGCGCCCGCCAACCGAGGGCAGTCAACTTCGAAACGTCGAGCAGTTTGCGGGGAGTCCCGTCGGGCATCGACGCGTCGTAGGTGACGGTCGCTTCCGGGTAGACGACGCGGCGGACCACCTCGACCAGCCCGGCGATGGTTTGGTCCTCGCCCGTGCCGACGTTGATCGTCTCGTCCGACTCGTAATGGTCCATCAGGTAGAGGCATGCATCGGCAAGGTCATCGACGTGCAGGAACTCGCGGCGCGGACGGCCGCTCCCCCACACGGTCACCTCGCCACGGACGCCGCTCGCTTCGGCCGCCAATCGGCAGTCGTGGAACTTGCGAATCAGGGCCGGCAGCACGTGTGAGTTCGCCAGGTCGAAGTTGTCATTGGGCCCGTAAAGGTTGGTGGGCATCGCGGAGATGAAGTTGCAGCCGTGCTGCTGGCGATAGGCGGCGCACGACATGAGGCCGGCGATCTTGGCGATCGCGTAGGCCTCGTTGGTCTTCTCGAGCGGGCCGGTGAGGAGGTACTCCTCGCGGATCGGCTGCGGGCAGTCACGCGGATAGATGCAACTGCTGCCCAGGTAGAGCAGCTTCTCGACGCCGGTCCGGGCGGCGGCGTGGAGCACCGTCGCGTGGATCATCAGGTTGTCGTAGAGGAAGTCGGCCGGCCGGCTGCGGTTGGCGTGGATGCCGCCGACCGTGCCCGCGGCGTGAACCACGTAGGCGGGCCGGTTCTCCTCGAACCAAGCATCGACTTGATGCTGGTCGCGGAGATCGACGTCGCGGCGGGTCGCGGTGAGGATTCGCTCGAAGCCGGCCGCCTCGAAGCGGCGCACCAGCGCCGAACCAACCATCCCGCGATGGCCCGTGAGCAACACCGGCAGTGTGCGATCGATCATGGCGAGGACCCAGCGACAGAGATGGGGGGAGGGAGCGGCAACGGCGCCGCGAGGGGGCCCCTACAGCATAGCGGGCCGGCGGGGGGAGGAGCCCTGGCGGGCGAGCTCAGTGAGCGGCGAGCGTCGGCTCAAGCGGTAGGGTTATCGGGCTTGGGTCGTTTTTTTTGGCGACCCGGGTCAGCAGTAGCGCCCGCTTCACCTCACGGACCTCGTCTTCGATCGGCTCGAGGAAGTCCAGCACCTGGGCGATTTGGCCGAGCGTTGTCCGCTGCGGGTCGTCGGCAACGCCGACGATATCCAGTTTCCCCACGACCTCACCGTCGAACATCAGCGGGTGCGTGACGCGCCACGTTGACTCGGCAAGGGGCTTCGAGGTCTTCGGCGCACGCCAAGAGGCGTAGAACGCCTCGTGGACGCGGGGCATGTGGATCGTGAGCTGCAGCTTCGTCAGGCCGTAGGTCGGCGCTGCTTCGACGATGGAGTCCCAGAGGACCTCCCACTCGTGGGAGCCTTGCAAGCGGACCGTGCCGTGTCGGCGGCCGTCCGCGCGGGTCTCGCCGCCGCGGAACGACAGCCCGCTCTGGCGAAGCCGGGCACGGAGCAGCTCGTACTCGACGTGGCCGAATGTCCGGCTGCTGATCAAGAAGACGACGACCAATGCAACTGTGATGACAACGATCAATTCGTTCTGCCAGATCACGCCGAGCACCGCGCTCAGGCACGTGACGGCGCAGATCAGCGTGATGAACAGCGAGGCCTGCGGCACGGTCCAGCCGCGCGTCAGCAGGGCGTGGTGCAAATGGCCGCGGTCGGGGGCGAAGATGCTGCGGCCCGTCAAGCGTCGGCGGACGATCGCGGCTCCCGAGTCGAGGATCGGCACGGCCCAGACCGCCAGCGGCACGACCATCGCCACAAAGGCGGGGGTCTTGAGGTTCGTCTGCAAAGCGATGGCGCCGATCACCAGTCCGATGACCATGCTGCCGGCGTCACCCAAATAGATGGTCGCGGGGGCGAAGTTGTAACGCAGGAAACCGAACAACGCGCCGGCCATCGCGAGGGTGACCACCGCCTCGGGAAACTGGCCGAAGTAGGCGTTGATCGCCGCCAGCGTCAGGCACAGGACCAAGCCGATGCCCGAGGCGAGCCCGTCGATGCCGTCGAGCAGGTTGATCGCGTTGGTCGAACCCACCAGCCAGAAGATCGACAGCGGTATCGACAGCCAGCCGAGCTCGACGTCGTTGCCGAACAGCGCTAGCACCGGGATGTTGAGCCCGAGGTAGACCAGCACGCTGGCGATGCCGATCTGGAAAAGGAGCTTGTAACGCCCCCGCATGTCGTAGGTGTCGTCGTAGAGGCCCAGCGCCAACGTCGCCACGGTGGCCGCGGCGAGCCCCGCCAGCAGCCGAGCATCGTCGCCGAAGAACGTCACGGTCAACGCAACGTCGGCGAACAGAAACGCAACCGCCAACGCGGCAAATGTTGCCAGCAGGACGGCGATCCCCCCGCCGAGGGCGATGGGATTGAGCTGGAGCTTGCGGGCGTTCGGCTTATCGACAAAGCCCAGCTTGATCCCCGCCCGGCGGACGATCGGCGTCAGCGCCAAAGCAGCGAACCAACCCACCACCAACGCGATGGCGTAAGTGGCGAAACGGTATTCCGAGAAGATGAGCGACGACAACGTCACGGGGCATCCTTGGTGCAATCTCTTGGCGGCAGCCCTGATTATTGCGGGCCGCCGCCGCTTGGTCGATGGTTCGGAGCGTCGGTTCTACCGGTGACTCGGACCTCCTCAGGGCAAGTGCCGGACCAATCCCCCTCGTCGGGCCGGACCGACGGGGAAGCGTGGACGCAATCGTCCCGAAATCCCGCGTTTGGACGCCCCCCACGCCGCAAGAGTTGCACTCGGCGCGGAAAAATCGACAAGTTCGCTAGCCCGCCGTGTCGCCCAAACGCAACTAGCGTTGCCGGCACACGACAGAGGCCCCGGCCCCGCCCGCGGCCTCTAGCCTCTAGCCTCTAGCCTCTCTTGAGGCGGTTTGCGGTCCGCCAGCACCCTGGCGGGAACCCCGCGGACGATCTTGGCCGGGGGGACGTCGTGCGTGACGACGCTGCCAGCAGCGGCGATCGCGTTTGCGCCGACGGTCACGCCGCCGAGGACGATCGCCCCCGCGCCGACCCACGAGCCGTCTTCCAGGGCGATATCCCCGACGATGAGGTCGAACCCCCGCCGGCGGTGGTCATGCCCCCCGCAGCACAGGTAGGCCCGCTGCGAAAGGCAAACATGGCTCCCCAACCGCACGTCGCCCAGATTGTCGATCCACGACTCCTGACCGATCCATGTGTGATCCCCCACCGCCAGCCGCCACGGGTACTTGATCCGCACGTTCGGCTTGATCGTCACGTTGCGACCAACCTTTGCCCCGAAGGCGCGGAGGATCGAACACTTCAGCCCGCTGAGGGGGAGACAGGACGACTCAAAGACCACGGCGCTGACGAAGTGCCAGACGACCTGCGTCAGCTTCCCCCGCCCCGGCCGGTACCCGCCGGGCGTGTAATTCGACAAGTCCACCCACGCTTCGGTCGGGGGCCCGTCTGCGATAGGCAACTTGGGGGCGTCGGACACGGTGCGTGAGTCTGGGAAGGGTTCAGCGAACGGCGGTTGCTCTCGCTCGGGACGCGAGCCGCTCCGTCCCCGACCGCGGCCGCATCGGAAAAGCCGCTCAGCGGACTTCCGACGCCTTCTGGGCGGCGAGCAGCGGCTCGATCGCGTCGGCGTCCCATCGCTCGGCCCCCAAGCGTAGCTCAACCGGCTTGACCCCGCTGGCGGCGACCGCCGACCAAATCGTCACAACCGCTACCGGTCGATCGGTCGGGACGTGGATGGTGACCAGGTCCTTCTCCAGCGAGGGCGACACCCTTTTGACGCCCTTTACCGCGTAGAGTTTCCGCGCGACCTTCTTGGCGCACGTCGCGCAGTGCATGTCCTCAACGGCCACGACGACAATGCCGGGGGCGAGTTTTTCGGGCGCGTCGATCGGCTGTTGACCCTGAACGGGTGCAGCCGCCACACCAGCAATCAGAAACGCCAACACCTTAACAGCACGCATCACGACCTCCATGTCGCAGTTGGTTGGTTGTATTGATGTCGCTTTGATCGGTAGCAGGCGTCTCCGACGCCGATTACGGTCTCCCTTCCGAAACGGCCCGGAGGGCGTATCGGCGTCGGAGACGCCTCCCACAGAACGTTGAAGACTTCACTCTCGCTTGTAGAGCCCGTCGGCGCTGACCATCAGCACGTCGCCCTTGAGCGTCCACTCGCCGTGGACGACGACGAGGTCTCCCTTCTCGAGTTTGAACAGGTCGCGCGCGTCCACCGCGGCGGGCTCCTTGGAATCGTCCGTCGACGGGAAAGTCACCACCACGACCGAGCTGGTCTTGTTCCGCGCCTCGCGTGAGCAGAACGGGCAGTCCTCGGCGTGCTCGAGCCCCTCGGCCTCGGCGTGGGAAGCGAACTCCTCGACGGTTGAGGGATCGACCAGGAAAAACGTCGCCTGCCCCTCCTTCCAAGGGAAGTCAGGCTCGTTCTCGGCGCCCCAGGGGTTGGGCATCCCGCCGACCGTGCCGACGAGCGTAACCTGCTTCGATTCCTCGGCAGGCTTCTCTTCGGGGACGGCGGCGTCCTCGGCCGCTGGCGCCTCGTGGGCTTCACGCCAATCGAGCGGCGTCACCGCGTCGGCGGGTTCGGATGCGAGGACATATTGCTCACGAAGCGCCTTCACCACCGTCGGGTCGGCCTTCACGGGGCCATCCGCGCAGCCTGGTAGCAGCAACAGCGGAAGAGCTAGCAGCGGTAGCAGTTGGATTATTGACATCAGTTGCGAGGCGAAAGTTCGGAATCCGTCCGGCGTGACATTTCCCATTCTATCGGTTTTGGTTCCCTTAGCCCACGGCGGAAGCCGGGGTTGGTAGTGTGACTCGGCCAACTTCGCCATTCCTTGGGGGCTGGCATCCGGGGGCTGCCGCCACGCGGCTAAGGGCCATTCGGCGCGAGTTACAGAATTTTCTGCGCCACGATCCCAAGATCCGCCGCCAAGCCGCGAAGTTCCTACTGTGAGCCGCATCAGTAGACAACTGGCGGCCCAAACCGCCCGTTTCGAGCCCCCGTCAGGGGCCGCCCTTCCATCCCGCCTTCTGGGGGAACCTAGCCGTGATCAAGAAAATCGTCGTTTCCACCCTGCTCTTCGGCCTCGTCGGGGGACTCACCTTCGGCTCGAACGCCATGAGCTACCTCAGCACCGCCTTCCACCGCACGACCGCCAGCGTCGAACGGGCCGTCCCCGTCGAGTTCCAGCTCGACCGCGCCCGCCAGATGGTCCGCGACCTGGCGCCGGAAGTCCGCCACTCGATGGAAGTCATCGCCAAGGAAGAGATCGAACTCGAACGCCTCGCCGAGCAGATCGACGGCGCCGACGA
>JBGSJY010000411.1:0-15655 GCA_041741515.1 Pirellulales bacterium | reverse complement strand
CGTATGTCGCGGCTGCGGGTCGACGCCGAGGCGGTGCGCGACATCGGCCTGGCGACGAGCGGCCTGCTCGACCCGCGGGTCGGGGGGCCGACCATCTATCCCTTGACGCCGATGTTCTTGCTCGAACCGCCAGCGAGCTTTGCGAAGAAGCCGTGGGACCTCAGCGGCGGGAGCGACCGCTACCGCCGCAGCCTTTACGTGCAGAAATACCGCACGAGCGTCCACCCGCCTCTGCAGATTTTCGGCGCGCCGAGCGGGGCCGTGGCATGCGTGCGGCGGACCCAGTCCAACACGCCGCTTCAGGCGCTGACGCTCCTCAACGAAGAGCAGTTCGTGGAGTGCTCGCGCGTGATGGCGGAACGGATGATGGCGTCGGGCGAGAGCGACGCGGAGCGGATCGAGAACGCCTTCCTCCTATGCGTGGGGCGGGCGCCCCGGCCCGATGAGGCGCGAGTGATGCTCGATTACCTGCAGACGGTCCGCAGCGGGATCGACTCGGGCGCCCTCAGCGCGGCGGCGATCCTCGGCGAACCCGCCGCTCCGCCGGAGACCGCTGCGTGGATGCTGGTGGCCCGCTGCGTGCTGAATCTTGACGAGACGATAACGCGACAATGACTCCCGACAGGACTCGCCGAAAGGAACGGTCGATGAACGGCTCCCCCTACCCGTGCGGACGCTGCACGCCCTCTGCCGGCGGACCCTCCCAGGTCAATCGGCGTTGGTTTTTGCAGCAGTGCGGCGTGGGGCTGGGGGCGATCGCGCTAGAGAACTTGCTGGCGAGCGAGGCGGCCGGCGCCGCGGCGGCGGCGGTGGACCCCTTGGCGCCCAAGGCGCCCCATTTCGCGCCGCGGGCGAAGAACGTCATTCTGTTGTTCATGGGGGGCGGCCCCAGCCAGTTCGAGATGTGGGACTACAAACCCACGCTCCAGCGGCACGACGGCCAGCTCCCACCGGCCGAGCTGCTCGAGGGGTACCGCGCGGCGTTTATCAACCCGCAGTCGAAGCTGCTCGGCCCGCGTTACAAGTTCGCGCCGGCGGGCGGCGACGGGCTGATGGTGTCGGAGCTTTTGCCGCACACGTCAAAGGTGCTCGATGACCTGTGCGTCGTCCAGTCGGCGAAGACCGACGCCTTCAACCACGCGCCCGCGCAGCTGCTGATGCAGACCGGCTCGCAGCAGTTCGGCCGGCCGTCGTTCGGGGCGTGGACGACCTACGGGCTGGGGAGCGAGTCGCGCGACCTGCCGGCGTTTGTCGTCTTCAACTCGGGCAAGAATGGCCCCAGCGCGGGGACCGCGAACTGGGGCGCCGGCTTCTTGCCGACCGTCCACGCGGGCGTCGAGTTCCGAACCGTCGGCGACCCGGTGCTGTACCTCTCGAACCCCGCGGGCGTCACCAGTGAACTGCAGCAAACGACCGTCAACGCGGTGAACGCGATCAACCGGCAGAACCTCGACCTGACGGGCGACGCCGAGATCGCCACCCGCATCAACTCGTACGAGATGGCCTACCGTATGCAGGCCAGCGCGCCGGAGGCGGTTGGAGTCGAGTCCGAGCCGCAGCATGTGCTCGATTTGTACGGCGTCGATCCGGCGAAGCCGTCGTTCGCCAAGAACTGCCTATTGGCGAGGCGACTGGTAGAACGTGGGGTGCGTTTCGTGCAGCTCTTCCACGAGTCGTGGGACCAGCACGGCGACCTCAAGAAGGACATCGTCAAGAACTGCCTCGACACCGACCAAGGCTGCGCGGCGCTGGTGACGGACCTCAAGCAACGCGGCTTGCTCGACGACACCCTCGTCATCTGGTGCGGCGAGTTTGGGCGTACGCCAATGGTTGAGGGGGGCGATGACGGCCGCGACCATCACCCCAACGCCTTCACAATCTGGATGGCTGGCGGGGGCGTCAAACCGGGGCTGGTCTACGGCGCTACGGACGATCTGGGCTTTAACGTCGTGGAGAATCCGGTGCATGTTCACGACCTGCAAGCGACGCTGCTGCACCTGTTGGGCTTTGACCACAAGCGGCTCACGCACCGCTTCCAGGGCCGCGACTTCCGCCTGACCGACGTCCACGGCGAAGTGGTGCACGACCTCATCGCTTGAGCCTTGTCCACAGGAAAGAGGGATTCACCACGACGGGCACGACGGCTCGTCAGTAGGACGATGCCGTTCTTCTTTTCCTTGTGGCGTAGCGTTTCGCGCGGAGACGCTGAGGCGCAGAGTTGTCGGTCGATCCGACTCACGCAAAGGCGCAAAGCCGCAATGGACGGAAAAAGCGCGAGCGTCTCCGGCTGCGGTTGTTCTTCTCATAATTCTTTTTTCGCGCCTTTGCGCCTTTGCGTGAGTCTTCGCGACATGCCTCTGCGTCTCTGCGCGAAACTTCCGCGTTTGGCTCCGTGGGTGGGCGCGACGTTAGGAATTTTGTGACTAAGCGGAGCGCGCTCAATGAGTGGGCGTCGTGCTCGTCGTGGTGATTCATCTCACTCACTAGCGAGCGGCAGCAGGACCGTGAACTCGGCGCCCTCCCCTAGCCGGCTCTGGCAGGTAATATCGCCGCCGTGGGCCTCGACGATCGATTGGCAGATGCTCAGCCCGAGGCCCGTGCCGCGTGTATCATCGCGCTGGCGGGCGCGATCAGCGCGGAAGAATCGCTCGAACACGCGCGGCAGGTCCTCGGTTGAGATCCCCGCGCCGTTGTCCGACACGGTAAGCCTCGCGGCGCCATTGGACTCATCAAGCGACAGCGATGCCCGGCCGCCGTCGTGGGTGTACTTGATGGCATTGTCGAGCAAATTGTTGACGACCTGGGTCAAGTGCCGGCGGATCCCATTGACTGAAATCCCCGGCGCTATCGACAACTCCAGACGGATGTCGCGGGATTCAGCGACGCCGGCGAACATGTCGGCCGCCTTGGCAGCGACCTCGCTGAGGTTGACTCGCTCGGGCCGCGCGCGATCGACCGTAGCGCCTGCCTCGGAGAGGAGCAGCACCTGGTTGACGAGGATCTCGAGGGACTCCGACTCGTCGAGGACCTGCTCGAGCAGGTCGCGGTAGTTCTCGTGCGACCGCTCGCCGCCCAGCGCCACTTCGATCGAGCTGCGGATCGCGGCGATCGGCGTGCGTAGTTCGTGGGCGGCGTCGGCCAGAAAGCTGCGGCGTTCGTCGACGAAGGTGGAAATGCGTCCGAGCAGGTGATTGATCGTGTCGGCCAGGCGGTCGAACTCGTCATCGACTCCGCGGTAAGGGAGGCGCTCGTCGAGCTGAGTGGGTCGGAGCGAAGAGGCCTTGGCCGTCATCGCCTCGAGGTCCCGCGTCGCGATGCCGGCGAGCCAGTAGCCGCACAGCGGCGCGACAACGAGGATCATTAGCACGGCACCGGCGACCAGGCGGTCGATCAGGTCGAGGTCCTCATTATAAAGCGACATCGAAGAGCCGACCTGCAACGAAGCTATCGCCAGGGGGTTCGGCGGCGCGACGGCGCGGAGGGTGCGGATGTCGCCGGCCGTCTGGGGGAGCGAGTCGGCCTTTTGCGGCGCGGGGGGCGTTCCTTCGGCGTCACTGCTCCGCCAGACCGTTTCGCCGTTGTTGTCGAGCAACCGGGCGAACCAGCGGTGCTGCCGGTGGCCGGCCGCTTTACGCGTCAACTCGTCGGCGATCGCGTCGAGCCCCTCGGGGGACAGCTCGTTGATCACCAGCGTTACTTCGGCGATGTCCTCCAGCAAGACACGGTCGATCTCGTGCAAGAGCGTCCAGTAGAACGCCTGGCGGAGCCCCAGCAGCGCAGCGGTGGCGGCGACGGCGACCGCGAGCGTCGTCAGCGCGGCGATACGGAACCGCACCGAGTGAAAGAACGAGACTGGCCGTCGTACACGCACTAGTCGCCGCAAGCCTCCGGCGGACCGTCGTCGGCGCCGCTGTCTTCTGTCGGGCGCAACACGTAGCCCCGCCCGCGGACGGTGTGCAACAGCGGGGGAGAGAAGCCGCGGTCGATCTTGCCGCGCAGTCGCGAGACGTGGACATCGACGACATTGGTGACCCCTTCCCAGTCGGCGTCCCAGAGGTGCTCGCAGAGCATGCGTCGCGACAGCACCTGGCCGGCGTGTCGCATCAGGTACTCCAGCAGACTGAACTCGGTCGGGGTGAGGTCGATCTCCTTCGAATCGCGCGTGACGCGGCGCAAGGCGAGGTCGAGGGATAACGCACCGACGCGGTATTCCTGAGAGGGCGACTCGGCGCCCCGACGGGCGAGAGCCTGCAGGCGGGCGAGCAGTTCGGCGAAGGCGAACGGTTTGACGAGATAGTCGTCGGCGCCTGACTCGAGTCCGGTCACGCGGTCGTCGATCGAACCCAGGGCCGAGAGGACCAGCACCGGCGTCCGCACCCCGTTGGACCGCATCTGTGAGAGGACGTCGAGCCCCGGCAAGTCGGGGAGCAAGAGGTCGAGGACGACGACGTCGGATTGCTGGGCGAGCGCGGCGTCGAGGCCATCGACGCCGTTGCGGCGCCACTGGCAGTCCATGCCGGCCTCGCGGAGGCCTTGCTGAATCGCCTTGCCGAGGGCGGCGTCATCCTCGATCAGCAGAACTTGCATAGGTTGTTCTCGATACTCAGAGGCCCAACGGCGAATGAATCGAGCCAAGCCAACCTAATGTCCGCTACCGAGTACGTCTGCGCCAAGCGAGCCTATCCGGTCGGCGCCGCCGGTGGGTGGCCGCGCGGCCGGCCCGTCGCCTGGGATTTTTGCCCGAGATTTCAGGGACTCGGCGACAAGGGGCGCCGCCCGAGAACCCGTCAGAAAGGGGCCGGTCGCGCCCTGCCGACGAAGGGAAGGGCATCCGGCGGGCTCCGGGCCGACTTCCCCTTTGTGATCGCTCCCAGGAGGCGGCCCCAGCTAGGGCGTGCTGGACCCTGCGACCGGTAGCGTCTACAAAGCTCGTCGCGCAGTTCCGACCGACGGGTTACTCTCCGCTGGTCGGGCGTGTGTCCTCCTCTGTGCTGCCGGCCTCTCTTTTCCATCAGCCCTCACTACGCGGATTTCGCGATGCAAGAAATCTTTTTCGCCGAGCTTGTCGGCGCCGCGATCCTCGTGCTGCTGGGCAACGGCGTGGTGGCGAACGTCTGCCTTCAGGGGACCTTTGGTCGTGCGGGCGGGTGGATATGCATTGCGGCCGGCTGGGGCCTCGCGGTAGCGATCGCCGTTTACTGCGTCGGGCGGATTAGCGGCGCGCACATCAATCCGGCGGTGACGGTCGCCCTGCTTAGTCTGGGAGAGATCAGCGCCACGGAGGCGCCCCGTTATCTCGCCGGGCAGTTCGCCGGGGCGGCGATCGGCGCCGTCCTCGTGTGGCTAACGTACAAAAGCCACTTCGACGCGACAGACGACCCGGCCGCGATCCGCGGCTGCTTCTGCACCAGTCCTGCGATCGCTTCAACGGGCTGGAACTTCGTGACCGAGTTTATCGGGAGTGCGCTGTTGATCTTTGGCGTTCTGGCGATTGGCGACAACTCGGGCTCGGTCGCGAGCGAGACGATCGACCTGCCGCTCGTGTTGGGCGTCGGACTGAACCCGCTATTGGTGGGGCTGTTGGTGCTGGCGATCGGGCTGTCACTCGGCGGCCCGACGGGCTACGCGATCAACCCGGCGCGCGACCTCGCGCCGCGGCTGGTTCACGCGTTGCTGCCAATCGGTGGAAAGGGGAACTCCGACTGGCAATACTCGTGGGTCCCGGTGGTCGCCCCCCTCATGGGCGGCGTTGCCGGCGCCTACTTGTGGCGGAGCCTCGGCTTCTAGTCCGCTTAGTTTCCGGCGTTCCGCGCTTGAGTTGCTTCTCTCCCTAGGGGTCTCGCTGTGGCAAAACTTCTCCTCGCGCTGGATCAGGGAACGACCTCGAGCCGCAGCATCCTCTTCGATCGACGCGGCCGAGCCGTCGCCGCGGCGCAGCAGGAGTTTCCGCAGATCTACCCCGCTCTGGGACATGTCGAGCACGATCCGTTCGCGATCTGGAAGTCTCAGCTGAAAACGGCGCGCGGGGCATTGCGGAAGGCGGGCGCCGCGGGGGCGGACGTGGCGGCGATCGGCATCACTAACCAACGTGAGACGGTCGTCCTCTGGGAACGCAAGACGGGCCGGCCGATCGACAACGCGATCGTCTGGCAGAGCCGTATCACCGCGCCGTTGTGCGAAAAGCTCCGGCAGGCGGGTTGGGAGGAGGCAATCCGGTCGAAGACGGGGCTGGTCATCGACGCGTACTTTAGCGGCACCAAAATCCGTTACCTGCTCGACAAGCACAAGCTCCGCCGCCGAGCGGCGAAGGGCGAGATCCTGGCCGGTACGATCGATTCGTGGCTGCTCTGGAACCTGACCGGCGGGGAGGTCCACGCCACCGACTACAGCAACGCCAGCCGTACGATGCTGTACAACATCCACACGCTCGACTGGGACGATGAGCTGCTCGAGATCCTGCGGGTCCCGCGGCAGATGCTCCCCGAAGTGCGCGATTCGAGCGGTGACTTCGGCGTGACCGCGAAGGGGGTCTTCGGCGCGGAGATACCGATCCTTGGCGTCGCCGGCGACCAGCAAGCCGCCACGTTCGGACAGGCCTGCTTCGAGCGCGGGATGGCGAAGAACACTTACGGCACCGGTTGCTTCATCTTGCTCAATATCGGCCACAAGCCGATCGCCCCGCCGCCCGGGCTGCTGACGACGATCGGCTGGGGTATTGACGGGCGGATTACGTACTGCCTGGAGGGCTCGATCTTTATCGCCGGCGCCACGGTCCAGTGGCTCCGCGACGGGCTGAAGGTGATCCGCGAGTCGAGTGAGATCGAGTCGCTCGCCCAGAGCGTACCCGATAGCGGCGGGGTCTATTTCGTGCCAGCGTTCGTTGGGCTCGGCGCGCCACACTGGGACTCGGACGCGCGGGGGCTGATCATTGGCCTTGATCGTTCGACGACCGGCGGACACATCGCCAGGGCGGCTGTCGAAGCGATGGCTTACCAGAGCCGCGACGTGATCGAGATGATGGCGGGACCCTCCAGGGCGATCCTCAAGACGCTACGCGTCGACGGCGGCGCCGCGGTTAACGACGCCCTGCTCCAGTTCCAGGCCGATTTGCTCGGCAAGCCGGTGCAGCGTCCTGTCGTGACCGAGACGACCGCCCTCGGCGCCGCCTACCTGGCCGGCCTGGCGGCGAAGGTGTGGGCGAGCCCTGCGGAGCTCGCTGGGCAGTGGGAGCTTGACCGCGAGTTCCTTCCCGCGCTCGCCCCAGGGCAGAGGAAACGATTGATCCGCGGCTGGACGTCGGCCGTGACCCGCGCGAAACGGTGGCTTGCCGACTGAGGGGGGGCATCGGCTGCAAAAAAGCCGCAGCGCAATGGACCGCGAAGAGCCTTCGAGCTGGTGCGGGGGTGTGTCTTTGAAGGTCGATGGGTGGCGACGGTGGACCGGTGAATATTGATTCGTCTGGGCGAGCAATGTTGACGGAGCACGATCGAGGGTATTACCTTAGGAACAGCAACACTACGATCCGCAGCGGCCGTCAACCGCCGCTGCGATATCAAGTAAGCACTGAGCCCGAGTAAATCGAGAAAGGCTCTGCGGTTACTCCGCAGAGTCTTTTTTTATTGGTTTCCGCGCACTTTTCACCGCTTCTTCTCGACCCCACTGCCGAACGATCGAACCCGCGCTTTAACGGCCGCTGTGCCGCCTGCGTGCTCCCAAAACCCTGACGACGCATGACGTTTCGCGAGTCGTACCGCAGCACTCTGGGCCGCACGGCAATTGCCGTCGCGGTTGCAGCAGCAGTCTTCGCGAATCCGCCCCGTTCGTACGGCTACCTCGCGCAGCAACGCTGGGGCGTAACCGCATTCGGGTACACCTACTCTGCGGGCCTGCCCATCACTCTGACGTGGAGCTTGCCTCCCGGTGGGACGGCAACAACGGGGTCGGGAGCGGGACCGGCTATCAACGGCCTGGTCGCCTCTCTGGACGCAGCCTTTCACGTTGAGAACGCGGCGCCGAACCTGACGTCTCGGCCGTGGTTTTCGCTTTTCGAGTCAGCGATGGAGCGCTGGAGCGAAGTCAGCGGCGTGCGATTTGTCTACGAACCCAACGACGACGGCGCGGTTGTCGGGCCGAGCGCGGGCGTGCTCGGCGTGCGGGGCGACGTGCGGATCGGCGGGCGCGTGCTCAGCGGCCCCGGTGGCGCGCTCGCCCTCAGCAACTTCCCCGACAGCGGCGACATCCTGTTGGACACGGCGGACATTGCTTACCTGACTCACCCAGCCAACAACTTCCTGCGGCTCCGCAATGTCGTGATGCACGAAGTGGGGCATGCGCTGGGCCTGGGGCACGTCTAGTCAAGCGACAGCGACTCGCTGCTCGAGCCCCAGCTGAACCTCGTGTTTGACGGGCCGCAGCTCGACGACATCAGGGGCGTCCATTGGATGTACGGAGACGTCAACGAACGCTCCAACGACGGCCGAGGCAACGGCTCGCCGTCGTTGGCGACAGCGCTCGGGCTGTTAAGCCACTCGACGCCGCTTGCCATCGGTATCGACGCCGCCGGCCTCGGCGCGATCGGCCGAAAAGACCACAACTTTGTCAGCATCACGAACGCGTCCGACCAAGACGTCTACTCGTTCCGAATTGACGAGCCGCTGCGAGCTGAGATCTCGCTGACGCCGCTCGGCGGGACGTATCGCCAGGGACTGCCCGGCGGCCAGCAGTCGCTCACGGACGCGGCGGCGCGCAACAACCTGCGATTCGAGCTCCTCGGCGCCGACGGGGAAGCCGATGGAGGAGGGGTGCTGGCCACGGCCGACAGTGCGCCGGCGGAGGCGTCCGATCTCCTCTTGATCAACCTACTGACGCCGGGCGAATACTTCGTGCGGGTGTCGGGCTCTTACCACGCGGTGCAGCTTTATCAGCTTGTGTTGTCTGCGTCGTCGCTCAGTGAGCCAGCGGGGCCGTTGACGCCAGAGCCATCGGGGCTGATGCTCGCGGCAACGATTGCGTTTACGACCGCCTCGTGCCCGCTATCAAGCCGCTGCGTCGCCTAACACGCCGCCCACGCGTTTCCACCTTCATCCAGTGCTCGAGGCCAAAATGATTCGTCCGACATAGCGCTACCCCGCCTAATACGAGAATCCACTTAGAAGACTGCACGGGCCAGTGCCAACCGAGAAAGGCCCCGCGGATGTTCCCGCGGGGCCTTTTTATTTTCACAACAAGAAATGAACGAGCGTATTACCACCGTCGGATCTTCCGCTTCGGCTGCTTCGCAGCTCGAGGGCTGCACGTTTGACGTCCTCGTCGTTGGCGGGGGCATCGTTGGCGCCGGGGTCGCCCGCGACGCGGCCATGCGTGGGCTCCGGGTGGCGGTCATCGACAAGGGAGACTTCGCATCGGGGACGAGCAGCCGATCGAGCCGTCTGCTGCACGGCGGCCTCCGTTACTTGGCGCAGGGTCGTGTCGGCCTGGTCCGCGAAGCGAGCCTCGAGAAGCGCACCATCGGCAAGATCGCGCCGCACCTCGCTGTCCCCTTGGCGTTTGTGTTCCCGTCCTACGCGCGGTCGGCTTGGCCGATGTGGAAGCTGGTGCTCGGCGTCAAGGCCTACGACTTGCTGTGCGGGATGCGGAACTTCGGGAACAGCACCACGATGGGCCGCGCGGCGACGCTGTCGCACGTTTCGGGGCTGGCGAAGGAAAACCTCAACGGCGCGGTCCGCTACTACGACGCGCTCACCAACGACGCCCGGCTGGCGATCGACTCGTTGCGTTCCGCCGCCGCTCACGGGGCGGTCGCGCTGAACTACACCCGGTTTGAAAGCGCCGATCCCGACGGCTCGCTCTGGCGGTGTCAGCTCGCCACGCCGCAGGGCGTGACCGAGGTGACGACCCGAACGGTCGTCAACGCCACCGGTCCGTGGTCCGACCGCCTCCCCGGTTCGGCGACGGCGCTACGGCTCACGAAAGGGGTGCATCTGGTCGTTGATCGAAGTCGATTGACGATTCCCGACGCGGTGGTGATGGCCGAGGGCGAGAGGATCCTCTTCGCCATCCCCTGGGGCGATCGGGTGATCCTCGGCACGACGGACACCGACTACGACGGGCCGCTTGAAGAACCGTCTTGCGATCCCTCCGACATCGACTACGTCCTCGGCGTCACGAACACGGCGTTCCCGGCGGCAAAGCTCGGGCTTGCCGATGTCATCAGCACCTGGTCGGGCCTTCGTCCGCTGGTCGCCGACCCCAATGGCGATCCGTCCGACATCTCACGCCGGCATAACGTGTCGATGTCGCACCCCGGCTGGTGGGACGTGACCGGCGGCAAGCTGACGACTTACCGGCTGATGGCCGAAGAAACGGTCGATGCAATCGTCCGCCACAGCAAGCTGAGCGCGAAGCCGTGCGAGACCGCTGCGAAGCCGCTGCTAGAGGGCGTCGCCGGCCCCACGGTGGGCCTCCTCCCGCCGGAGATTTCTCAGGAGGCCGTCGCACACTCTTGCCGGCACGAGTGGGCGCGCCATCTCGACGACGTGATGCTGCGTCGCACCAGTTGGCGCCACTACTGCCACGACCACGCCGCGGTCGCGGGACGGGTCGCTGACTGGATGGCGAAGGGGCTGGGTTGGGGCGACGCCGAGCGAACCGAAGAGCTCCGCCGCTACCGTCAACTCACCTCGACCGACTCGGCGCCTGACGCCGGCTAATCCTCTGCGGATACCCGTTGGGGGGAGGGATGCTCGGCTCGGGGCAGGTTGCGTAGGCGACGGATTGGTTTGGCGGCTGCCAGGTCATCCGACGGGGACCGGGCGTCGTGTGAATTAATGATGAAGGCCACTTATCTCCTCGACTTGGCCCTGTTATCACGGCACATCCAGCCTGGCTTGCCGTCAGTCGGGCCCCGCCTACAGCTCTTGTCAGCTTACCGGTGACGCGTCGGGCGTCGCCGCTTGCACCGAGTCGATCCTCCCGCTGAAATTCTGTCTAGTGAACTTGTTGTCGATCGCAAACCGCTTCACGAGTTCGACGGCGTCTCTGAAAACGCGTAACGAGGGCTTGGCAGTTTCCTTACCGATCGCGGCTTGCTGCTGGCCTGCGGTATGGCTCGGCCGCCTACCTTCGTTTCTGCAAGGACCGGCTACGATCCTCGGCTCCGCTGGTCGGCTTCGTGGATCGATTGTCGGCGCCCTTGCGCTCGTGCATATTGCAGCCGGCGCGAACGCCGAGGTCATCTTCAGTGAGGTGATGTACAACCCCTCGGGCTCCGACTCGGGCACGGGCTACAACAAGGAATGGCTCGAGCTTTTCAACACGGGCGCCGCGCCCGTCGACTTGACGGGGTGGGTCGTTGGCGATTCGCAAGACAATCAATGGGCGTCGCCGTTCCCTTCCGGGACGATGATTGGCGCCGGGCAGGCCCTGGTCGTTACGGGCGACGCAACCGGCTTTGACTCGTTTTGGGGTCCTAGAATCCGTCGTATCCAGGTCGCCAGTTTCCCGACGCTCGCCAACACTCCCAGCCCGACGAATGAGACCGTCGCACTGCGCGACGCGTTTGGCTTGATCCGGGACGAGGTCAATTTCGATCAGGTCAATGGTTGGCCGCGGATCGACGGCACGCAGGGCGCGTCGCTCTCGATACGTCCCGAGGGGCTGTCGGCAGCGGCCAACGACCTTGGCGCCAACTGGCTCCCTTCGGCGTGGGGCGTCTATGGGATCGCCTACCGAGAGTATGACGGCGAGAGTAATCACGGGTCGCCCGGATATGTCGAGACAACTCCCCAGGCGCCGTTCGTCCCTTCGGCCGACGCGGCTTGGTCGATGGTGGTGCTCCCCGACGTGCAGAACTACGTCAAGTCTTCGGTGCACGCCGACAAGTTCACGCAGTTGACCGAGTGGGTTCGCGACAACCGCGACGCCTACAAGATCCAACTCGTCATGCAGGAAGGAGACTTCGTCAATAACAACGACACGAACAACCCGAGCTCAGGCAACCAGACCAGCGCTCAGCAGTGGGCCAATGGCAAGGAATCGATAAGCGTTCTCAACGGGCAGGTCCCTTATATCGTCGCTGCCGGCAACCACGACCACGGCACGACCGACTCTCAAAGCCGCCAGACCTACTATAACGATTACATCAAGGCGACGGACAACCCGCTGGTTGATCCGGCACAGGGCGGGATCCTCAAGGGGCAGATGGTCTCCGGCGAGCTGCAAAACGCTTACTTCGATTTCGTGGCCCCTGACGGGCGGAAGATTCTGGTCCTCAATCTGGAGTGGGAGCCGAGGCCGGACACTGTTGCGTGGGCGAACTCGATCGCGTCGCTACCCGAGTACGCCGACCACACCGCCATTCTGCTGACGCACGGTTACCTCAACGGGGATAACGTCCGCTACACCAGCAGCAGAGTTCCCGAAGACGCGTCGGGGTCCGAGCTGTGGAACGAGTTGGTCCGTCCCAACGCCAACTTCGAGATGCTATTCAACGGTCATTTCGGCGGCGACGGTACCGGCTATTTGCAGAGCGCTGTGAGCGGCCACGTCGTCCAGCAGATGTTCTTCAACACGCAGTTCGAGACCCAGGGCGGCAACGGCTGGGTCCGCATCGTCGAGTTCCTCGACGACGGCGAGACCGTGCGCGTCCGGACCTACTCGCCTCTGCTGGGCATCGAACGCACCGACCCGCAGTGGAGCTTCGAGTTCAAGATTTCGGCGTTGCCTAGCTCCGCGCTGGCGGGCGACTACAACGGTGACGGGCTCGTCGATGCGGCCGACTACAGCGTGTGGCGGGATACGCTCGGCTCCACCACCAACTTGGCCGCTGACGGCGACGGCAACGGCATGGTGAATCTGCTGGACTACAACCTCTGGGCGGCGAACTACGGCGCCGAGCAGCTGTCCTCCAATTTCGCGACGCCGGAGCCTGCCACGCTAGGCCTTGGGTTGGGCGCGATCGCTGGGCTCGGCGGCTTGCGGCGCAGAGTCGCCTGTGTCTCATCTGCCCCGAAATGGTCTTAACCTGTTCTTAACGCCGGCGCACTCTAAACTCGACGGAATCAGCGTGAGCACAGCCCCTTCCAATAAAAGTTTGATGAATCTCGTACGCCACGCCGCTCCGCTTTCCCTGGTTGTTGGGATGGGTCTCGCCGCCGGCGCCGCCTCCGCGCAATTAATCACAGCCCACCGCGGCGCGTCGCACGACGCTCCGGAGAATACCCTCGCGGCCTTTAAGCTTGCGTGGGAGCAAGGCGCCGACGCTTTTGAAGGCGATTTCTACCTCACCGCCGACGGCCAGATCCTCTGCATCCACGACAACGACGCCCAACGCGTCTCGGGCAGCCCACTGGTGATCGAGAAGTCGACCGCCGAGGAACTGCGAGCGCTCGACGTGGGGTCTTGGAAGGGTGCGGAGTGGAAGAACGAGCGGATGCCGACGCTCGAAGAAGTCCTGGAGGTCGTCGGCGACGGCCGGATTTTTGTTGAGATCAAGAGCGGCCCGCCGATCGTCGCCCCGCTGCTGAAGCAACTGCGTGAGTCGGACGTCCCCGACGAGCGGATCACGATCATCGGCTTCAGCGAGAAGGTCATCGCCGAATGCGAACGGCTCGCGCCCGAGCTAAAGACGCACTGGCTGACCGGCTACAAGAAGCAGAAGGACGGGACCTGGACGCCGAGCGTCGAGCAGGTCCTCGCCTCACTCAAAGCGTCCGGCGCGGACGGGCTCGGCACGCAGGCCGAACCCGAACATGTCGACGCCGCCTTCCTCGACAGGCTGGGGGAAGAGGGCTACGACGAGTTTCACGTCTGGACGGTGGACGACGCCGACGTAGCGAAGTTCTACCAGGACCTCGGCGCCTGGGGCATCACGACCAACCGGCCAGCGTGGCTGCGCGAACAGCTCACTCTCGGAGCGGGCGAGGAATAGTCCCTCGACCTCCTCCTATGGACCCGTCGTTTGAAGTTTCCCTTTAACACCAAGGAGTTGCGTCTTATGAAAGCAAATCTGGCGGCGACGATCGTCGCGGCATGTCTGGCGGCGACCTCGGTCGCTCACGCCGACATCATCATCTCGGAGATCATGTGGAACCCCAACGGCAGTGAAGGGGGCCTCCAAGAATGGATCGAGATCACAAATACCGGCGCAGCGGACGCCGACCTCAGCGGATGGATTTACGGCGATTCGCAGGACGGTACATACTCGGACCCCTTCACGCCGGGAACGTCATTGGCCGGAGGCGCGTCGGCGGTGATCGTCGGTCAAAGCGCGGCGACCTTCCAATCGATTTGGGGCGCCGGCGTGCAGGTGATCACTTACACCGGCGGTCCGTCGGGTGGTATATCGCTCGCGAACAGCGCGTCAGCGACGAACGAGACCGTCGCGATCTTCGATGCGTCCAACGTTCTGGTTGACGACGTCAACTATGAGTCGAACACCAGCGGCTGGCCCGCGACCGATGGCACCAACGTCAACGGGCAGTCGATCTACCTTCTGCCGACCGCGTTCACCACGACGGCGAACGATATCGGATCGAACTGGGCGGAGTCGGTCACGGGCGTCGATGGCGCTTACACGGCCCTGATTAATAATCCCGACATCGCCAACGCGACCGCGCCAGACGTAGCCTCGCCGGGTGTGGCCGTCCGCGTGCCCGAGCCAGCGGCTGCGTTGCTGGCCGCGATGGCGTTTGCCGGGTTGCTGGGTCGCCGGTCGTAACCCCATTGGCGTCACTTTCTACTTGAAGCCACCCCACGGCGTCCCCGACGGGCGTCCCTGGGGTGGCTTCTTTCGTTGCGTCGGGCCGATCGCGGGGTCATTCGGTCCGGGTTCGCAGGTTCCATACGGAGGCGAGCAGCGCGAAGGAAATCGCCGCACAGACGAGGATTGACCAGAGGACGATATTCCATCCCGTCGCGACGCCGTGCTCGGCGCCGTAGTGATCGACGGCCCAGCCGAACCCCTTCGCCTGCACTGCGTTGCCGGCGTAGCCAAACAGGCCGATGAACCCCGCCGCGGTGCCAATGGCCTTCTTCGAGACGATGTCGAGCGCCGCGATCACGATCAGGTTGATGACCGGGTAAATGAAGAACCCGATGGTTATTAGCATCAGCATGTCGATCCAGAGGTAGCCGATGGGCGTGAAGAGGATCGCCAAAAACGCCCCGAAGACCGGGATCATGCAGAGGGCCGCGATCATGCAGCGACGGCCGCCGAGGCTGTCCGAGAGCCAGCCCAGCAGGATCGTCGAGGGGATGCCGCCGAACTCCAGCGCCAAGATGGCCCAACCGCCGTCGCTCAGCGAGGCGCCCTTCACTTCGCGGAGGTAGGTGGGCCCCCACGCGAGCATGCTGTAGCGCGTTATATAGGCGAAGAAGTTCGCGAGCGCCAGCACCCAGACGTATTTGTTGAGCAGAACCTTGTCGAAGAAGAGCTCTCGGAACGTCAGCTCTTGTTCGCCCCAGCCGGGATCGTGTCCGATCGGGTAGTCGTTGCGGTACTCCTCAATCGGCGGTAAGCCCAGGGCAATCGCATCTAATCACGCAGCGATCCCGGTAAGAATGGCTTGAAGGGTGTTGTTGTTCCACCCGGCGCGGAGCCGTTTCCCGCGGAGAGTCTCACGGAGGGTGGTGTCCAGCTTGAGGATCGAGAGCGCCA
>JBGSJY010000410.1:0-2285 GCA_041741515.1 Pirellulales bacterium | reverse complement strand
GCGTCGATCCGCATGGCGGCGCCGAACGCGACGCTGCTCGCTTACGGCCCGCACGTCCATGAGGCCCGGCTCGAAGCGGCGCGCGAGAGCGGCTTCGACCTCGTCGTCAGCCGCGGCCAGTTCCACCAGAAGATGGCGGACCTCCTGCGGACCTACGCGTCGCCGTCTGGCCCCTCATCGGCGAACTAGCTGATCTCGTCGATTGGCTGCCCATCGACCTGCCGTCGCATAACGAGATAGATAGCGACGCCGGCTGTGAAGACATAGGCGGGATAGAAGCCTCGTGCAGCGGCTTCGAAGAATCCCCAGGAAGCGGCGGCAGACTGGTGCTTGAAGAGCAATTGACTAGGAGCTCCAAGAGTCTCCATCGTCATCACAACGCCCATCAAGAGCCACTCGACGATGGCGCCACCTGCTACGCCAGCGCACCACGCCACCAAGGCGCACCAGCCGAGTACAACTGGTCTCTGAAGGGCATAAGCCGTCGCGCGACTGACGGCGTCGAAGGGATCCGCGTCATCGACAACAACAGCAGCCACGACCAACGGCGCTGCGAGTATGGCGACAAACCAAACAACAGTCACTGGAACACCAGCGCCTAGGGCGACTACGCCCCAGAGCGATCCCACCCATGAAGCCAGACGCTCGTCTGCCATGAACCAACTGAAGGTAGCAAGGGCCGCTACGAAGGGCGCTGCGATGATCGCTAATAAGCCAATCGCGCCAAAGACGCGTTTCAATTGCCGCCACAATTGACTCGCGCGCGCACGCGTCTTCAGACGCGGACGATCGCCGAATTGATTTGCAGCAAAGTTCGCAACCAGTAGCCCGAGGACTAGCCACGCCGCAAGCTTGCCTGCATAGACCCACCATTCCAGTGCGAGATGGGGCGTGCCGCCTGAATGTAGCGGGAGAGCGAATGACGGATGAACGGAATGAAAGGTGTACCGTATCAGTTGCCGATTCGCCGTCGTCACCGGTCCGATGAGACGATCGACGCCAACGCTATTTGTCAACAACACCGAGCCGATTGCACCGAAGAAAAGCGGCCATCCCACGACCGCCTTTGCCGCTCGTACAATCAACAGCCACGGCGCCACCGCCAACCAGTCCACCTCGCGGATCACGTCACGCTGGGGCTTCGGCGGTACTTCGTTGTTCGTCATGACGCGGCCGGGTGATGTCGCAGAGGGGCGCCGACCAGCAGGCGATCAGTTCGCCTCGTACTTTTCCGGGTCGTCGTCCGCCGGGAAAGAATACCCTTCTTCGAGCCACCGCCCCAGGTCGATCAGCTTGCAGCGCTCGCTACAGAACGGCATCGCCGGCGAATCGGCGGGGTCGAACTCGGCGTCACAGAGGGGGCAGCGCATGGCAGGGTCCGCTTGTAGCGGATCGTTCTCATGGGTAGTGAGTGGCGATTAGGGTTCAGGCCGCGAACCGCGGTCCGCACAGCGGACCCTACTTTTTCGGCTTCGACTCCGCTTTCTTCGTTTCCTTCTTCGGCTCGCTCTTGCTCTCCGACTTCGAATCGCTCTTCGAGTCGCTCTTCGGTTCGTCCGACTTCTTGTCCTTCTCGGCCGCCTTCCTGTACGAGTCGCTGCGGTAGTCGGTCTCGTAGAAGCCCGAGCCCTTGAACACCACGGCCGCCCCCGTGCCAAAGAGCCGCCTCAGCTTGGGCTTGCCGCACTCGGGGCACTTCTTCTTCAGGGGGTCGTTGATCCCCTGAAACAACTCGAACTCATGTTCGCACGCGTCACAGACGTAGTCGTACGTGGGCATCTGGGTAGTGAATTGAGGAAGGGGGTGGGGGAGGTTAGGAAGGGGGATGGGGGCATGATTGGAGATGGGGGGGGGATCGCAAGCGGTCGGCTGCGATGGCCTCGAGAGCAATGCCCCATATCGTGGATAGCCAACCCTTGTACCAAATATTTCTTTCTTCAAGGTCGCGAAGCGACCGCTCCTACAAACTCTTAAACACAAAACGCTTCACGCGCCAAATCAAGCTCGAAGGGGAAGAGGCGTCAGCCGGCCGCTTGCGATCCCCTTATCTCCATTCATCCCCCTCATCCCCCTCATCTCCCTTCCTAACGCCACCACTAAGAGGGCCCTGAAGAGACCACCACCTGCGCGGCGCGGACGACGCGGTCGTGGAGTTTGTAGCCAGGTTGGGCGGTGAGCAGGATCGTGCCGGCGGGGTGCTCCGCGGACGGCTGCTGGAGGATGGCCGCGTGCAGCGCCGGGTCGAACTCCGTGCCGGGCGCCGTGTCGATGAGCTGGCAGCCGTG
>JBGSJY010000409.1:0-5249 GCA_041741515.1 Pirellulales bacterium | reverse complement strand
TCGGGCAGCGGCGCGACGACAACCGCCCGCGCCAGGTCGGTCGGAGATTTAGCGACCGCCAATGCGTCGAGCGGCAGCTTGAACCCCCGTCGCAACGCGGAGGTCTGCGCAGCGGTCAGCTCGGCGTAGTGGTGCCCGAGGGGCGATCGGGGCGGGGCGACTTCGGGGAACACCGCCGGATCGAACCGCTTCGCAGCGGGCGTCGACGAGCCCTCCGTCGCTCCAGCGGCCGGAGCTTCGGCTGTTGGGACCCCCTCAGCCGTTGCCGCCAAGCTCCCCGCTGTTGCCGCCAACCAAACCGGCGCCGCCAGGAAAACCGGGAAGACGACCGACAAGACGGCGCATTTCAAGGCCGTCGCGAAGGGGGTCGCCCACAGGGTCGCCATCGGGGTAGCAGAGTTGGGCCGCATCGTTCGTGTCCTTTCTTCCGCCGCTTTTCCAGATATCGCCAACCGGCGGTCCACCCTGGGGGAACGCTCCACCGGTCAGCCGGGAGGCCGGGAAACCTCTAGGATAATCGCGGGGCCCCCCGAATCCAAATCACTGCCCCGCGAAGCGGCCTTTCCGACCCTCACGGGCTGCTGGTGATGCCGCCCGCGTCAAGCTTTTGCTTGGTCTGGTCGTACTGCTCCTTCTCCAGACGGCTGACGGTATCGCGGGTGAGACCCCGCTGGATCGCCTCGTCCCACGCGGCCTTGGCCAATTCCTCTTGCCCGGACAGCGTGTACGCCGTCGCGAGGTGGAAATACTTCGAGGCCGTCGGGTTGTCGATCACCGCCAACTTCAGGTCGGCGATGGCGTCGTCGTAGCGCTTGTCGGCGATCGACACGACGGCCCGCGTGTCGAGGATCTCGGTGCCGGGGCCGAGGATATCGACCGCCTCGGAAACCAGTCGGTCCGCCTCGCTGATGGCGGCCTTATCCGCGGACGAAAGGGCCAACAGGTAAGCGAGGTTGTTGAGCACCACCGCGCGGCCGATGCCGGTCAGGTCCTTGCGCTCGAGCAACTTCCGGTAGGAGTCGGCGGCCTTCTCGTACTCGTGCTGCACATCGAAGAGCTCGGCCTCCTGCAGGCGCAGCGAGATCAGCTCGGGGTCTTCTCGGAGACCCCGCTCGAGCCACCCGCGCACCTGCGCGAGGGCGTCGGCCGAGACTTCTTCGTGCTTGACCTCCGCGACACGGAGGATGGCGAGGCCGCCCTGAACGAGTTGCTCGGCGTCGATCTCCGAGCGCATCGCCTCCATGGCGTCGAGCCCTTGCTCGACATCCACGTGCTCGCCGATGAACTGGGCGAGCTGAAACCGCTCGTTGACGCCGCCCAGCTTGGCGGCCAACTCGAGTAGTTTCTGCGCGCGGGCCGGGTCATCGAACTCCGTCAATCGCATCGCGATCTTACGGAGCAGCGGGATCTGTTCCGC
The DNA here is from genome assembly GCA_041741515.1 of Pirellulales bacterium. Lineage (GTDB taxonomy): Bacteria > Planctomycetota > Planctomycetia > Pirellulales > Lacipirellulaceae > Botrimarina. The sequence goes on along the minus strand of JBGSJY010000409.1, from coordinate 3,832 downwards.
GGTGATCTTGCTGGCGTCACGCGGGAGCATGCCGATCAACGCCTGGGCCGCTTCCTTCTTCTTGCCCTTCTCGAACGCGACCCGCGCGAGCATCTCCCGCGTCGCGACGTCCTTCGGCGCGATCTCGTTCAGACGCTGCACCTGCCGCACGGCGAGGTCGATCTCGGCCGGCCCTCCGCGCTGCAGCAGCATCTCGATGTAGGCGAGCTTCACATTCGGGTCGTCCGGGTAGCGGCCGATGATGTCGAGCATTTTCTCACGGCACTTCCGCCACTCGCCCAACGCGAAGTAGAGCTTCGCCAGGGTGAGCTCCGCTTTCTTCGACAGTTGCTTGTTGGACCCGATCTCTTCGAGCAACGTCGCCGCCTTGAGGCGCGAGACCGGCTCAGGGCGCGGCGTGAGGATCTCGGCCATCAGCATGCGGTCCTCGAGCGACAGTACGCCGTTATCCGAGTTCGACGCGATCAGCCGTTCCGCATTGCGGAGGTCCTGGTAGGCGCCGCTGCGGGCGAGCATCTGCGCGGCCGTGCTCCGCGCCCATTGCGCGTTGGCGTCGGTCGAGGCGATGGTCCCCTCGGCGGCGTCTTTGAGGATGCCGTTGACGAGCGGGGTGGCTTTGTCGATCGCGTCGGGCCGGTTGTAGGTGGGTCCGAGATAGAACTGGGCGAGCATCCGCGAGACGCGGGCCCGATCGGCGCCCTCGGCCCCCTCCAGCGCCAAGCGATACAACGACTCCGCGTCGATCGTCCGCCCAACCATTTCATAGCTGCGGGCGAACATGATCAGGTTCTGGTCCTCGGTAAGCGCCAGCTGGGCCCGCCGGATCGTGTCGTCGGCTTTGACGCGATCGCCGGTCGCCGCGTAGAAGCCCACCAGGGCGAGCCAACTGTCCGCCGCCGTCGGGTCCACCTCGACCGCCTTGGCAAAGGCGGCGCCCGCCTCTTCAATCAGCGTCTTCCGCCGCTCCGAGCCCTCTTTCTCGGACCCCGACGCCTGCGTCAGATAGCGGCCCAGCCACAGCTGAACGGGGCCGTTGTTGGGCGCCTGGGCGGCGAACGCTTTGGCGGCGTCCACGCCTTCGGCCGCGCGACCGACTTGCAGCAGCGACTCCGCGTACTCCGACCCGAGCAGCCGGAGCAAGTTCTCGCGATTGATCTTCTCCATCTGCGCGAGCGCGTCCGCGAACCGTCCCCGGGCGCGGAGCAACTTGATGTACTGGATCAGCGACCGGGCATCTTGACGGCCCAGGGTGGACGCGCGGTCGTAGTTCGCCAGGGCCTCCCCGATGTCGCCCTCTGCGATCGCGATGTCGGCCTTCAGGTTGATGAGCTCGCTCCAGTCACGGCGTGTGGCGAGAGCCCGATCGGTCAAATCGTCCGCCCGTTTGAGTCCGTCGCCTTCGCCGCCATTCTGGCGCCACTCGTTGAGCAATCGACTCGCTTCGACGTACATCCAGGTCGGGTCTTCTTTGGAGCCGACGAGCTTGAGGATCGCGTCCTGCGCTTGCTTGACACCGGCCGCGTCATTGGCGGCGAGCGAGACGTTGAAGGAATCGATCAGCGTCGGCAGGTCCTCCGGCGCCAGCTCGGTCACTTTCCGCAGGCACTCCGCACGGGCCTCGGTGTTGTTGAGCCGGGCGAACTTTTCGGCGAGCCCCTTCCAAAGCTGGACCTTCTGCGGGGTCTCCCAGTCGTCGATCCCCTGGGTGAGGGCGAACAACTGCTCGGACAGATTCTCGTCATTGATCATCGCCAACAGGTCGGCGCGCTCGAGCCGGAGGATCGGCATGTCGCCGAGGTCCTTGACGACCGTGTCGAGCAGCGACAGCGCCTTGGCGGGTCCCTGGTCCGGGTCGGCGGCGAAGAGCTTCACCGCCGCGCGGCGGACGCCGAGATTCTTGGGGTCCTTCTTGTACGCGCCAATCAGCAGCTTCCGCGCCTCGGGGTACTTGCCGCGACGCATCATCACCTCGCCGCGGAGGATGTCGAGCATTGCGTCGCCGAGCTGCATCCGCTCGATGTAGTCCTTGCTCAGCTCGTCAAACGCCTCCCAGTCCTGCTGGTCTTCGGGCTTGGCCAGCTCCTCGGCGAGGGCCGCGTAGATCGAGACCCCCTCGTTGTCGGGTCCGACCCGGCCGATCTTTTGCATGAGCCGCAGACGGCCCTGCTCGGCCATCGGGTTGTTGGGCTCGATCCGCATCGCCTCGTTGAAGGCCTCCAGCGCCAGCTCGTCCTGCCCGAGGGCCTCGCGGCTGAAGCCGAGCATCACGTTCAGCTCCAGCCCCATCATCGGATTATTGGCGAAGTACTGCTGGTACTTCTCGAAGATCTGGACCGCCTCGAAGTACTTCTTGTCGTCCATCAGCAGCCGAGCTTCGAAGTAGTCGGGGAACGCTGACGGTATCATCTCCCCCTTGCGCATGTCGGCGATCGTCTTGCGGACGTCGTCGAGCTTGTTCTGCTGCAGCTGCAACCGCGCCTTCTGCACCATCAGGAACTGCGACTGGTCGGCGGGGACCGCCTCGATGCCCCGATTGCACGCCGCCAGCGCGCCCTCGTAATCCTTGTTGGCGATCGACGCTTCGGAGAGGGACTGGTACAGCCCGGGTTCGGTCGGGTGCTTCTCGATCGCCGCTTCTAGCAGCTTTAGCGCCTCTTCGGGCTTCTCGTCGCGGAGGGCGACGCGGGCGTTGGTGATGACGATGTTCGGATCGTCGGGGTCGAGTTCGTACGCCTTGCGGATTAGGGTGATCGCCTCGTCCTTCTGGTCGTTCGCTTCGAGCCAGCTCCCCTTGGCGAGGTACGCCTCGCCGCTCTCGGGGTTGGCCGCGACCATCTGGTCGATGACCTCGTTGGCGAGATCGCCCTCGAATTGCTCGGTCTTCAGCTTGTACGCCAGCCGGCTATAGACGCCCGCGTCGTGCGGCGCGACCGCTTTGGACTCGTCGAATTCGCTCGTAGTCTTGTCGTAGCCAATGAGCTTGTAAGCATGGTCGACCGCTTTAGGGTCGGAGGCGGCGAAGTAACACTCCGACAGCAGCGTCTCGAGCTCGGGGTCTCCCGGTTTGCGGTTGAGGAGCTGCGACACGTGGTCGAGCGCCTGCTTGAGCATCCGCACCCGGCGCGACATGTAGAGGTCCACGAGGCGCCGCCGGAGGTCGTCGCGCTGGGGGAACTCGCGGACCGTCGATTCCAACTGGGCCATCGCGTTGCGGATATCGACGGGCTCCGCCTTGGGCTGCTCGGCGATCTCCGCCAGGACGTTGGACAGGTCCGCCATCGCCTCCTCGTTCCGCGGCCGGATCCGCAAGTAGTCCATCAGCAACTCGGCGGTGCGGTGCAGGTCCCCCTCGGACCTGGCCGTCTCCGCGCGATCGAGCAGCCGACTGGCGTTGCGCGACTTCTGGTACTTGTAGAGCCCGTAGGACCCTCCCCCGAGGGCGACCGTGCCGACAAGGATCGCGATGAGCAGCGTGAGGTTGACGCGGTAACGATGCATGAGAGGACCCCGCCTGGGGGTTCCTGCTGGACGATAGAAGTGAACGAGTCGAGCTGACGCGCGGGTGAGCCCCATGGGGCGCAGCTGCGGCGCGGCGCCGGGCCAGTTGAGACGCACGGCCGACGCCCCGCGTTCCCTCAGCCTGCCAAAAAATGGCCCGGCAAACCTGCCATCGTAGCGGGGCGAGGGGGGCTGTCAACGAACCGGCCGCGACGCAAACGCCTAGTTAGCAGGGACTTTCGTCCGGCCACGCGGCTCGGGGGGGTTACGCGGGGGGCGTCATTCGACGCGGGCCCAGACCGCTTCGGAAGCCGCGCCGCCCGGTTCGGCGATC
>JBGSJY010000408.1:0-4247 GCA_041741515.1 Pirellulales bacterium | reverse complement strand
CGACGCCGTCGCGGCGGCCGTTGATTGGCTCGCTCGCTCGCAGGGCCCCAATGGCGCCTGGGACAGCAAGCGCTGGGGCGCGGGGCATGAGACCTTCACGCTCGACCAAGACCGCAAGGGCGCGGGAACCGGCGCCGAGACGGGTCTCACTGGCCTTGCGCTGCTGGCGATGGGGGGCGCCGGGCACACCCACCTAGCGGGCCCCTATCGCGATGTCGTCACGCGCGGCCTCCAGTACCTGCTCGACGAGCAAGCGCCCAATGGCCTGCTGGCCGGCAAAGCGACCCTCTACGCCAAGACCTACTGCCACTCGATGGCCACGTTCGCCCTCGCCGAAGCGATGGCGGTCAGCGGCGACCAGCGGCTACGGCCGGCGGTCGAAGCCGCCGTCGCGTATCTCGTCCGCGCCCAGAACCGCGCGGACGGCGGCTGGCGTTACCAACCCGGCGACCGCGGCGACATGAGTCAGATGGGCTGGGTCGTGATGGCCCTTCGCTCGGCGGAGATCGCCGGCGTCATGGTCCCCGAAACGACTTGGGGCGGTTGCGAGAAGTTCCTCGCCTCGGTCCGGCGCGGCGAGCAGAGCGGACTCGCTTGCTACCAACAGCTCGGGCCCACCACCAGCACGATGACGGCCGAGGCGATGTACTGCCGGCAGATCCTCGGCGTGTCGCGGCTAAATCGAACGGCGGACGGCGAGGCGGCCGCTTGGCTCCTCACCGACCTGCCCGGGACGACGACCTGCCGCTCGTGCCCCGGAGGCAAGCCGAACCTTTACTACTGGTACTACGCGACCCTCGGGCTGCACCACCATCGCTCTGCCAGCAGCGCCGCGGAGCAGTCCTGGCGGCAGTGGAACGACGCGATGCAGTGGGCCATCCTCCCCCGCCAAGTCGCCCAAGGGCCCGAAGCGGGGAGCTGGGACCCCGACACCGTTTGGGGGGGGTACGGCGGACGTGTCTACTCGACGGCCCTAGCGGCGATGACCTTGGAGGTCTACTACCGCTACGACGCCGAGTCGATCGGCCGCGACCCCTGGATCGCCTCGAGAGAAGGCGCCCTAAGGCGCTAGACTGGAGCCGGGAGACGTAAGTCCCCGGAGTTGCGGCGGGCGCCTCTGCACTTTTCCTGGAACTGCACCCACGGCGCCTCCGGGGACTTACGTCTACCGGCTCCTGGGTTGCCGCTTAGGGCTGGCCCCCGGCGACCATTTGACGGCCGCCGCCGTCGGCGTAGACTGATACTAGCGCTCTAAGTCTCGGGCGTCCAACGACTTACTCTCTCTCAGCATCGGTCACGGCCGATCTCCGACATGTTCACCCCCGGGCCACTTCAGCTCATCATCGTCTTGGTGATTGCGCTCTTGCTTTTCGGGACGCGACTCCCATCGATCGCTCGCGCCTTCGGTCAGAGCATCACCGAGTTCAAGAAGGGCGTGAAGGAAGTCGAAGACCACAGCGAAAGCGACCCCAAGTAAGCGCGCCGCCGTAACGTGAGTGCGTCCTTTCCCTCCCGACAAGCTCCCCCACTCGGCTAGCTTGCTATGTTCGGCCTCAGCCCGATTCAACTCTTGATCTGCGGCGTCGTCGCCGTGCTGCTGTTCGGCAGTCGATTGCCTACGGTTGCGCGATCTCTCGGCAAGAGCCTGTCGGAATTCCGCCGGGGGATGAACGACCTCCAGCACGAGTTCCGCTCCGCGATGCACGAGGCGGACGAGGCGGCCCGCGCCGTCACGCGATCCCCGGTCCCGGGCGCGCAAGGCCGGCTCAGCGGTCCCGCTTCGGTGGCTCACGAGCCTCCCGCTGAAACGTCAGAAGACGTGCAAGAGCCGCCCCGCCGCGACGACAGCGCTAGCGACAGGGTTTACGACTCGAAAAGGGTTTACGACGCGCAAGCGGATTACGGACCCAACGAGGCGGCCACCGAGGACGAAGCCTTGGCGGCGGTCGATCGTCGCGAAGGCGCCGACGACTCGGCGCCGTCGGCTGCCGGACCCTCCTCTACGTCGGCCGCCGGCTGATTCCTCCTTAGGCGGCCGACGCCTAGCATGGTCGGCCCCTGGCGGCTACGATCTGGGGCCACGTTTTGAGGCCGGCCGAAAGTCATTTTCCGCCGGCCGGATACGCGGGCGATTAGCTCAGTTGGTTAGAGCGCTGCCTTCACACGGCAGAGGTCACAGATTCGAGTTCTGTATCGCCCACTGCTACTAAACCTTTTCGGCGTGGACATTTACGGTCCAACCCTCTGACGGTCAGAGGCGCTGCCGGCGAGCCAAACACCGTTACGCTGTAACGGTAGGCCTTAGCCCAGCCCTCCAATGCCCGTCAAAGTACCGAAGCTTTGCCACTTCAAGCCCCGTAATCTGGCCTGCGTCTGGGTCTCTCCGGACAAGCGTATCTATCTCGGCGAGTGGGGCTCGGCCGAGGCCCACGAGCGGTACGCCGAAGTCGTGCGCCGCATCCTGCTGGGCCTGAACGTCACCGAGGCCCCATCGCTCGACAGCGGCGTTAAGCGGGCCGCGTCGCTGCTCACCGTCCGTCAGTTGGCGGACCGGTATCTCGCCTTCGCCCGCGGCTACTACCGCCGCGATGGCGTGCCGACCGGCGAGGCCTATGTCGCCGAGCTGTCCATCAATGCGGCCGTCAAGCAGTACGGCGACCTTCCCGCTATCGAGTTCGGCCCGCTCGCGCTCGAGGCGGTCCGCGACCGGATGATCGCGGATGGGCTCGCCCGGAAGACCATCAACTCCCGGGTCCGCCGCATCGTCGCCGCGTTCAAGTGGGCCGCGGCGAAAGAGATGATTCCGTCTACGACGCACCACTCGTTGACGATGGTCTCGGGTCTTCGCATGGGTCGCACCAAGGCGGCCGAGCCGAAGCCCGTGAAGCCCGTCAACGACGCCACGGTCGACGCCACCCTGCCCCACCTGCCTGCTGTCGTGGCGGACATGGTCCAGCTACAGCGGCTTACGGGCATGCGTCCCGGCGAGGTCTGCGCCATGCGGCCGTGCGATCTGGACCGCACCGGCGATGTTTGGACCTACACGCCCGCGACGCACAAGACGCAGCACCACGGAAAGACGCGGACCGTGTTCATCGGCGAGCGGGGGCAGGCGATTCTCCTGCGGTATCTGGCGCGGCGGTCGGACGCCTATTGCTTCTCTCCGGCGGACTCCGAAGCCAAACGCCGAGCCGAACGCCACGCGGCGCGGATCACGCCTCTGTCGTGCGGGGACCGGCCCGGAACCAACGTCAAGGCGTCGCCGCTCCGCACGGTCGGCGATCATTACACCAAAGACTCTTACGGGCGCGCCGTTGCTCGCGCCTGCGAATTGGCGTGGCCCGCGCCCAACGGACTCGACACCGAGGCCCGTCGTAAGTGGAACGCCGAGCACCGCTGGAGCCCGAATCGGCTCCGGCACAGCTACGCGACCGAGGTTCGCAAGCAGTTCGGGCTCGAGGCGGCGCAGGTCACCTTGGGCCATGCGACCTGTAGCGTGACGCAGGTTTACGCCGAGCGCGACTTTGAGAAGGGCGCCGCCGTGGCGCGGCAGATCGGTTAGCCCGATACAGGGCGGCAACCCCCAAAAAAAGTGATCGACCTTTCGCGGGGTCGCAGGCTCGCCGTGCGTACCGACGGATCGCGAGGAAATCCGGCCTCCGAAAGCTCGCGGAAGCCGACGCCCCTTCTCTTTGTGCTTAATTGTCGGAATTCAGTGCACAGAATCCACTAATGTCGCTTTTGGCTATCGAGCAGGCGCCGCCGGTCACCATAGCCTCTCGTGAATTGGCTACTTAGCACATTCACTGCGAGGAATTCTGATGGATCGCCCCACAGGCTCCGCGAAGCTTTCATCCGCCGTCCCTGAAGACGAAAGACTTCTCCCCGTCTCGACTGCCGTTGAGCTAGAGACGGGCTATCGGCCGACGCCGTCTACCGCATGGCGCTGGACAAAGAAGGGCGTCGGCGGGGTGAGACTAAAGACCTCCGTTCTGGGGGGTCGACCCGTCACGACACGCCAACTTGTCCGCGAGTTTGTCGCTGCCACGACCGCTGCCGCCAACGCCTCTGTCGACGCCTGAGTTCACCACGCCCGCCCGCGCCATTGGCTCGCGGTGCGTGGTGGGCTCTTTCCTCGGCGAGCTGATTGGAGAACGACCCGATGGTCGCAACTACTGAGACCGTTGTTCAGCCGAGTGGCTACCTCGTTGTGCCACGCACCGCGATGGACGACCTGCCGCAACGGA
>JBGSJY010000407.1:0-2203 GCA_041741515.1 Pirellulales bacterium | reverse complement strand
GAGGCCCACCTCGCGACGCTCGCCGCCGACCCCGACCAGCGGGGCGTGGTGATGGCGCTGGCGATGGCGGGCGTCTTGGTGATGGTGGGGATGGCGTTCAAGCTCTCGGCGGCGCCGTTCCACTTCTGGGCGCCGGATGTTTTTGCTGGGGCGCCGGCCGAGGTGGGGGCCTTCCTCTCGGTCGCGTCGAAGACCGCGGCGCTGGTCCTGCTGTTGCGGATCGTGTCGCTGACCCTGCCGTACGACCTGCTCGCCCACGCCCAGGTGACCACGTCAACAACGCAGCTCGTCGCCCACACGGTTGACTCTTCGGCTGCCGACCCCGCTTCGCCCGCCCGGTCGTTCCTTGTCGGCCTGATCGCGGTCGCGGCGGCGCTGACCTGTACCGTCGGCAACTTCGCGGCGCTATCGCAGACCAGCGCAAAGCGGCTGCTCGCCTATTCGACGATCGCCCACGCGGGCTACCTGCTGATGCCGATCGCCGCGGCCGTGGCGCTGGCGGAGAACGACCCGCAGGGCGCCAACACGGCCGCCGCCGCGGTGATGCTCTATGCGGCCGGGTATCTGTTCCTCAATTTTACGGCCTTCGCCGCGGTGGCGACGATCCGCAACACGCGGGGCACGGAGAGCATCGACGATTACGCGGGGCTCATCCGCACCGCCCCGATCACGTCAACCGCGCTCTGCCTGGCGATGATCGGCCTGTTGGGCCTGCCGCCGCTGGTCGGGTTCTGGGGCAAGCTGGCGGCGCTACGGGCGCTGGTGGACGCGGGCGGCCCGTGGATGACGACGCTGCTGGTGGTCGCCGTTCTGAACACAGCGTTGTCGCTGGTGTACTACTTGCGGGTGGTGAAGACGGTTTGCCTCGACGAGCCGCCCGCGGGTTTGCCAACCGACCGCCCCGAGCGCGTCTTGCAATTACTACTGGCGATTGGCGCCGCGCCGATCGTGCTCTTAGGGCTCGCGCCGGAGTGGCTGGCTAACGTAGCCCAGGAAGCCTGCCGCGGGTTATTTGGTTGAGAGGTACGTTAGTCGCCCAAACACGAGTGACGGCGAGCCCACGACGCGAGTCGTGGGAGTGAAGCGGGTACGCGGCGGATTCCCACGACTCGCGTCGTGGGCTCGCCGTCTATCTCGATGGTTCACTGTTCGTCGTTCCCAACTGCCGAACCAATGCTCTACGACACCCACGCCCATCTCGACCAGCGCGCGTTCGTCGACGATCTAGCGGACGTGCTCCACCGCGCCCGCACGGCGGGAGTGCTCGACGTGAACGCGATCGGAGTCGACGCCGCCTCGAGCCGCGCGGTGGTCGAGCTCGCGGCCACGCACCCGATGGTGCACGCGGTCGTCGGCATCCAGCCGAACGACGTCGCCGAGGCGCAGCCGGGCGACTGGGACGAGATCGTGAGGCTCGCTGGCGCGGCGGGCGTCGTCGGCCTCGGCGAAACAGGGCTCGACCGCTACTGGGACGCGACCCCGTTGGAGCAGCAGCAGGACTACTTCGACCGCCACTTGCGGCTGTCCCAACAAACGGGCCTGCCGTTCGTTGTCCACATGCGCGAGTGTGAGGCGGACGTGCTGGCCATGCTTCGCGAAGCGCGCGAGCGTGGCCCGCTGACGGGCGTCATGCACAGCTACACGGGGACGACCGAGGGGGCCGCCGAGGCGATCGAGCTCGGCCTTTACGTCAGCTTCGCCGGGATGGTGACTTACAAGAAGTCGGACGAGCTACGCGAGGTCGCCAGGAGCGTGCCGCTCGATCGGCTGCTGGTCGAGACCGACGCCCCGTACCTCTCGCCCGAGCCGGTGCGGAAGGTCAAACGCAACGAGCCGGGGCACGTCGCGCACACGGCGCGATTGCTGGCCGAAGTCCGCGGCGAGGCGTTCGATGTCTTCGCAAATCAAACAACGGCCAGCGCCAAGCAACTGTTCGCCCGGCGCTAAGCCGCTAGCGGCTTAGCGGACCATCGTCTCGGTAGCGGGCAGCGTCGCCATCCGCCGCGGGGCGAAGGCGTGGTCGTACGGCGCCCGCATGCTGCGGGTGTCGCTCGGACCGACCCAATCGCCACAGTCGTTGCACGGGTCGCAGCACCGCGGGGGGTCGCTGTGCCACTCGTTCCAGTAGAAGTCGCCGCAGCCGCCACAGCCACCGCTGCCGCACGGGCAGCACAAGCCGAGCGGCTCGCCGATCGGCCGCAGG
>JBGSJY010000406.1:0-2321 GCA_041741515.1 Pirellulales bacterium | reverse complement strand
GTGGCCACTCCGTCGGCTCGCCCCACCGCCGAGACCGTAACGCTCGTGGTAATCGCAGATAGCCGCTAGCGACCGATAACTGAGCGGCACCTGAACCATCCGCTCGCAGTGGCTGTGCTTAGTCGGCAGCACGGACCGGTCGCTGAACTCCTCGCAGGGCAGGATCTTCGTGTGGCCGTCGATGCAGGTCAGGCCGCTGGAGACCTTGACCATCAGCTTCCCGCAGTGCGGGCAGTTGTGTTCGATGGGTTTCATGGGTTCGCGTGGTTGGGGTGGTGAGGATTGCCTACTTGAGCGGGAGCTCAGTTTGGACGTCGGAGGGGCCGTTAGCCGCACACTGGGCCCAGATCTTGTAGGCCTCGGCCTGGTACGGGTCCTCGTGCTCGGGCGGCGGCACGAGCTTTGAGCCTTCGGTGCGGAAGAACTCGAGCCCGCGGCCGAGCTTGCGGCCCTGGTGCGTGTGGTGACAGAACGCGTAGTCCGGGATCGTTGGCGGGATGTTGTTCTCCAACGCCCCCCAGACGACCGCCTGGAAGTGGTCCGCCTCGCGGGACTTCGGGCCGCGGCAGAGGATGCGGATCACGTTGGCGATCATCATCGGGTACGAACCGCCGTCGCGGCCGGCGCCCTTGTAGTGCCGCCGGGCCTGCTCGATCCAGATCGCCGCGCAGCTCACGCCGAGCGGGTTGGCGAGACCGACGTCCTCGTGGCTGATGACCTCGATCCGGTTGACGGCCCAGCTGAAGAAGTTCTTCGACGTCTGGGCCATTTCCATGAAGCAGTGCATCGCCTCGCGCTCCTCGCCGCGCCGGATGTGCTTCTGCATCGCCGAGATGCACTCGTACGGGCTGAGGCCGTGCTGGGTATTGGGGATCACAGGGGACTCCTTTCGGGGTTGAGGGGGAAAAACTTCTTCTTCGTTGGCGGTCGCCGCGGCGGTCAAGCTGAAGCGACGAGAATGGAGACGCTGACTCCGGTGGGCCGGAAAGCATCGGCGCCGTTGAAGCAACCTTCCGGGAGCGGGATGCAATCGGCGTCGTCTAACTGGTTGAACCAATCGCGGAATTGGACCGACACCGAGTCGGTGGATTGCCACGTGCCGTTCGAGACGATGGCGACCAGCTTGCCGCCCGGACGAAGGAGCGAGTAGGCGTGCCGCACGTGCGTCGCGTCCTGACGCTGTTCGAACGGTGGGTTCATCAGCACCCGATCGACCTGGCCCTCGACTTCCAGGAAGTCGGCACAGACCACGTCGAAGCCTTTGAGCTCCAGGAGCCGCGCCATCTGCTGATGCTTCTCGACGCACAGGATCGTGGCGTCCGGGTGTTCGACTCGGACCGTCTCGGCGAGCGAGCCGATGCCGGCCGACGGCTCGAGGACCTCGTCGCCCGGTTGGATATTGGCCAGATCGACGAGCACTTCGGCGAGCTTCGGCGGCGTCGGGAAGAATCCGGGCAGCTGCATGCCGCGGACCTTCGTCTCGAGGTTCTCGATCGCTGTGCGCCGCTGCCGTTGCTCGTCCGACTCACCGCTTCCCCCATCACGGACGAACTGCTGCAGGGCCTGGGCGTTGGCCGACTTGTCGAGGTACACGCCGTACTTGGTGGAGAGGTACGGGTGATAGCCGTTGCTGACGTGGTCCGAGTCGAGGTGCATCGCCGAGGCGATCTCCTTCACGTTGCGGAACATGGCGACCGCTGGCGGGACAGCCCCGCGTGCGTGGGCGAGAGCCAGCGCCCGAAGCGCCCGCTGCGTCTCCCGCAGGCAGGCCCCATCGTGGAGTCGGCTGCGGTAGAACGCGTTGCGCCGGGCGGTGTACCTCTGCGTCTCTGGCCGCTCGGCGTGGGCGATCTTCGCTTCGAGCTTGTCAGCGGCCTCGTAGAACCGCTCGGCGAGTTTGGCGCTGTCGGTCGGCGGTGGCGTCGTCGATTCGCTGCCCGCGCCGGTCGGCGGTGGCGGCAGCGTCGCGCCGTCGTCTTCTCCACCGATCGGGAACGTCTGGGTCTCGTGGAAGACGGTCACACCGCGGGTGAAGCGGACCTTCTTCGTCTGGCCCGTCTTGCTGTCCCGTTCTTCCTTCTCGACGACGGTCGTGATCTTGACGCCCCGCTCGCCGCGCCGGACCTGCCGGCCCTTCGCCTGCCAGGCCCCGTAGGTAAACACGTTCTCGCGGGGGCGGATCTCTTCGACCGGGATGCCGCGGTCGGCGAAGCCTTCGAGGATAGCGCCGTAGTTGGCGTGAGAGTTGTTCTGGAGCGCCCGAGCGAGGGCGGCGGAAGCCTCGGCGGCGTGGTCGGCGGGACGGTCGCCGGAGCGGCGCC